>CADCMP010000082.1 GCA_902802565.1 Oscillospiraceae bacterium
AAATAGTCCGATTTGGGGTGATACTGCCATGAAAGAGGACAGCCGCCGCGTAAAAATGACAAAAACGCTGTTGCACAAGGGGCTGATCGAAGCTCTGCGCGACAAACCTTTGGATAAGATCACGGTCACGGAGATCTGCGATTTTGCCGATGTAAACCGCTCGACCTACTATTCCTATTTCTCCGATCCCTTTGATCAGATCATTCAATATGAAAAAAGTATCGGTGAAAGCATTCGGGATCAGTTGGAAGGCGTGTATCAGGATAACATGAGCACTCAGGAGAGGTGCAACTCTCTGTTCACTGCCGCGCTGAAGGAGCTGGGTGAGATCAAGGATGATTTTAAAGTTCTGGTCTCCGGCAAGGTCGATCTTTCCATTGTGAAGGGGATCCTGAACGATTTCTGGGAACCGGTGTTCTTTGAAACAAGAGGATCCTTTGACGACTTGGATATCACGGAGCGGTACCGTTTCTTCTACTGCGCATCCGGTTGTTTCATGATGATCTCCAACTGGTTCACGGACGATTCCGGAAAATCGGTCTCTGCCGAGGAACTGGCCAATATGCTGACCAAGTTTTCCATGAACTGTTACAATTTCGAATACGAAGAAAAATAACTGAAAAGAGCCGGATCGGTCTTGATCCGGCTCCTCTTTTTCCAGACAGAATACCTGTCCTTCCTCACGAAACAGCGTGAAGAAAGACAGGTAATTTTTTTATCAGTATTCCAGTTTCTGCAGTTCCAGCAGCGCCAGGATGTAGATCTGAAGCGCTTCCAGAAGATCATAGATGGCGACTCCTTCGTTGGCCGAGTGGATCCCGCCGACAAAGTCCGGTGAGGGCCGGTCATGGTGCTCGGGTCCGAAGGACACCGCATAGGGGAAGTTTCTGGCGTAGGTGCCTCCGCCGATGGTAAAGGGCTCCTTATCCTCTCCGGTAATATCATTGTATGCCCGGATACACACCTGGACCGGATCACTGTCCGATTCCATGTAGAAGGGCTCTTCGATGTTGTTCACTTCCAGTATGGCGTCGTCTCCGGCGGCATCCATGAGCTTTTCCGTGATATCCGCACTGCTGATCTCTTCCGGATAGCGGCAGTCGATGGTCTGCCACAGCATTCCGTCCTCCATCCCGGCGGTACCGCCGATGATGGTCAGCTTGCCGAAGCGGTCATCCTCGACATCCAGATCAAGCTCCCTGCCATGGTAATCCTCGTGAAGATCCCGCAGGACCTTCAGAAAAGATTCCTCGCTCTCCGACACCACATGGCTGTCCAGCAGGTAGTTTGCCAGCACGCCGATGGCGTTCCGGGTCCCCTCCGGCATGGAAGCATGCCCGGCGATGCCATAGGCTTTGACCTTGACGCAGCCCGCCTCTTCCTCCAGCCGGATATTATCCCGGGGCTGCAGCTCCTCGATGCTGCAGCGTAGCACCGCTTCCGCCCGGTCCGGCACGGCATTGGATACCACGCCGCCCTTAAAGTCCAGGATCACGGAACAGGGATGCACCGCCTTCAGTTTGCCCTGGTAGATCCCCTTCTCCCCGTTGCATACGGGAAAGTCCGAGTCGGGAGAAAAGGCAAACAGAGGAGGATCCTCGTTGCGCAGATAGTACTCCACATCCTCCATCCCCGTCTCTTCCGCGGTCCCGAAGAGGGCGCGCACGGAATAGCGCAGAGGGATGTTCCGTTCCTTCAGATACTTCAGTGCATACAGGCACAGCACACTGGGTCCCTTGTCATCCAGAACACCGCGGCCCAGGATATAATCGTCCTTCTCCACCAGAGTGAACGGATCCGATTCCCATCCTTTGCCTGCGGGCACCACATCCAGGTGAGTGACCGTAGCCAGATGCTTTTCTCCGCTCTCGCCGCGGAGCTGGGCCCAGCCGACCCGGTCGTCACAGACACCGGTCTCCATGCCCATGTCTTCCGCCATGCCAAGCATGACGTCCAGTACACGCCGGCACTCCGCTCCGTAGGGAGCACCTTCCTCCGCTTCTCCCCTTACGCTGGGGACAGCGACGATTGTTCCGATATCCCGGATGATGTTATCCCGGTTTTCTTTTACAAACGCTTCTATATCGTGACGTTGGTCCGCGTCCATTTCTTTCCTCCGAGTTCTATAATAGGATTTGTCAATTGTAATATAGTATGGAACACCGGAAAGTGCAATATTTTTCTATTCCGATTATTGTAAACCAACCATGTATAGTGGTATAATTTTCAGCATCTGTGGAATTGTTTTGAGGAGGCTGCCCATGGAAGTATCCATCGTCATCGAAAAAATGATGATCCTGGTCCTGATCATGCTGGTAGGCTTCGCAGCGCGCAAGGCAAAACTCACCGACGATGTGGCCAACCGGTATCTCAGCCGGCTGCTCATCAACGTGTTTCTGGTGTGCTCCATCCTTCGCTCCACGGTGAATGTGGATCCCGTGCTCTCCGGAAGGGAGATGATCCTTCTCTTCGGGCTGTTCGCACTGGGGTTCGCCATTTACTGGCTGATGGGTTTTCTCACCGTGACGGTCTTTCCCATGAAGAAGGACCGGGGGATCACCATCCTTCTGATGGTCTTCATCAACACGGTCTTTCTCGGGTTTCCCATCATCGAGGGGCTCTACGGAAGCGAGGCCATCTTTGCCGCTTCCCTTTCCACGATCATCTTCAATGTACTGCTGTATACCGCAGGAGTGGCACAGCTGACCCGGGATTCCCGCGGAAGCTTTTCCTTTAAGGAACTGCTCAACGCTCCGGTGGTGGCGGTCCTCATTTCCCTGATCCTGTTTTTCACCGGGATCCATGTCCCGGTGGTGATCGAGGAGACCATCTCCACCATCGCAGCCGGTACCGTTCCCCTGTCCATGATCATTATCGGAACGAGTCTGGGCGGCATCGCCTTCCGGGAGATCTTCACCGACTGGCGGCCCTACGTCATCAGTGCGGTGCGTCTTCTGGTCTGTCCCCTTCTGTGCGCGCTCATTTTCCGGCATCTGACGGACAATGACATGATGCTGGGCGTACTGGTGATCCTGTCGGCGTGTCCGCCGGCGGTGATGCTGACACCTTTCTGCATCGATTACGGACAGGATGCCACCCTGGCCAGCAAGACCATCTGCATCGCCACGGTCCTCAGTGTGATCACCATCCCCCTGGTACTGTGGATCGCTCTTTAACAATCTATAGATCTGGAGACTGACGATTTGGAAACTTGGAAAGAGAGAAACTACGGAGTAGACCTTCTTCGTGTACTGGCTACTCTGTTCATAACGATTCTCCACGTCATGGGACACGGCGGCATCATCGATGCCGTGGAGGGAAAGGCCCAGTATAATGTGGTATGGCTTCTGGAGATCCTGTGCTTCTGCGCGGTGGACTGCTACGGCGTCATCAGCGGATATGTGGGGTACGGACGCAAGCACCGTCCCTCCCGCTATCTCACGCTGTGGCTGGAAGTGGTCTTCTACTGTCTGCTGATGACCATCGTTGTCTATAACTGGCAGCCGAGCTACGTCTCCCACACCCGCGTTGTACACAGTTTCTTCCCCGTGACCTTCAATGCCTACTGGTACTTCACCGCCTACACCGGCGTCTTTCTTCTGATGCCCTATATGAACCGGGTGGTGGAATCCTTTACGGAGAAGGATGCGGTCAAACTGTTTCTGGGAGTCTTCCTGCTGTTCTCCCTGTACAATACACTGGCCATCAAGAACAGTCTCTCTGATCCCTTCCGTCTTGCCGGCGGCTACACCTTCATGTGGCTGTGCGCCCTGTACATGGTGGGTGCGGTGATCCGGAAGTTCGACTTATGCAAGATCATCCCTCCTCTTGTCCGCTGGGGCGTGTTCCTTCTGGCACTGCTCTTCACCTGGCTTTGGAAGACCCAGTTCTACTACGGAAAGGACTGGGATATCAGCGGGATGTTCATCTCCTACACCTCTCCCACCATCTTTCTGATGGCAACGGCTCTCCTTCTGTTCTTCGGAAACCGCCGTCTGCCCAAAGTGGGAAAATTCATCGTCAAAGTGGTGGCTCCCACCACCTTCGGTGTGTATCTGCTGCAGGACCAGAACTATGTCCGCACCTACTTCCTCTCCCGCCGGTACGAGGAGATCGCCGCCATGAGTCCCGGGATCATCCCGTTGCGGGTCATCGGCATCGCCGTCAGCATCTATGTGGTGGGCATCGCCGTGGACTGGGTCCGGATCTTCCTCTTCCGTTTCCTGACGGTGAAGAAACTGCGCAACTGGATCGATCACCTGTTTGACTAATTATTTAGACAGAATTAAAGCGCTGCTGGAAATCAACCAGCAGCGCTTTTTGCTGTATTCGGATCATACGGGAGAGCCGTTGACTCTCCACAGGAAGGTCACCACCTGTGCCCGGGTGCAGGGCGCATCGGGCGAGAAGGTTCCGTCGCCGGTACCGGCGGTGATCCCCTGCCGCACCGCCCACTGTACGGGGCTGTAGTAATAGGCATTGCTGGGAACGTCCCGGAAGGAGTTTCCTCCGAAGCCCGCCCAGGGTTTTCCCACGGCGTTGTACATGAAGGTCACGATCTGTGCCCTGGTACAGGGATCATTGGGTGAGAAGAGATAGCTTGCGGTGCCGGTGGTGACATTGTTCTCATAGGCCCACAGGACCGCTTTGTAGTAGTACTGATCTCCCCTGACATCCGTAAAGGGATTGTTGGTCGCTTTCGGCTCCGGAGAGGAGACCGCCCGCCAGATCATGGTGACCGCCTGAGCCCGGGTAATGGTGAGATCCGGGGAGAAGGTATTGCCGGAAGTACCGGAGGTGATTCCGTTTCCCACGGCCCACTTCACGGGATTGGCATAATACGCACTGGCTGCCACGTCCCGGAAGTTTCCCACTCGGGCAACGGAGGTGGGATCCATGGCGTTGTAGCCGCCTCCCAGTGCCGCCAGCACCTGGTCTGCAATGTAGCGGTGGCCGTTTCGGTTGCAGTGCATCTTCAGGTTGAATTCATCCAGCAGTTCCTGCTGGGCATTGCGGGAGAGATATCCCGACAGCGTATCACTGAACGGTGTGATCTCCGCATTGGAAGCATCGGCATACCGGTAATCGTAGGCACTGTTATTGGCGTATCCGTTCAGGTTCCGGATGAGATCGTTGAACTGATTGACGAGGCCTTCCATGGCCGCTCCCAACGTGGCATCCGAGCCGTCATTGATCCTCAGATAACGGAAGGGATTATACAATCCCACTGCCACGACAGTGCATTCGGGATTGAGTTCATAGACCTTCTGGATCAGTTTCGGATACGTCTCCGAAAAGATCTGGTAGGCTTCCTGATAGGCACTTGTCACGGCAGATACCGCCGTCAGCGGATTGGTCAGTGCTCCGAGGCGCTGTGTCACGGCGTAGACCACATCGTTGCTGCCCAGTTCCACGGTCACGAGCTTCGCGCTCCGCACGGAATCGGCTGCCGTCTGGTACATATCGTTCAGCTCCCACTCCGTCATTCCACAGTCGTTGTAGGACAGGACCTGGTTGGACAGGGCGTTTCCGCTCATCTGATTGTCGTAGTCGCTTCCCCTGCCGGAGAGGACCCGGAGCATCTCCACGGTACGGAAGGAGCACCGGGACAGATTATGATAATAGCGGGCATTCGTCACACCCACAGCATTGGCCACCAGAGTGGGAAACGCATCGGGAGGCATGCCGCCCACGGGACGTTTGTACAGGATGTACTGTCCGTTTGCGTTGGGCTGCAGGTTGTTCCGG
>CADCMP010000083.1 GCA_902802565.1 Oscillospiraceae bacterium
GTCGTTCAGAACGGATTCCATTTTATGCTGAATGGTACTGGAAACGTTGTTCTGATTCTGCCATCCGCGGTAGCGGGAACCGTCATAACAGAATGTGAGCTTGTAGTTTTCCATACTCGTAACCTCACTGATAGATTTTGACTTCGATAAACATGCGTCCGCGGCGGGTGGTACCTTCAAAAGCGGAAACGATCCCTTTCCCGCGTCCGCGCAGGGAGATCACGTCACCTTCCCGTACCGGAGCATCCGTTTTCAGGCATTCCTGATAATTATGCTGCACCAGTCCCTGACGGATGCGTTCGGCGCTTTCTGTCCGGGAAAGACGGAACATGCCGGCGACAACAGCATCCAGACGGGGAGACATGACGGTAAACCGTTCACTCTTTGTCTGTCTGCGCAGATCGGGAAGCTCATCGGGAGAGATCTCCCTGACAGAAACGGCGTTGCGCCCCACCTGCTTCAGTTCATTTAAGATCGTATCCTTCACCGTACTCATACAGAAGAGATAGGCATTCTCTTCCTCCAGCCAGATATCACCGAGAAATTCCCGGCGGATTCCCAGACCCATGAGGGAGCCGAGATAATCCCGGTGACCCGGCTTTCCGAACCGGCACCGGCTCTCCAGAATGGTGATGGTCTCGCTCCAGTCCAGATCGTCTTCCGTCATGTAGTAGGGGAGGAAGAACAGAATCTTTCGTTCGGACTCTTCGGTTCCTCCAAACAGCACCGAACTTCCGTCCGATCCGGGCAGGAAGGAAATGTTTGCAATCTGATGCTGCTCGGCGGGAGTCAGGAAATGAGAATGGGTGATGACCGAACGGCGCTGACACTGAGCGGCAAGGTCTTCCATACGGGAAGCAAGATCATTCTTTTCCATAGAGTTCCTCCAGTTTCGTGCCGTGCAGACTGTTTTCGTTCTTTTTCAGAACGCTCTCGATCTGATCCAGTGCCCATCGAATCTCATTCCGGAACTCCCTGGTAGATACCCGGAGCACTCCGGCGCTGAGGGCGGTGAGCTGAATGAGACTGTCGGACGTGACGACACGCACGGAATAGTTTTTCCCGATTTCACGGGAAAGGGTCTGGATGTAGGAGTCCGCAGACTGCTTCGGCTTGGTATATACCACATGGATCCCGTGATAATCCTCCGCTTTCCTGGAATAGTCCCGTACACGGTAGGCGTCAAAGACCAGAACCACTTCGGTCTGGGTGAAACCGTGATAATTGGCAAGGATATCCATCAGGGTTGCCCGGGCCAGATCCATGTCATCCTGCGCCAGACGTTTCAGATCTTCCCAGCCGTAAATGACATTGTATCCGTCGATGATGAGATAGGATTTCTTTTCCTTCTGTTCCTTCGTCTCCGGTGCCTTGTTGACCTGTGGTCTGGAATACACGGGACGGCGGATGGGACCGAATTCCCGGTCCATGATCTCCTCCAGTTCCTTGTCGTCAAAGCTCAGATCCCGGTAACGGATGATGGGGCGGACTTCCGTCTGCGTTTCCTTCTCCACTCCGGTATCGATATGCATGTGCTCGCTGACCTGATCCCATGGGATGGTGATTCCGGAACCATGGGAACAGAAGACGGAACCGGAGGGGTTCTCCGTATCCCGGAGGGGATCATAGCCGGAGGCATCCACGATCTCATCGGTGCGGGCACATGGCTCATATCCGTCGGGCCAGACGCTGATCCGCCCTTTTCCGCGGGTAATGGAAGGGAAGGTGGAAAGGTAGCCGGACAGACGGTCCACCGGTGCTCTGCCGGTGACCGTACCCATGGATCCGTCGGAAGAGGTCTCGGTATCCGTCACAGTGCCGTTAAAGGATTTGATATCATTGATGATCCGTCCGACGGTCTCCGACGGACAATTCGCCGTAAAGGAATAGTAAGGTTCGAGAAGGATGCTCTCCGCCTTCATGAGACCCTGCCGCACGGCACGGTAGGTCGCCTGACGGAAATCACCGCCTTCCGTATGTTTTGCATGGGCCCTTCCGGCGATCAGCGTGATCTTCATATCTGTGATGGGGGCACCGGTGAGAACACCACGGTGCTGCTTTTCTTCCAGATGGGTCAGGATCAGTCGCTGCCAGTTCCGGTCCAGAAGATCCTCGCTGCAGTCGGAATCAAAGATCAGGCCGGTACCTCTGGGGAGAGGAGAGAGCCAGAGATGGACCTCTGCATAATGGCGCAGAGGTTCAAAATGACCGATGCCTTCCACCGCATTTGCAATGGTCTCCCGGTACATGATCTGCCGCGGACCGATCTCCGTTTCAATATCAAAACGCCGGCGGATCTGATCTTTCAGCACTTCCGTCTGGATATCGCCCATGATCTGGATCTGGATTTCTCCCAGATTATCGTCCCAGACTACACGGAGAAGAGGATCCTCTTCCGTCAGGATCTGCATCTTGCTCAGAAGAACGGGAGCGCTGGTACCGTCCACGGCTTCGATGCGGCAGGTCATCACGGATTCCATTACGGGAACGGTGCTGCCGTGTTCCGATCCGATCCCCAGTCCCGGGGCTGTGTGTTCCAGGCCGCAGACAGCCACGATGTCTCCGGCGGAGGCATCGTTGACGGCGGTGAAACGATCGCCGGAATAGGAACGGATCTGATGGATCTTTTCCTCCACCATCTGGCCGTGATGGAAATAGGATATGGAGTCTTTTACGGAAAGGGTCCCGCCGGTCATCTTCAAAAAGGTGAGACGGGCTCCGTTTTTGTCATGACGGATCTGAAAGACCCGGGCACCGGGATCCGTGTGATACACCGGCATGCAGGTGAAACGATCCAGACCATCCATCAGTTCCGGAACACCGTCGCCGTGCAGACCGGAACCGAAGTAGACCGGGAACAGTACCCGGGACAGGATCATATTGCGTACGGTGTCGTCGGATACCGTGCCGTCACGAAGGTATTCCTCCATGGCTTCTTCGGACAGATATGCCAGATCCTCCTGGTTTCCGGATGCCATGTTCGAACATCCCGGATGCAGGACCTGTTTGCACTCCTCCAGAAGCGCTGTCGGATCTTTGCAGGCAATATCCATTTTGGATATGAACAGGAACACCGGGACCTGATATCGGTCCAGCAGCTTCCAGAGTGTCTCGGTATGGGACTGAACGCCGTCGGTGCCGCTGATGACCAGAACGGCATAGTCCAGAACAGGGAAGACCCGTTCCGCCTCTGCAGAGAAATCCACATGCCCCGGGGTATCCAGAAGGATAAAATCCGTTTCCCTGTAGGAGAAGGGAGCAACGTTGGAAAAAATGGTGATTCCTCGCTGACGTTCCATCTCATCGGTGTCCATATGAGAATTGCCGTCATCCACCCGTCCGCGGGAACGGATGGCGCCTGCTGTATATAGCATCTCTTCCGAGAGCGTTGTCTTTCCGGCGTCCACATGAGCCAGGGTTCCGATTGTGATTTTCTTCATGGCCTTCTCAGATCTCAGTAGGATTGATTTTGATTATGAACAGTTGTTTTACAGTTAAATAGGCGTTGTTTTGTGCACAATTGACTTGGAAAAAATGGTAAAAATGCACCGAAAGTGCAACACATACAATTTCAAGCGTTAAAAATTGTGCATACTTAATAAAAAAATGGGGAGATGGTTACAAATCGCCTAATAATTAACCGATAAAAAAATAACTTTACTTTACAATTGACTATATGGATGTTTTACTGAATTTAGCAGTAAAAGAGCATGCAAATGCAGACAGTATTATAGCATAGTTTCCAAAAGCAAAAAACAAGGCAAAACAAGTAAAGGAGGAGTTTTATGAAAGTAGATTTTGAACTCATAGATTCCATTCTGAAAGATCATAGCTACGATGCCACTCAGGTTATCGGCATCATGCAGGACATTCAGAAGGAATACAGATATCTCCCGGAAGAGGGACTTAAATACGCTGCCGAGAAGATCGGCATCAGCCCTGCAAAGATTTATGGTGTTGCCACATTCTACGGCAACTTCTCTCTCGAAGCAAAAGGAAAATATGTTGTAAAATGTTGTAATGGTACTGCCTGCCACGTCAGCCGTGCTGACGACGTTACGAATGCCATGTATGAAGCAGTCGGGATGAAGCCCGGCCAGCATACTTCCGAGGACGGCCTGTTTACCATTGAGCGTGTATCCTGCCTTGGTGCATGCGGTCTGGCTCCTACCATGATGGTCAACGATGTTGTTCATGGTAAGATGACCCCGGAAAAGGTTCATGACTTAGTCAATTCTCTTCGAGAGGAGAGCAAATAAATGAGTAAATTAAAGAGCTTAGAAGATTTTAAGGCCTTTCAGCAGGAAGCCGCTGAAAAACTGGCCAAGCAGACCAATAAGGTTCTGGTCTGCTCCGGCACCGGCTGTATGGCTGCCGGCGCCAAGGCAGTCTACGACAAGTTCGTAGAAGTACTGTCCAAGTCCGATGTTCCGTTCTCCGTATCCTGGGAAGATGAGAAGGACGGCGCATTCAATCTGAAGAAATGCGGATGCATGGGCTGCTGTGCACTTGGCCCCCTGGTCCGTATCGATCCTCTGGATGTTTATTATGTACATGTCACTGCCGCTGACGTTGAAGAGATCGTCAACAAGACCATCAAAAACGGCGAAGTCGTGGCAAGACTGGTAGAATATGAAGACGGCGTGCAGTATCCGCACCTGACCAAGGACTACCCGTTCTACAAAAAGCAGTCCAGATACCTGATGGAGCACTGCGGAAACATCAGTTCCGAATCCATCGAAGAGTATGTTGCTGTCGGCGGATATGACGGATTCATCAAGGCACTCTTTGAGATGACTCCCGAAGAAGTCGTCAATGAAGTAGACGCATCCAACCTGAAGGGCCGCGGCGGCGCAGGTTTCCCGGCCGGCAAGAAATGGTCCCAGGTTGCAGCACATAATGAGGAAGTAAAATACGTCGTCTGCAACGCGGACGAAGGTGACCCCGGTGCATTTATGGACTGCTCCGTTATGGAAGGCGATCCGCACCGCATGATCGAAGGTATGATGATCGCAGCAAGAGCGGTGGGCTCCAATCGCGGTTACATCTACTGCCGTGCTGAGTATCCTCTGGCGGTGGAAAGACTGACCAAGGCCATTGAAGCAGACAAGGCTCTGGGACTGCTGGGTGATAACATCCTCGGAACCGATTTCAGCTTTGAACTGACCATCTCCAAAGGCGCAGGCGCATTTGTCTGCGGTGAAGGATCTGCTCTTCTGAAATCCATCGAAGGCAACCGCGGCCAGCCGCGTCCGAAACTGCACCGTACCGTTGATAAGGGCCTGTTTGAAGCTCCCACACTGCTCAACAACGTCGAGAGCTATGCAAACATCCCCATGATCATCACCAAGGGTGCCAAATGGTACACCGGTATCGGCACCGAGGGCAGCACCGGCACCAAGACCTTCTCTCTTACCGGCGCCATCAATCGTACCGGCCTGATCGAAGTTCCCTTCGGAACCACGCTGAGAGAGATCGTTTATGATATCGGCGGCGGCCTGAAGAATGGCGGAGAATTCAAATCCGTCCAGATCGGCGGTCCGTCCGGCGGCTGCCTGACGAAAGATCATCTGGATCTTCCGCTTGACTTCGATTCCGTCAAGAAAGTTGGAGCCATCATCGGTTCCGGCGGACTTGTTGTTATGGGCCAGGATTCCTGCATGGTAGAGATTGCTCGTTTCTTCATGAACTTCTGCCGTGAAGAGTCCTGCGGTAAATGTTCCGCATGCCGTGAAGGTGTGCCGCAG
>CADCMP010000084.1 GCA_902802565.1 Oscillospiraceae bacterium
GGCTCCACATCATTCATCAGTTTGCCGTCGATGCGGAATTCGCCTTCGGAAATATCTTCCAGACCGGCAATCATGCGAAGTGTTGTGGATTTTCCGCATCCGGAAGGACCGACAAAGATGATAAACTCTTTATCTTCAACTTCCAGGTTGAAATCCGTAACAGCATGATATCCGTTTGGATAGATCTTTTGTATATTTTTCAAAGATAAACTTG
This sequence comes from Oscillospiraceae bacterium, assembly GCA_902802565.1. GTDB lineage: Bacteria > Bacillota > Clostridia > Oscillospirales > Oscillospiraceae > UBA2922. The sequence goes on from CADCMP010000084.1 coordinate 215, forward strand.
CCATGCTATATCTCCTTTTATTTATTCATGTAAGTATTCGCCTTTAATGTAATGTTGAATCTAGTTTATACGTTGTTACATCAAGGACAAGGTTTCCATCCGAGATAAATGTTATCTCATTCGCTTCTGATGCGGTTTGCAGTGTCATGGAGAAAACCGTTTCTCCATCGTTGATAAAGATCTCTGCGCTGTCGGTGTCCAGTATCATCCGCAGATTCAGAGTTCCGTTCCATCCGAAAAGTTCGGTTTGCCGCTGCGGCAGAGAATCATGTCCGGACGAACAATGAAGTCTGCTGATGCATGCGGTCATCGTTTTGGGAAAGAAAGTGAACTGAGCATATCGATCCGAATTCTGAGCAAAACGTAATTCAAAGCGTTCATATTCAGAGCACGGGTCTGCGGATCTGACCGACAGTTCCATATCCAGAACCCTGCCGGAAATCCCGTCAAGCTGAATGCTCTCCGACTGAATCAGAACATTTCTGTACTCCACCGGATCTCTGCGGTACTGTTCAATTTCCCGAACCGGCTGCTGGATCAGTTTTCCGTTGATAATCCGTAATTCCCTCGGAATACTCATCTGACCGAAATAGGATCGATCCGACTGATGTTCCGCCGCCGTACCTGGATTCTGCATCCATCCGATAAGGATCCGTCTGCCATCCGGGGCGGCCAGTGTCTGCCCGGCATAGAAATCCATTCCATGATCCAGTGTGTGAATACACTGCTCCAGAAAGGTTTTTCTTTCCGGATCCCAGCGGCCGATCATATACAGACCGTTGTTTCCGCTGTGAAACTCCGGACCGTTCTCTTCCATGTCCATGGCATTCACTAGAAGGACTTCCCTGCCATCCAGTTTGAAATAATCCGGACATTCCCACATTTTACCGAACCGCAAACGATTCTCCGTCAAAACATGTGAAAAACTCCATTTCAAACCATCCCGGCTCTGAAAGACCAGAATTCTGGCTCCCAGGTCCTCTCTGCCGGAGGCTATCACGGCATACAGTGTCCCGTCCTGTTCCCTCCAAACTTTCGGATCGCGAAAGTCATAAGGATCTCCTCCATCCGGAATATCAGCGTTTAATATCACCGGATTCCCGGAGTATTTTTCATACTCGCGACCGTCACCCAAAGCGATATTCTGCGTCTGAATTCCACGATGTTTCGGATCGGATTCATCATAGACGTATCCGGTGAACATGAGAAGATGTGTGCCATCCTTCATTTCCAAAGCACTACCGGAAAAGCACCCGTCTCTGTCATACTCCTCTCCCGGTGCCAGAGCAGCCGGCAGATAGGTCCATTGCAGCAGATCGGAACTTACTGCGTGTCCCCAGTGAACAGGGCCCCAATGCGTACCATAGGGATAATACTGATAAAACAGATGGTACTGTCCCCGATACCATGAAAAGCCATTGGGATCATTCAGCCATCCGACCGGAGCCGTAAAGTGCAGCCTCGGTCTCGGTTCAAACACCGGAGATCTGACAGGACCGGCCTCATACTGTCTTGCTTTCCTTAAAGAATCATTCATGCTCAATTCTACGCCATCCTTTTTCCGTTACTCGGTTTCTTCCATCTTTCGAAAGATGGGATCATAAAGCAGAGCACACAGAAAACCGGGTAACGAAAACCCGAACAGCAGGAACAGAAGGACTGTTGTTTTCGGAAAATACCACAACACGAACAGCCAGGCCATCCAGATCACGATCATCACCAGCGTTAGGGGCAGGTGTGCGATGGTAAGCTGGATTGCGTTTCGAAACGTGCCGGACACCGTATTCTCATACCGTGCAAGCAGACCGAAAACGTAAACTGCAGTCACAAAAATGAAACATGATACGACGGAAAGGATGATCATCAACGCGGTCGTCGCTTTCATATCAAAGATATGAAGCACATACAGATCCACTCCCGCAATCAATCCAATGACAAGATAAATGAGTCCGCAAAGGATTCCCTGCTTTAAATTATCCCGGAAAGAATGGAAGAACATTTTTCCGATATAAGTCTCATTATCTCGCGCTTTATGCAGCAGAACATAGTTCATTGCTGTGAAGGATGCTCCTGCTGTCACTATGGGTAAGGCACATACAATGGTAAGAACATTGATGATAACCAGATCCACCAGCCATGACAAAAAGCGCATCAGCGGATTATTCGCATCAAAGAAGCGGTCCATATATCTCAGTTTCCTTTATCCTTTAACTGCACCGGAAGTAACACCGGCGACGATGTATTTCTGTAAGAACAGATACAAAATCAAGATTGGCAGCATTGCAAGCAGCAGGGCGGCCATAACCAGACCGATGTCGGTGGAATATGTGCCGTAGAATGCCTGAGTTGCAATAGGAATCGTGTAAAGATTCTTTTCACCAAGTACAAGGCTGGGCAGCAGGTAGTCGTTCCAGAAGGCCATGGCATCGATGATGGCCACGGTAGCGATCGTCGGCTTCAGCAGCGGGAAAACGATTTTCCAGAACGTCTGCCAGCGGGTACAACCGTCGATAAGAGCTGCCTCTTCCAGTTCCAGCGGAATGTTTGTATTGATCGCGCCGTGGAACATGAACGTTGCCATTGATACTGAAAAACCAGTATGCATCAGAATAAGGGTCAGCCTGCTGTTGAGGATCTTGAAGATTCCGCCGTAAACGGATACCAGGGGAACCATCAGGACCTGGAACGGAATGACCATTGATGCGATCATCAAGGCGAAAAGGATGGAGCATGCTTTCCATTTTCCGTTTCTGACGATAACAAAGGATGCCATGGCAGAAACCAGAATGGTAAGGATGGTCGCACAGGTTGTGATGATGGCAGAGTTTTTAAATACATTCCAGAAATCCATTTTCTTCATGGCTTCGGGGAAGTTCTGCCAGGTAAAACCATGTGCACCGATCAAAGCAAGCGGATTCGTGTTGATATCTGCCTTCACCTTAAACACATTGATTACCACCAGGATAAACGGTGCGATAAAGAGAAGGAACAGAATGATCAGTACGATGATAGTAATCGCATGATTGATTTTTTTCTTTCTTGCGGCTTTTTCATTTGCTGTCATTATGCAGACACCTCCCCTTTCTTACCTACATAGACCTGGGTGATGCCAATAATGGCACATACGATAAACAGGATCAAAGCCTCTGCCTGGCCGGTTCCGTAATCCTTGTATACGAATGCCTTGTTATAAACATGCATGGCCGCCATAACGGAAGAGTTGAACGGCTCGCCTTTCGTCAAGGACAGGTTGACATCGTAGACCATGAAGCATCTGGTGATGCTCAGGAACAGGCAGGTAACAAATGAGCTTCTCATCAGAGGGATCGTAACGTTGCGCATCGCCTGGCTCGGAGTGCAGCCGTCGATCATAGCCGCTTCCTTGAGGCTGTCGGGAACGCTCATGAAGCCGGCAACATAGATCAGCATCATGTATCCCGCATACTGCCATACCGAAACCAGGATCAGACAGAACATCGCCCCTCCTGTAGTAGACAACAGTGATGGTACTGTTCCTGCGGTAATTGCTTCACCCAGTGCAACGAATGCACGGTTGAACACGAATTTCCAAACATAACCGAGAACGATGCCGCCGATCAGGTTCGGAATGAAGAATCCGGCACGGAAGAAGTTCTGTCCTTTTACACCGCTGGTTACCAGATAAGCAAGTACAAAAGCAACGATGTTTACGAAGATCACTGCGAAAGCAGAGTAGATCAGCGTTCTTCCGATTGCGGACCAGAAATAATAATCTTTAAAGGCAGACACATAGTTTGCAATGCCCACAAAAGGTTTGGATGCAGAGACACCGTCCCAGCTTGTAAAGGTGAGATACAGACCATATACAAAGGGAATGATAATCACCATACAAAAGAGAATCAGTGCCGGGCCGGCAAACATCAAAAACTGTCTTGCCTTATACGACATTGTGTTTCTTTCCATATTACTCTCCTATACGTTATGAGTGGGCGGTCAGTGTCTTTGTCTTCCAGTAGGTCTGTACCTGTTTTGCAAATCCTTCACGGTCGTCTTTGCCGGCCAGATATTTCTGGAACTGCGCTCCGAGGATTGCATAATGATCGTCCGGAAGATAGTTATAGTTCGGTACCATTGCGTCTGCATCTGCATAGGATTTTACGGACGCTCCGAGAGGATCCGACACCGCCATGGTGATGTTGGAGAATGCCGGGACCAGTGCGCAGTCGTTGACCAGGAAAGACTGTCCGTCCTGATTGTAGACAAGCCAGTTAAGGAAATCTTTCGCCTCCTGCTTCTGCTGGTCCGATGTGTTGCTGGAAGAATCGATGAAGAAATACTTCGATCCTCCGCCTACCAGTTTGGTATTCGTTCCGTCATCCGTGTTCTGAGGGATAGGCATGATACCCATATGATCGGTGTAATCATACGCGCTGATCACCGACCAGTCCCAGTTGCCGCCAAACAGGAATGCAATTTCACCTTCAGCCAGTTTCTGTTCGGTTACTTCTCGCTCAGCGGAAATTGCACTTGCTTTGGCATAGCTGTTGTTCATTAGGACATCGAATGTATCCATCAGAGAATTGAACTTCGGATCATCGATCAGTTTCGTAGTACCTTCGCTCAACGCACGGACGAATGCATCCGGATCTTCCCGCTCTTCATAGACCTGTGCAAGATAGTGGGCGGCCAGAGACCAGTCCTCTTTCATTACACCGGTGGGAGATTCCATGCCGCCGGCTTTGAGCTGCTCGATCAGCTCTTTGAATGAATCCAGTGTGGCATAATCAGAAGGAACAAACGGTTTGCCGATGATCTTTTCGATGGCATCGGCATTGTAAATCACGCCGCGTGCCTCAACACAGACCGGGAAACCATAGACCTTATCACCAACACTGATAGCATGCGTGGTATCATTGACCCATTGCTGGTCGCTGAGATCAAGCGCATGCTCTTCCGCCAGAGAGTAGATGTCCTTTGCATCCACCATGGACAAGGTATAGGGATTGTTGGATGCATACCGTGTCGCAAGGTGTGCGGAAACTGTGTCATTGGAATAGTATACTTCCACCGGAACGCCGGTCTCAGCAGTATACCGTTCCGCCATCTGAAGCATCTGATCCTGGATCTCCATCTTGGAATTGAAGATAGTAATTCCATCACCGGAGCCGGTGGGCGCATCAGAATCGGAGGAGCCTCCACATGCTACGAGGAAAACACACACTAACGAAAGAATCATGGCTAGAGCCAGAACTTGTGTGATTCTTTTTCTCACTCTTTTACCTCCATTTTCAGTATTTGGTCTTTACGCTGAATTGCTCTGCAAAAAGTAACCATTCTTGTTCAAAATTTAACATAATACTTCAAATAATTCAATGTAGAGGGCTGTTTTCATACCCTTTTTCCCTGTTTTCAACAATAAGATGTTTACTAATTGTACTAAATCATGCATGGAAGAAAATTCCTT
>CADCMP010000085.1 GCA_902802565.1 Oscillospiraceae bacterium
CTCACATTCTGTTATGACGGTTCCCGCTACCGCGGATGGCAGAATCAGAACAACGTTTCCAGTACCATTCAGCATAAAATGGAATCCGTTCTGAACGACATCCTTCACGAAAAGGTGTCTCTTCAGGCATCAGGACGAACGGATGCCGGTGTCCACGCCCGCATGCAGGTGGCAAACTTCCACAGCCGTCAGGATCTGGATACCGTCCGGATCCTCGGCCAGCTCCGTCATCAGCTGCCACAGGATATCGGTGCTCTGCAGCTGGAACCGGTTCCGGAATCTTTTCACGCTCGGCTGAACTGCACCGGAAAGACCTACCGGTACTATCTCTGGAATTCGGAAGAACCCTGTGTGTTTATGCGGAAATACCGCACCGTCATTCCCGGGTCGCTGGATCTGGATGCCATGAATCACGCCGCTTCCCTTTTTAAGGGAACGCATGATTTCTCCGCTTTCACTTCCAGCCGGAACAAGAAACACAGCAGTGTACGGACGATCCGGGAGATCACCGTTACACGGGAAGGTCCGGAGATCATTCTTGAGTATTCCGCTGACGGATTTCTATATAATATGGTAAGAATCCTCACCGGTTCGCTCATCGAAGTGGGATCGGGAGAAAAAACCGCTAAGGATCTGTCTCGCGCTCTGGAAAGCGGGACGCGGGCCGATGCGGGATTTACTGCACCGCCACAGGGGTTATTTCTGTGGAATGTGGAATACTGAAAAAAAGGAGCGCATCTGCGCTCCTTTTTCCTGTTTCAGCTGTTAATAATCGTATTTATGGATATCCAGATTGCCTTCTCCCAGAGGTTCCAGCGTAATCGCGGTCTGCAGCTGTCCCCACGTGATGGGACGGATCTTCCGGTCTCTTCCCAGAAGGAACACCCGTCCGGTCTCCTTGTAGGGCTCAAACGCCAGGCCCGCTTCTCCGGTGGTCTCAAAGAGGATATACGCGATCAGAGCATCCTGCTCTTTCCAGTCTTCTCCGTGAGGCGGTTCCCAGTCTTCCGGAAGTTCTTTCCGGCGTCCTATCTGGATCCCGGAGATGCGCTGTCCGATGACCTCGGAGAACATCAGATCCAGATTGATGTTCCGGGCACCGTTGGCCGCTTCCAGACTCAGCGGAAGAGCGTTGATGCTCACGCGCACTTCACCGCCGTGGGCAAAGAGAATTTCCAGACGGTCTCCGGTGTCGAACTGAATGATTATGGGATGATCCACGAGGATCAGTCGTGAAAACACCGTTTCCGGCGGGATAAACTCGATGAGAGGCGGAATAAAGTGATCATTGTCCCCTTCCTGCTGTGAAAGAGCAATGGCGAAGTTCTGCATCCACTCCTGTGACATGTTATAGGCGGGACCTACGGAAAAAATATGCTGAATACGACGTCCTGCGATGCTGGTATTGGAGAAGAAACGTGTCAGTTCTTCCGGCATCTGCAGAATAGGCGCAGACCAGCTGTCCCCGTCGTAGTGATTGTTCAGAAAATTATTGTCTCCATTCGTATTGATCATGGAATCGATCCTCCCGGTGTGATGATGGTCCGGCGTCAGCCGGAACGTCTTTCCTATTATAAGTCATTGAAAAGTCAAACTCAATGGTTTAACTCCTTGACGTCAGCAGGAAAAGCTTTTACAATGCACAAAAAAGCGGGAAAGGAGGCAAAATATGGACGACCGTATCCTGGAATGGATGATACCGGAAGATATGGACGGACTTCCGGTACGCCGCGTGCTCAAACAGCATTTTCATTTTGCCTCTTCCCTGATTTCCCGGCTGAAAACGAAACCGGACGGCATCTGCCTGAACGGGGAAAAAGTCTATACCAATGCAGTGGTGAAAACAGGCGACCTGCTCGCGGTGAACATCACCGACCTGGATCCTTTCAATCCCGCCGAACCGCGGGAGTACGATCTGGATATCCGGTATGAAGACGCGGATCTTCTCGTGATTCACAAACCTGCCGGCATGGCCGTACACGGCTCAGACCGGCTTCCCAGCATCACCGTGGCCAATGCCTGTTCCTGGCGTTACGGGCAGGACTGCTCGTTCCATCCGGCACACCGTCTGGACAAGGGCACCTCGGGACTTCTGGTCATCGCAAAATCGGCCTATGTCCATGACCGCCTGCGTGCACGGATGCATTCAGAGGATTTTGAAAGAAGCTATCTTGCCGTCATTGACGGTGTCATGGGTCCCCGTCGAGGCACGATCTGCAAACCCATTTCCCGGGAACCGGCGGAAGGGATCCGCCGTACTATCGATCCGGACGGTCTCCCATCTGAGACCCGGTATGAAACGATACAGGTATTCGGCGACCGGTCTCTTGTGGATGCGTTCCCCGTTACGGGAAGGACGCATCAGATCCGGATCCACTTTTCATCCTGCGGTCACCCGCTCCTCGGCGATCCTGTCTACGGCACCGTTTCCGAAGAGATCCGCCGTCCCGCTCTGCACTCTCACCGGATCCATCTGATTCATCCGGTGACCGGTGATGTGCTGGATCTGGAAGATCCGCTTCCGGAAGACATGGAAAGTCTGCTCCGTTAACCATTCTCGATATTCAAAAATCGATCATAATATGGTACTATAATGGTCTAAGAAAAACGAAGTCGGTTCCTGAAATCGTATTTCAGTCCGGCTGTCTGAAATCACAGTCTTAACTGCAGGGATTCCCCCACCGGTCATGCGAACAAATATGATATTTATTAATTATTATTAGGATTGCATGATTCCCTGTTTTTTTACGTTATTATTTTTGACAAAGGAGTTATTTGTGGAAGATCAATTCATTGTCGAACTGTTCTTCTCTGAACCTGATTCCGCACTGGAAGAATTAAGAAGTAAATACGAGAATTACTGCCATACCATTGCATTTAACATATTGGGCAACAATGAGGACTGCGATGAATGCGTCAATGACATGCTTCTTCGCGTATGGAACTCCATCCCGCCCAACCGGCCGGAAAATCTGGCTGCGTATGTCGGCAAGATCACAAGGAATCTGGCATTGGACATGTTGCGAAAGACCAATGCAGAACGAAGAGGCGGCGGTGAATCTCAGATCGCCTTTGAAGAACTGGGCGATATTCTTCACGGAAAAAACGAGCTGGCTCAGATGGAGGACTCCAAAGAAATACAGGAAGCACTGAACCGTTTTCTCGGCGCTCTTTCCAAGACTGAGCGCGGGGTCTTCATGCGGCGGTACTGGATGATGGAACCGGTCGCTGTCATTGCTTCCACATACGGCATGAGTCTGTCCAAGGCATCTTCCATGTTGCACAGACTCCGTCAACGACTGAAAAAACAGCTGGAAAAGGATGGTATCAACTTGTGAGAACTGAAGATTTCATGGATCTTCTCAACGAGGTTGACGACAAGTTCATACAGGAACTCTACGAGGAAACTGAGTTCAGCAGACCGGCAAAGAAAACTTCCCGCGCCAGCATCGTCTGGACCCGATGGGCTGCCATCGCCGCCGCGTTTGCTCTGATCATTATCAGTTCCGTCGTGCTTATGAAGTACAAATCGGCACCTACCGTTATCGTTCCGGATTCCTCCCAGCATCTCAACGAATCCATGGACTCTTCGGTAGTCTATACCGATGACGGCTCACCGGCAGTGATCCTGGACATCAACCCGAGTATCGAGATCAAGATCAACGAAGAAAATGATCAGGTCAGTCAGCTGGTTCCGCTGAACAAGGATGCGGAAGAGCTTCTGACCAACGTATTGATGACAACCACAAAAGTAAATGACTGTGTGGATCTGCTCCTGACGGAACTGTCCGCCGACTCCTACATCACCCCCACCAGCAATTCCATTCTGGTCACGGTGGTCAACGGAGATGAGCAGCAGGCGAAGCATCTGTCTGACCTGATGGTAAACGGTCTGCAGGAATCAGCGCGGAAAGGGCACATGTCTCTCTCCATCCTCACTCAGCACCTTCCGGATCCCGTTCAGTATGGTGATCTTGCCGTACAGAATGAGATCTCCGTGGGCAAAGCCGCTCTCATCAGCAGCATTGCCGACAATCTGAACGCGACGGAATACGATTATACAAGACTGGCGGATATGAACATTCAGGCCCTGAATCAGGTGGCCGACTACGTCAACACCTCCATCTCCCGTATCGGAAATGTTGCAGGTGATATCAACAAGGAGCAGCTGGATCTTATCGGCATCGCCTCCATGGATCTGCAAAATGCTCTGCAGCTGGCTCAGGACATTTCCGAAACCTATGCCCAGCTGGTCAATGCCAATCCGTCCGCCAACGATCCGGTCAACTACAACCGCTGGATCACCATGGAACAGAATGCTGATTCCGAGTGGTCCCTCGTGATCCGGGATCCCAACTCCAGTCAGGCTCCGGTCGTCTTCGGATTCTCCGGTGGTTCATCCTCAGGCCGGGCACCGAACATTTTCGAACACGCTTGGAAGGGATTCTTCGATTTCTGGAACGCCTTCCTCCCCTTCTAAATCGTACAACAGAATAATAAAAAGCAGTGGTTTTCGTAAACCACTGCTTTTTTCATGCGTTTCCGTATTGTTCGATCAGATATTCCATGGCATGCCGGTATCCGTCAAACCCTTCCCCGGCGATGGTCTTCTCCGCTGCCAGCGAAGTATAGGAGAACTGCCGGAACTTGTCTCTGGAATAGATGTCGGAAAGGTGAACTTCCACCGTCGGGATGCTCACCGACTTCAGGGCATCCAGGATGGCAACACTGGTGTGTGTATAAGCCGCAGGATTGATAACAATACCGTCGATTTGATCGAAATACGCTTTCTGGATCGCATCCACGAGATCTCCCTCGTGGTTGGACTGGTAAAGCTCCACTTCCACACCCAGTTCCTCCGCCCACTGCCGGATGGAATCCTGCAATGCCTGAAAGTCCTGCTTTCCGTAAATATCCGGTTCCCGGATCCCCACCATATTGATGTTCGGTCCGTTGATCACAAGAATCTTCACAGTTTCAACTCCTTTATGATCTTTTTCGCGTTTTCATAGGGATTGACACACCGGATGGTCAGATCCGACCATCCGCGGTATTTCGGCATCCGTTCCTGGATCAGTTTCTCTATTGGTGTGGACTGGGAGACCGGTCTTCCTTTTTTGGACAACTGAGTCATATCCTCCCGGTCCAGGAACACGATATGGCTGTTCTGATGCAGAAGAGGATAATTCTCATCCCGGGTAACGACACCGCCGCCGGTGGCGATGATAAGACCGCTCTTCTTGGAGAATTCGCGAAGCACTTCCGTTTCCACTTTACGGAATGCGTCTTCTCCTTTTTCCGCAAAAAACTCAGGAATGGTGCATCCGATCTTTTTTTCGATCTCCGCATCCATGTCCACCAGCTTCCGTCCGGTGAGCTTCTCCAGCTTCTTTCCGCAGGAAGTCTTTCCGGCACCGGGCATGGCAATGAGTGCAATATTCATCATCTGGGATTCCAGTTTTCCGATAATCTCCTCCACCCGCTCCTTCGGGATCTTACGGTCGAGGAAACGTTCCGCGGCG
>CADCMP010000086.1 GCA_902802565.1 Oscillospiraceae bacterium
CAGGACCCACAGCACATACCGGTAGATGGTCTTGTCTTCCATGTCATAGACCTTCTTCAGTACCGGAAAACAGAGATAGATGACGATCAGTGCATAGAGGTACCAGAAATGGTCCGCGGGGACAAGCGGATCGGACAGATTGTATCCGAAGATGTAGTCCAGGATCTGGCGTCCCGTGAGGCCGTCCAGACTGCCGGGACAGATAAGATCCATGATGATGAAGTAGAGGATCCTCCATACGGTCACGGCAATCAGGAGCTGAAGCGTCCGTTTGATGTGCTTTTTCAGATCAAAGGAATGATGAAACAGCAGGGCACCGTTTGCCATCAGAAAGAGGGGCACCACCAGTGTGAAGGAACACAGCTGGATCAGGTGGGCCGGTACGCTGTCTCCCTTGGTGTTGGAGAAATGACAATACACAACCAGAAAGATGGCCAGCACTTCCAGTATATCGATATAAGCGATCCGTTTCCGTGTGGAACGGGGTGTTGTCTCAGACAAGCAGCATCACCGCTTTCGTGATTGATAGGATTATTATAGCAGATGACGGCGAAAAAGACAGAGATGAGCGGGATTTGACCAGGAAAATAATGGCGAAAATATTAAGATTCCTTGCAGGACATTGACGATTTTTTTTGAAAATGCCATACTAAGGTACAACATAACAAATCAATTCAGGAGAATACTCCTTCAGAAATGAGGTACATCGATGTATTGTAAATGGTGCGGTCACCCGATCCGGCCGGGTGACGGATACTGTTCGGTCTGCGGTCATCCGATCCCGGAAGAGGATCGTGTGCCGAATGAGGTAAATGAAGAATACTACGAGGAACCTTCCTATGACAGCTATGTCGGGGAAGAGGAGTATGAAGAATACGAAGAACCGAGAAAGGGCCTGATGGGACTGTTTTCCCGGAAAGACCGGGATTCCTATGACCCGGACTATGATTATGATGATAACCGCGGGGAACACCGCGGACTGAAGATCATTCTCATGCTGGCCGCCATCGCCGCGGTGCTGGTCAGTCTTTATTTCATCCTCCTGGGGCTTGGAGATGCCCGGAATCATGAAGAGGACAAGGAAACACCGTCTCCTTCCGTGACGGTCACCGCTTCTGCTGCCCCCACGGCAACGCCGACCCCGTCCGCCAGTCCCTCCGTGAGTCCCGCCGACTCCGACGCCTACGGCAACCCCGACACCGAAGCCGACTCCGACTCCGACGCCTACGGCAACGCCGGATCCCACACCGGATCATACCAATCCTCCGGAACCGCCGGAAGAGACACCGGGACCGGGCGAAATATCCGAATAAATCAGACCCGCCTGAATGTGAATTTCAGGCGGGTTTTCTTACTGTAATCATGCCCCCTGCAGTGCTAGTATTCCGATTCAGTATACATAATAAAAAAATGATGTAAAAAGAAGGAAAGTTTATTTATTAACACCCTCTTTGCGGTTGATTATTACCCTGTGAATCGATACAATGTTCTCGGTTGGTAAAAGAGAATTGCGGCAGTCTGAGCCGCAATGAATAGGAGGTTCCCATGAGTGAGGAAAGAACGATTCAGGAACTGCAGAATATCTGCGTGGACCTGAAAAAACATGTGATCGAGATGACCTATCACGCCCAGTCCGGTCATCCCGGCGGATCATTGTCCGTGGCCGATTTTGTGACGGCCTGTTATTTTAAAATGATGAATGTCGATCCCAGTAATCCGAAATGGGAAGACCGGGATCGTTTTGTCATGTCCAAGGGGCATTCCTGTCCGGTGCAGTATGCCGCACTGGGAGAACTGGGATTCTTTGATGCGGAGCTGCTCAATACTCTTCGGAAAGAGGGAAGCATCCTGCAGGGGCATCCGGATATGAAACGCTGCCCCGGCATCGACATCTCCACCGGATCGCTCGGCCAGGGACTCGCCTGTGCGGTGGGTATGGCCATGAGCGCCAAGGCAGACGGTAAGGACTACCGCGTGTTCTGCGTCGTCGGTGACGGCGAGTGCGATGAGGGCGAGATCTGGGAAGCCTGCAATACCGCAGCGAAATACGGACTGGATAATCTGATCGTCTATGTGGACAGCAATGGTCTGCAGCTGGACGGTCCAGTGGCAGAAATCATGCCGCTGGGAGACATCGCCGGTAAGTTCGCCGCCTTCGGATTTGAGACCTGGAACATCAACGGAAACGATATGGCCGAAGTGGTGGATGCACTGGAACAGGCCACATCCGCCAAAGACGGAAAGCCGAAAGCAATCGTCGGAAAGACGGTGAAGGGCAACGGTGTTTCCTTTATGGAAAATCAGGTGGGTTGGCACGGAAAAGCCCCCAACGAGGAACAGTGCAGACAGGCTCTGGCGGAACTGGATGCCGCCTATGTGAAATAACGGGAGGAGACAGACATGGCTGATGTGAAAAAAAGAGCCACCCGTGAAGGCATGGGCGAAGAGATCGTTCTGCTGGGTGAAGAAAACAGAAACGTTGTTGTGATCGATGCGGACCTGGGTTCCTCCTGCAAGACGGATGCCTTCAAGAAGGCACTTCCGGATCAGTATTATAACCTGGGTATCGCGGAACAGAACTGTGCCGGCGTGGCAGCCGGTATGGCCACCTGCGGAAAGATCCCCGTGGTGGTGACCTATGCCGCATTCGGTTCCATGCGCATGTGTGAGATGGTGCGTCAGGAGATCTGCTATCCCAAACTGAATGTGAAGCTGATCTGCTCCCACGGCGGCCTGACTCCCGACGGAGACGGCGCCAGCCATCAGACGGTGGAGGATCTCGCCATCATGCGCAGCATCCCCAACATGACCGTCATCGTACCGGCAGACTATGTGGCTGCCAAGAAACTGGTGCGGAAGGCCGTGGAGATGGACGGTCCGGTATACATGCGCTTTACCAGAAACGCCGTTCCCATCCTCTATGAAGAGGACGACAACGATTTCGAGATCGGCAGGGCCAAGAAACTGGCTGACGGCACCGATGTCTCCATTATCTCCATCGGCGACACGGTACGCCTGGCACTGGAAGCACAGGAGATCCTGGCAGCAAAAGGCATCTCCGCGGAAGTGCTGGACATGCACACCATCAAACCGATGGACGAGGAAGCGGTGAAGGAGAGCATCCGGAAGACCGGCAAGATCATCACCATCGAGGATCACAGCGTCATCAACGGTCTCGGCAGTGCCGTGGCAGACATCATGGCACAGGAAGGAAAGGGGATCCTCCGCAAGATCGGCGTACAGGATACCTTCGGAGAGACCGCACCGTACGACCGCCTCATGGAAAAGCACGGCATCACCACCGAAGCGCTGGTGCAGTGTGCCGAGGAATTGGCAAAATAAGGATGAACACAAAGGAAATGCAGAGAGATTTGTCCAAATCTCTCTGCATTTTTACCTTTAGATCGTCGGAACTGTTACAGATAGCATCTTGTCTTACACATTGATAAACTGTTATAATACTTATTACGTGTTTTGAGGAGGTGAATTGGGAAATGAGAAGGAAACTGACCGCACTGGCAGCCGCACTGATGATACTGGTATCCGTCCTGCCGGCCGCATCGGCCAAAGGTGTTCTGAACATGAAGGACATGTACCGGGATCAGTGGTTCTATTCCGCGGCCAACTACTGCATTTCCAATTCCCTGATGGTAGGAACCAGCAACGTGAGTTTCTCCCCGAAGAACGATGTCACCAGAGCGATGTTCGTCCAGACGCTGTACCGTATGAGTGAGGAAAAGTATACGGGAAAGAGCGTTTCCTTTACGGATGTCAAAAAGAAGGACTGGTTTAAGAAGGCGGTGGACTGGGCGGCAGCCAACAAGATCGTCCGCGGTGTGGGACAAAAGGAGTTCCATCCGCAGGATGCCATCACCCGGGAGCAGCTGGCTCTGATGATCAAAAACTATGCCAAGTATAAAAAATACATCCGGGAAGAGGATACCACCGGAGTGACGGTCCTGGATCAGTTCTCGGACCGGGACAATGTATCCTCATGGGCGAAAAAAGCCCTTGCCTGGGCGGTGAAGGAGCATTTGATCGGAGGATATACCGATGGGACGATCCTTCCCAAGGAGACCACCAACCGGGCGGAAGTGTCCGTGGTCATTGCCAAATTCTGCGATGTGTTTCAGAATCCCGGGAGCGTGGACTGGGCCATGGTCCGATCCATCAACCACATGGGATACAACCTTACCACTCCGGAAAACACGGAATGGTCCTTCGATGCCGCAAAGTATAACGGGTTCAATTACGTGGAGACCGATGTGCGCCTGACCAAGGACCGGGTGCCGGTACTGCTTCACGATGCCACCATCAACCGCACCGCACGCAATGCGGACGGGTCGAAGCTGCAGGGGAATGTATACCTGTCCAGCCTGACCTTCGATGAGGTCCGGAAATACGATTTCGGCATCTTCTTCAACGAAAAGTATAAGGGAACGAAGATCCCGTCGCTGGAGGAATTCATCGCCCAGTGCCGGAAACTGGGACTGCATCCCTATCTGGAACTGAAGTCGGATGTGGGTTATTCCGAGGAGGACATCAAGAAGATCGTCAGTATCGTTCAGAAGTACAAGTGGCAGTACAACACCACGTGGATCAGTTACAGCGACCATCTCCTGAAAATGGTGCGTGAGCTCCTGCCGGAAGCCCGGCTGGGCGTGGTGTGCAACTACGTGGCTCCTTCCGTGATCCCGGCGGCGAGGGAACTGCAGAACGGAAAGAACACGGTGTTCATCGATTCCCTGAAATTCGATCCCGATTCCATTGAACAGTGCCGGAAAAACGACTTCCCCATGGAGATCTGGGTGGTGGATGATGAGGATAAGATCCTGAACGTCGACCGCTATATCTCCGGCGTCACCAGCAACCGCTACTCAGCATCCGCACTGCTGAACAAACACCGGATGGAAAACTGATAAAGACAGAAAGAGAGACAGCTCTGATCGTTTGGATCAGAGCTGTCATTTTATCGATTTATAATGCTGCGGTTACTGGACCTTTACGGTGAGGTTCGTCACGAAGGTCTTGCCATTGCTGGTGACCTGATACTGAACGACATAGCGTCCGGGCTTCTCAGTGTTGACCTTGCCCTTGTAGGTCACGCTGCCCATGAGATTGTTGAGGTTCTCATCGGTGGCGTGCAGCACATAGCTGTCGGGGTCGAATTTGGATCCCACGGCCAGCTTCTCGCTGTACTTGGTGAGAACGATCACCGGTCCGGTGGGCTTCAGGTTGAAGGACGTGTCGACCTTGGCCCGTTCGCTGTTGGCATCTTCCACGATGAAGGTGGCGTAGAAGCGGAGCATCTGATTGGGATCGGCGCTGTAGACGCCCTTGATGTCCTCGGAGATGTCATTCCCGTTGGCATCCAGTGCCTGCAGAGCACCGGAATCCACATAGACCTGAGCCAGACGGTCCAGATCGTCCTGGGTGACCGTGGGGACCTTATCCTCCTGATAGATGAGAGAGGGACCGCCCTTGGACTGTTCCGTCTTCACCGCAGGTTTCGGGGTGGCGGCCGCTTCCGCGGATTCCGCAGGTTCGGCGCTGGCTTCCGGATTCTCCGACGGGGATTCTCCGTCCAGGTCCTCCTGGATCTCCGGAGCTTCCGCGGTGACACCTTCCGAGGTGGCGGGCTCCTCTTCCTCCTGAGTCGGTTCCGGAGTGGCTACGGACTCTCCTTCATATAATTCCATGGCATCTGTGGTCTCCCGCTCCTGTTTGGAAGTCGTGGTCCCGTTCTGACGAAGCACGATCAGGATCCCGATATTGACAAGAGACAACACCACAAGAAAGAGCGCAATGGCTTTTCCACTGATTCTGCCGTTATTGTTTCTCATGAATGTAATACCTTTCTTTGCAGTTCTTACTTATATTACAATGTATTATATTAACAAAAAGTAAGACGACTATCAAGCCGAAACCATATTTTGGCGAGGGGATATTCTCAATGTTTTGGATTTGTTCATAATCTGTTCGCACAACGTTCCTTGAAAAGGGCGGGGACGGGAAGTATAATGTGGCTCTCGAAGGATAATGTTAGAAAGGAGGTCCGCTTTTCGTGAAGCGTTTTGTGTTTCTCACCCTGACGCTGCTGTGGATGGCGTTCATTTTCGGGATGTCCGCACAGCAGGGCGAACAGTCCGGGGAACTGAGCAATAAAGTGTGCAAGGCCATCTGCTATGTGGTGGTAGACGGATACGGAGAGATGGACTCCTGGACACAGCAGCAGTATATCGATCGCCTGTCCTATCCGGTGCGGAAAGGCGCCCATATGACGGAGTACGCCGTGCTGGGACTGTTTCTGATGGAAACGACCTACAGCTTCCGGTTCGACAAGCTCCGGAAGAAAAGGGGAAAGCGCCGGAAGGGATTCTTCGGCCAGCTGTTCTGGAGCTTCAACATCGGGGCACTGTATGCCTGTACCGATGAGTACCATCAGCTGTATGTGGCAAACCGTGCCGGTCAGCCCCGGGATGTCCTTTTTGATATCGCCGGACTGTGCGCGGGGCTGATGGTCGCCTACATCATTCAGAAGATCCGTGTCGGGCGGATCTGGCGCAGACCGGACTTTGATCCCGTAAAATATGAGAATTTTGCGTATGATTACGGAAT
>CADCMP010000087.1 GCA_902802565.1 Oscillospiraceae bacterium
TCTCAAAAGAGGGAGACACGGCGGCGCTGCACCGGAAACTGCGCATGGTACGCTGCCGGCAGCTGGAGGAGATCCACGAGCAGCAGCGACGGCTGGACCGTCTGGATCTTCTGATCCGGAAAACGGAACGAGTATAATCACTGGAGGAATATGATCATGATGAAAACGGAAGAACTGAAACTGACACAGGAATGGGACAAGACCTTCCCGAAAAGCGAACGGGTGGATCACCGGAAGGTGACCTTCATCAACCGTTACGGCATCACCCTGGCCGGGGATCTGTATGTGCCGAAACAGGCGGAGGGAAGACTGCCCGCCATCGCCGTGTGCGGGCCCTTCGGCGCCGTCAAGGAGCAGTGTTCCGGACTGTATGCCCAGGAGATGGCGGAACGGGGATTCCTCACACTGGCCTTCGATCCCTCCTTCACCGGCGAGAGCGGCGGAGCGCCCCGGTACATGGCCTCCCCGGATATCAACACGGAGGATTTCCAGGCAGCAGTGGATTTCCTTTCCCTGCATGAGCGCGTGGACCCGGACCGTGTGGGCATCATCGGCATCTGCGGCTGGGGCGGACTGAGCCTCAACACCGCGGCCATCGACACCCGCGTCAAGGCCACCGCCGCCATGACCATGTACGATATGAGCCGCGTCAACGCCAACGGATACTTCGATTCCATGGACGAGGATGCGCGGTACGCCGCACGGGAAGCCCTCAACGCACAGCGCCTTGCGGACTACAGAGCCGGCGCCTACGAGCTGGGCGGCGGCGTGGTGGATCCTCTGCCGGAGGACGCGCCCTTCTTCGTGAAAGACTATTACGCCTACTATAAGACCGAGCGGGGCTACCACCCCCGGTCCCTGAACTCCAACGGCGGCTGGAACAAGATCGGATGCATGTCCTTCATGAACATGCCCCAGCTGACCTACACCCGTGAGATCCGCAACGCGGTCCTCCTGGTCCACGGCGACAAGGCCCACTCCTGCTACTTCAGCCGGGATGCCTATGCCGCCATGACGGAGAACAGCAGGTATACCGACAACAAGGAACTGATGATCATTCCGGGAGCGGTCCACACGGATCTGTACGACCAGAAGAACATCATCCCCTTCGACAGGCTGGAGGAGTTCTTCCGCCGGTATCTGAAATAAGAATCCAAAAAAAGGAGACGATGCCCTCCCTGTAAGACGGAGGGCATCTGAAGCGATATGAACATTCTCGTATTAAGCGGAAGTCCCCGCCCCAGGGGACTGTCCCGGCAGATGGTTTCCGCCTTCCGAAGCGGCGCGGAGCAGGCCGGGCACAGAGTCACCGTCTTTGATGTGTGCAGTATGGAGATCCACGGCTGCCGTGCCTGCGAGTACTGCCACACCCGGGGGAATGGCCGGTGCATCCAGAACGACGACATGCAGCAGATCTACGATGCCCTGAAGGAGGCGGAACTGCTGGTGCTGGCCTCTCCCATCTACTACCACAACATGTCCGGACAGCTCAAATGCGCCATCGACCGGTTCTATTCCGCGGCCTATCCGGACCGCCCGGAGCATCTGCGGGCGGCGGCCATCTTTCTGGCCTCCGGGGATGCGGACATCTACGACGGCGCCCTGTATTCCTTCTATGGGGATTTCGTGGGCTATCTGGAACTGGAGGACAAAGGTGTGTTTACGGTCTGCTCCTCCGACAACCTGAATGACAAACTGGAGGAAGTAGCCCGGTTCGGCCGGGAACTGTGAGAAAGGAAAAAACCATGACGGTACAGGAATTCCGGGACCGGTGCGCCACCGGAGAGACGGTGGTCTTCGGCTCGGAGGTACAGAAGAAATTTGACGAATACATGCAGGAAGCGCTGAAGATCACGGCGGAGATGAACGGCAGCTATCATACGCCGGACGAGCTGCAGGAACTGTTCTCCCGGCTGACGGACTCGCCAGCGGATCCCACCCTGGGGCTGGTACCGCCCTTCTACACCGACTGCGGCAGGAACATCCATGTGGGACAGGGCGTGTTCATCAATACGGGCTGCACCATGCAGGACCAGGGCGGCATCTTTATCGGGGACGGCGCGCTGCTGGGCCATCACTGCACCATCGCCACCCTTAACCATGATCTGGAACCGTCCCGGCGCCGGGATCTGATCCCCCGTCCGGTGCACATCGGAAAGAACGTGTGGATCGGTGCCAACGTGACCATCCTGCCGGATGTGACCATCGGAGACAACGCGGTCATCGCCGCCGGTGCCGTGGTGGCAAGAGACGTTCCGGCAGACACCGTGGCGGCGGGCGTGCCGGCGAAGGTGATCCGCCGGATCGAAGGCGGGAGAGCGAAATGAAGAGGATCGTCTGGTGTGTTACGCTCTTCGCCCTGATGATGCTTGCCGGATGCGGAAGCGCGGCGGACACCGGGACCCGGAGTGTCCCGCAGGAAACGGAACAGGAAAACAGCGGGGAGGAGATTTCCATGAGAATGTTTATCGGAGACACGGAAGTGGCAGTGGTCTGGGAGGACAACGATGCCGTTGAGACTCTGCGGGAGATGACCGCACAGGGCGGTGTGGCGATTGCCATGGAACGCTACGGCGGCTGGGAGCAGGTGGGACCCATCGGAAGGGCTCTGCCGCGGCAGGATACGCAGACGACGGCACAGCCCGGAGACATCATGCTGTATTCCGGGGATCAGATGGTGGTATTCTACGGCACCAACTCCTGGTCCTATACCCGTCTGGGCCATATCACGGACCGCAGCGGGGAGGAACTGAAGGACCTGCTGGGACAGGAAGATGTCACGGTGCGCCTGGAACGATAAGAATCGAATGATCATGAGTTCTGTCTGCCGGAACACGGCGGACGGAACTTCTTTTTTTATACGTTGTCCTGTGCTAAGATGGACACATCAGACCGCCCGGACCGCGGAGGACCGGGCCTTGGAAACAGGGAGGAATAAGTATGATCGCCTATCTCTGGCCCATCGCGCTGGTAGTGGTTTCCAATATCGTCTATCAGATCTGCGCCAAATCCGTTCCCTCCGGGATCCATCCTCTGGCATCCCTCACCGCCACCTATCTGGTGGGCGCGCTGGTCTCCGGCGTGCTGTATTATCTGCTGAGCGGCGATCCGAACCTTCTGAGGGAGTACGGGAAGCTCAACTGGGCATCCGTCGTCCTGGGTCTGGTGATCGTGGGACTGGAGGCCGGCTGGCTGTACGCCTACAAGGCCGGCTGGCAGGTGAGCACCGGGTACATCGTGCAGAGCGCCGTGCTGGCGGTGGGACTGCTCCTGGTGGGATATCTCATGTATCATGAGTCGCTGACCTGGAACAAGATCACCGGCGTGCTGGTGTGTCTTGCGGGACTGATCCTGATCAACTATCGATGAAACACAACCGGACCTGAGAGGTAAACGAGATGAATGTAACATTCTTCGGGACGACGACCCTGCTGTTTGACGACGGGAAGGACGCCCTGATGTTCGACGGGCATTTCACCCGCCCGTCCTTTTTAAGATATGTCATGGGGACCATGGAGACGGATACCGCCATGGCGGATTCCATCCTGGAGCGCTTTGATTTCTCCCGTCTCCGGGGGATCTTCGTGTCCCATACCCATCACGACCACGTGATGGACGTTCCCTATATCGCCAATCACTGCCATGCGGACATCTTCGGAACGGAGTCCGCGGCCAATGTGGCCCGGGGAGGACAGGTGCCGGAGGAGCAGATCCACGTCTTCGATCCGTCCCGGCCGGTGACCGTGGGGGACTTCACCGTCACGGTGATCCCGTCGGTTCATTCCGAGCCCACCATCATCAACAACGACCTGGGGCAGACCATCGACGAGCCCCTGGTGCAGCCGGCGCGGAAGAAGCACTACAAGGAGGGCGGCTCCTACGATTTTCTCATCCGCCACGGAGACAGGACCATCCTCATCCGGCCCAGCTTCAACTATCTGGAGGGCCAGCTGGATGACATCCGTGCCGACCTGCTGTTCCTGGGCATCGGCACCATGGGAAAGGCCTCCGAGGAGAAGATCCGGAACTTCTACCGGGAGACCATCGACAAGGTGCAGCCCCGCACCGTCGTCCCCATTCACTGGGACAATTTCTTCTCGCCGCTGGACCGGCCCATCCGGGACATGCTCCGCATCGCGGACAACACCCGCCGGGCCATGGACCATGTGGCGCGCTACTGCGGCGAACGGGACATCGAATTCATCGTGCAGTATCCGCTGATCCGTCTTCGCTTCTGACCGGACATGAAAACAGACCCGGTGCCTCGGCACCGGGTCTTTCTGCGTCAGATTCGATTGTTCAGGCGGACTTGATGGAAGTGATCTTCCACTCGCCGTCGGTCTTTGCCAGGGTGATGTTCCAGTCTTCCGTACTGGGTTCCACGGACTTGAGATACTCGCCCATGGCATCCATCATCACCGGCAGAAGGGCATTGTAGAGGATGGCCATGGCCGCTTCCTCTCCGTCGGAAGCCATGACGGATTCGATCTCCTCGCTGTGTTCCTCGAAGATGGCGTCCTGCTCCTCCTCGGAGACCAGTTCCGAGGGATCCATGCCGCTCATCTTCTCCGGGTCGACGCCGTAGGTCACGTTCACGGCGGCCTTCGCCGTATCGCCGTCCACGGAGAGATCCTTCAGTTCATACTCCTGGAACATGGCGTCGTTGTAAGTCTCGATGAAACGGATGACACTGTCCTTCGTCTCTTCATTGAGAAGTTCCGGGGAGATCCCGTTTTCCTCGGAGATGCCCATGTACTCGTAAGCGCTCTCCGGATCCTCCGGATCGAAGAACTCATCGAACAGACCCGCTTCCCAGATCTCTTCGGCGCAAAATTTCTTCGCTTCAGCAGGGTGTCCGTCCACGAGACTGTCCATCAGTCCGGTCACGGTCTCCGACGCCAGGTCTTCGGGTGTTTTTTCCGGCTCCGCCGGAGTCTTGTCCGGGGCGGCGCCGCAGCCGGCCAGCAGCAGTACGAAGCACAGCGCCAGCAGCAGGCTGATCATGCGTGTTGTTTTCATGGTGCTACTTCCTTTTTTCAAGTTGCTGGGACCGTCCGGCCCACGGCCGGTGTCCCGCCGGTCTCTCTAAGCTGAATATATCATACCGCATCCCCGCTGACAATGGCAGGGAAGAGAAAGAACAGGCCCGCAGTCCGAAAGGAACTGCGGGCTTGATGTACGGTGATCTTACTGCCAGTTGGTGGCTTTGCCGTCCCAGGTCAGGATGCCTTTGGCACCGCCGGAGATGTTGCCGTCCTTGTCGATATCGAAGTCGGCGTCCAGCGTGCCGTTGCCGAAGGCGGGATAGTGGATGTTCTTGATGATCTTGACGATCGCTTCGCCCTTGATGGTCATGGCTTCGTCATCGCGGTCGATGTTGAAGGTACCGGGATGAGAGCCCATAAAATGAACGGTGCAAGGATGTTCAAAATGTTTGATTGCCATGATGTTACCCCTTTTTATAATGATTTCGCCGGCGCGTGCGGCCGGTGTTTTAAGACCTGTTAATACTTTACCAATATTTTATGGCGGTGTCAACGAAAGAGGGAAGAGAAACCCCACATTGCGGCGGGAACAGGGCCGGACAGGACGGGTTTCCCGGACGTTGGGAGAAAATGGATGCTTTTACCCCCAAAATCATGTAAGATAAAACCATAAGAAAACCACCGGAGAAAGAGAGAATGGAGATGAAAAAGAAATCCGTCATCAGCTTCCTGCTGATCCTGTCTTTTCTGACCGCCCTCGTTCCCTCTGCCTTTGCAGCAGACAACCGGCACGAGATCCGCGGCAGCTATACGTATTTCCCCACCCTTGGGATCCTGGGGGTCCTGGACAACCAGACGGAGACCTTCACCTACTGCGACGACTGGTTCCTGGGAAACGGGTACGACATCACGAAGGATCTGGCCCTGATCTCGCTGAACTTCACCCAGGCCTCCTTCGGCAAGGCCTTCGTGCCCGAGGACCGCGGCTATGAGAATCAGAAGGAGTTTCTCACCAAATGCGGCTTCGAAGGGTACGACTGCAACTATTATTTCAAAAATCAGTCGGAATTCGATTCCATGGCCGTGGGCTGTGCCCATAAGAAGCTGTCCGACGGCTCCACCCTCCTCGCGGTGGGGACCCGGGGCCACAATTATCTGAAGGAATGGGCCGGCAATGTCAACGGCGGCACGGAAGGGGACTGGAAGGGATTCCGCCTCTGTGCCGATCAGATCCTGGACTTCACGAAACAGTACATCGCCGATCAGAAGATCACCGGGGAGATCCGCATCTGGATGGTGGGCTACAGCCGCTCCGCCATCTCAGTCAATCTGGCGGCGGGAGATCTGGACCGGGGCTACGACCTGGGTGATGTGACCCTGCCCCGGGAGAACATGTTTGTCTATGTGTTCGAATCTCCCGAAGGCTCGTCGGCTACCGACTGCCATGACAGGATCTTCAACAACATCCATAACTTCTACAATCCCGCGGACATCGTGGGGTACGTCCCCATGGATTTCTGGGGCATGGACCACTTCGGCGAGGACATCCTCCTTCCCGCGGCCCACACCGACCCGGACTATGCCGCCCGCCGGGACGTGATGTTCCGGGAGCTTGCCACCATCCCGCTGGGACCGCTCTATCTCATCGACACCTTCCAGATGCTCAGCCTGGATCCCGCCCGGAACGTGCCGGCGGGACCGGACAAGATCACCCAGGTGGAGTACTATGACATGCTGGTGGAGATGCTGAAGAAGGTGGTCCCCACCCGGGCCGACTTCCAGCCGTACATGGCGGATATCGAGGAACTGCTGGGCACCATCCTGGGAAACAGCGGCCCCGAATGGGGCCAGGCCCTCCAGACCCTGGGAAGAGACCTTGCCGCCAACGCCGTGCCCATCGTGCAGGCGGGACTGGCCGGGGAGGAACCGCTGCTGGACGCCCTGGGGAACGTGTTCTTCAACAGCCTGAAGAGCAGCGGAATCGCCGGATACACCCTGGATGAGGTGAAGGCGCTGCTGCGGAACATGATCCCGCTGGTGGTGAAGCTGATCCGCACCGACGCAGACATCGTCCTGACCCTGCTGGGAAATATCGTGACCATCCTCAATGCCCACTTTACGGAGATCGAGCTTGCGTGGCTGCGCACCCTTCCGGAGGAGTATCTCACAGGCCAGCAGAAGGGCGGTCCGGAAACGGAGTCCTTCGTGGCACCGTTCCGTGACGTGAAAAGCACCGCCTGGTATGCCGGTGCGGTGAAAAACGCCTATGAGAAGGGCCTCATGACCGGGGTCCGCGGAGACCGCTTCGATCCCCAGGGGACCGCCACCCGCGCCATGATCGTGCAGATCCTCTATGCCCGGGCGGGCAAACCCGCCGGAGCGGCAGCGTCCGGATTTACGGATATCCCTTCCGGCGCGTGGTATGAGGACGCGGTGAACTGGGCCCGGGCCGAAGGGGTCGCGGGAGGGTATCCCGACCGCTCCTTCCGGCCGGAGGAGCCTGTGACGAGAGAACAGCTCATCACCATCCTGAAGGCGGACGGCGGCAGGAACGATGCCCGGCGGGGAGACCTGAAGGGCTTTGCCGACCGGGAGGAGATCAGCGGATGGGCGCTGGACGCCGTGGGCTGGGGCGTGGCCGCCGGCCTCATCGCGGGACGGGACGGAAACCGGATCGCACCGAAAGCCGTCGCCACCCGGGCGGAAGTGGCACAGATCATGACTAATTACACGAAATGATTTCCATACAAGACAAAGCTCCCCGGGAGTTCATCCCGGGGAGCTTTGTCGGAGAAAGGGGAGAGTCCGCGGCGCCCGTGGGATCCCGTCCGTCCTGCATTCCGGTGACAGGGGGATGGACAACGGCGGAGAACGTGATATAATGTCCATGCGTTAGCGCTGACTAACTCATATTCCTGAAAGGAGAATCGATATGTTCTGCAAGAACTGGACGAAGAAGGAATGGCTGAAATGCCTGCTCTGCTTCGTGATCTATTTTGCCCTGATCCTGGTATCCGAGATCCCGGGATATGCCAGCCCCCTGTACTGGGTTCTGTGCCCCGTGGTGGCAGCGTTCCTCGGCGCTGGCCCTCTGACCTGTGTCATGAACATGGGGAAGGGGATCGGCGGCGCGGCGGTGCTTCCGGTGCTGTGGTTTCTCGTGATGAAGCTCATGGGCGAGTTTTCCATG
>CADCMP010000088.1 GCA_902802565.1 Oscillospiraceae bacterium
CCAGCAGATCGGCATCGCCACCACTACCACGGCAAAGGCGGGCTTTCTCACCGCCCTGTATGTGATCATCGTCCCCATCCTGAGCATCGTGGTCCGGAAACGGGTCCCGGTGCGGGTATGGATCTCCGCCCTCATCGCCGTAACGGGCCTGTATCTTCTCTGTATGAAAGGCCGGTTCTCCCTGGAAGCCGGGGATGCCATGGAACTGCTGTGTGCCTTCCTGTTTGCCTGTCACATCATGATCATCGACCGGTTTTCCCCGAAAACGGACGGCATCACCATGAGCTGCATCCAGTTTTTCGCCTGCGCCCTCTTCTCCACGGTGTGTGCGCTCCTTTTCGAGCATCCCCACTGGGCTCAGATCCGGTCTGCCCTTCTGCCCATCCTGTATGCCGGCATCTTCAGTTCCGGCGTGGGCTATACCCTGCAGATCATCAGCCAGAAGAACCTCCATCCCACGGTGGCCAGCATCACCCCATCCCACGGTGGCCAGCATCACCATGTCTCTGGAGAGCGTCTTCTCCGCCGTATTCGGATGGATCCTTCTGCACCAGGCATTAAACGGACGGGAGATCCTGGGCTGTCTGCTCATGTTCTCCGCCATCATCCTGGCGCAGCTTCCCTCCCCGGGACAAAACGACAGAAACTGACCGTACGGACATCACCTTCCCGGTGATGTCCTTTTCTTATTTCGGTATTTGTGCTAGAGTTTTTTTATCCGATGCAACAGGAGATTTTGTTATGAACTACGAGACCATCGATCATATACGGTTCAATGACTCCGCCGACGGCGTGATCATTCTGGATCAGACCTGCCTTCCGGGAACGGAACGCTATGTCTGTCTCACCGCACTGGAGGAGATGGCGGAGGCCATCCGGTCCCTGCAGGTGCGCGGAGCGCCCGCCATCGGCATCTTTGCCGCCTTTTCCCTGGCAGCTCTGGCAAAAAGAGATCCCGCGGATTCCGCCGCCGGGATCCTCTCCCGCCTCCGGGGCGCCGGAGAGGTGCTGGTTTCCACCCGCCCCACGGCGGTGAATCTCTCCTGGTCGGTGCGCCGGATGATGGGTGCCGCCGGGGCCTGTGAAGGACGGACCGCGGAGGAGCTCCGGGACCGGCTGTACCGGGAGGCGATGACCATCCTGCAGGAGGATATCGCCATGTGCCGGTCCATCGCCGGCCACGGTCTCACCCTGCTCCGGGAAGGAGACGGGATCCTCACCCACTGCAATGCCGGTCCCATCGCCACATCCAAATACGGAACGGCACTGGGTCCCATCCTGCTGGCGGCGGAACAGGGAATGCATCTCCGGGTCTTCGCCGACGAGACCCGGCCCCTGCTGCAGGGAGCCCGCCTGACCTCCTGGGAACTGCAGCGGGCCGGTGTGGATGTCACCCTCATCTGCGACAACATGGCCGCCTCCGTCATGAAACAGGGCTGGATCCAGGCCTGTTTCGTGGGATGTGACCGTATCGCAGCCAACGGCGATACCGCCAACAAGATCGGCACCAGCGGCGTGGCCATCCTGGCCCGCCACTACGGGATCCCCTTCTATGTTCTGGGTCCTTCCTCCTCCGTGGACCTCTCCCTTGCCACCGGGGCGGATATTCCCATCGAGCTGCGTCCGGAAGAGGAGATCCGGTCCCGCTGGTACGCCGAAGACATGGCCCCGGCCTCGGTTCCCTGTTACAATCCCGCCTTTGACGTGACGGATCACGATCTCATCACCGGGATCATTACCGAGAACGGGATCTGTGCCCCTCCCTTCGCACAAAACCTGCCGGATTTCGTGAAAAAATGAGGATTATTCCCATAATTCTCTATGAATATTCTTAAAAATTATCAAAAAACCGTTTTTCCTGTTGAAAAATCGTTGCAAAATGTTGACAAAATAGTTACTTAAATGCTATAAATTTTATACTGGTATTATGTCAGCCGGAAGTATTATTTTTTCCGACCGAATGTTTCTGCATACAAAATACCTGTAAGAAAAGTCCTAAGGAATCATTCTCTCTCCCGGTTCCGGGAGAAGGAATGGCTCCGTTTTTGTACGCTCAAACGTACAGAAGCAAAAAATACCAAATGGGGGAACATGTAGTAATGAGAACGAAGACACAGCGTTTAATCAGTCTTCTGCTTGTTCTGGTGATGTGCCTGAGCATCAGCTGCAGCGTCTTTGCTGCCTCACCGGAATCAGTCGGAAAGTACAGTACCTACCTTTGTCTGGGCGACTCCGTCGCTTCCGGCTTTGGCCAGCCTCAGTACAACGCATACGGTGAACTGGTCCATATGTGGGACCGCATCGAAGGCAGCTATCCCGATGTACTTGCAAAATACGTACACGCGGATACCATGTACCCGTATGCCGTTCCCGGCCTGAGCTCCCAGACTCTGCGTTATCTGTTTGATGACACCTATGACGGCGGTCATCTGCTGAACACCAGCCAGATCGACAACCTGACCGCAGGTGCATTCAACAAGGAGATCCTGAATGAATGGAGACCGAAATTCCGCGAAGCTGCTGCCAAGGCAGACCTGATCACGGTGGATATCGGTCTGAACGATACCTGGGAAGGCGCCATCGGTCTGGTCTACGAGATCGCCGAATACGGCACTCCGCTGGGCGGAGATCCCCGTGTGACGCTGCAGGAAGAGCTGGCAAAGTACGGCACCTGGACGACGGTCCTGCGCAACGTGGAAGCATTCCTTACCGCATGGGCCCTGAATCCGGATAAGATCGCCTACTGGATCATCTGCTGGATCCAGTTCCTGATGACCTACTTCACGGAATTCAGCGCAAACTTCCCCGCCACCGTGGATGCCCTGTTCCAGCTGAATCCGGACGCCATCATTGCCACCACCACCAGCTTCAACAGCTTCAAGTCCTTTAAGCTGATCCCGGGCGAGCGCGGAGCATACCTCCTGACGCTTCCCACCACCACGGGTGACCCGATCCAGATCGGCGGATTCACCATTCCGAAGGAGATCCACATCTCCAGCACGCTTCTGGGCAACATCCCGCAGTCCAGCTATGACTTCTGCTACGATGCCGTTCGCGAGGCGATGGAAGTGAAATATAAAGGCAAGTTCTTTGTGGCTAATGTCGGTGAGACCCCGCTGATCGGTGATCACCTGACCGCTCCTCTGTTTGAGAACCAGTCCATGGACAACTCCGGCTACAACCCGCACCCCACCACCGCGGGCCACAAATACATTGCGGATCAGATCCTCGCCGTCCTTCCGGACAGCCCGGTTCCCTATGATCCCTCCGTTACTCCGACTCCCGACGAGCCGGGTTACCCCGCAGTTCATGACAACTGCCCGTCGGTGAAGTATACCGATCTGAACACCACCATGTGGTATCATGAGCCCGTGGACTACGTCCTCAACCGCGGCATCATGACCGGTTACACCGAGACCACCTGGCAGCCCAATGCCAACATTACCCGCGCACAGGTCGCCACCCTGCTCTACGCCATGGAAGGCAAACCGGCCGTGGAAACTTCCGCCGGATTCACGGATGTGGCCGCTGACGCATGGTACGTCAATCCTGTGAACTGGGCAGCCGCCACCGGTGTTGTCGCCGGTATGGGAGACGGAACCTTTGCTCCCAACGCCAACGTCACGAGAGAACAGTTCGTCACCATGCTCCGCAGCTATGCCGAGTACAAGGGCAAGGATGTGACCGCCACCGGCAATGTCACCACCTTCGCGGACGCTGCTACCATCAGCGCATGGGCCACCGAGCCTGTGTCCTGGGCAGTTGGTGCCGGTCTGATCAACGGACGCGACGGCAACCTCATCGCTCCGCAGGGTACCGCCACCCGTGCGGAAGCCGCCACCATGCTGTGGAAATTCGGCACCAACGTGCTGAAGCTGGCGTAAAAATGCACCGGTCCTTCCAGTGACAACCATCACCGGAGAAACGATGCTGTAACACTCCAATATAAACCGATCCGTATCTGCGGGAGATCCCCGCGGATACGGATCTTTCTGTTTTCCTTACTGCATGGCCTGATCCAGTGCCTCCTGCACTTTCTCATAAATGGCCTCATAGCTCATCCCGATGTGCGCTTCGAACACTTTCCGGTCTCCCACAAAGAAGGTGGGAACGGCCCAGTAATCATAGCGGTCCGCCACTTCCGGCTGACGGCTCTCCTCGATCTTGGTGATGGGGATCTTCCGGTATTCCGGATTCTTCTCATACAGCTCCTCCAGGGCACGGTGTGCCTTGTGGCAGTATCCGCAGTCATCCAGATAGAACATGGTGATTTCCTGCATCTGTCATGGCTCCTTTGTGTTTTTTCTCATCATACCACAGCGACGGAGCTTCTGTCCCATTTTTTTGATTTCTCTTGTATTGTCCGCCGTTTTAAGGCAAAATACAAAGTAAGGGATATTACTAGGAAAGGGTGAATGTTATGGCGTTTTTGTGGGGTTCCATCCGATGGATCGTTGCCATCACCATCGTCTGCTGGGCCGTGTTCATCATCTCGATGGTCATTGACCGCCGCCGCTATCAGAATGCGATCTATTTCAGTGCGTCGGTCCTGTCGCTGCTGGTCCTTCTGGGGTCCGTGTGCGGCAAGGCCCTCAGTTCCATCTGTCTGATCATACTGTTCCTCATCCTCGCCACCGTGCCGAGAGTGCTGGTGGAAGGAGGACTGCGGGGAAACAGCCGCGGTCAGAAGAAGACCGCCGGAAACTATCTCGCCATCGTCATCGGCGCCGTGATCCTTCTGGTGGAAGTGGCCGCCCTGCTGTTCTTCCTGACGGCAAAGGTGGGATTCGAACTGTACCGGCTCTCCACGGTGCTGGTATTTCTGGGTGTGACCATCTTCTATCTGTCTCTCCTGCTCCTGGCGTTCATGCTGTTCAGCTGGGCACTGGGGAAACTGCCGAAGAAGAATGATTACGACTATCTCATCGTCAACGGCGATCATCTGCTCCCCGACGGTTCTCTGTCCGACGGGCAGAAGCGGATCCTGAACAAGACCATTGAAGTCTACCGTGCCGATCCCACTCCCCCGGTGGTCATCGCCTCCGGCGGACGCATGGACGGGGATCCGGTGGCGGAGGGAGAAGTCATGAGCATGTACCTGCGGGAGCATGACATCCCGAAGGAGAACATCCGCACCGAACTTCTCTCCACCAACGACAAGGAGAATGTGGAATACTCCAAACGGATCATCGACGAAGCCGGCGGCGGCAAATACATTGCCTTCATCACCGACTGCTACAGCGTCTACCGCAACGCAAGCTACAGCAGAAAGCTGGGCATGGACGTGGTGGGCATCGGTGCCACCGTGCGGAAGGAAGACCGTGCCATCGCGATCCTGCGGGAATTCGTTGCCTTCCATTCCGAGCCGAAACGCCTCTCCCTGGCGGTTGCCGGATGGGCCGTGACTGCCGTGGTGGTCCTGCTGGTCCTCCTGTGATACAAACCGATAACAAAAGCGCTGCTGCACATGTGCAGCAGCGCTTATTTTTTTATATTCAGAACAGCAGGAAGATGAATCGGAATACGAAGGCCACAATCCACGCGATGATACACTGCCCCACGGCGACGCCCACTGCGGCACCGGAACCCAGTTCCCTCTTGATGGAGGCAATGGCGGCCGCGCACGGCGTGTAC
>CADCMP010000089.1 GCA_902802565.1 Oscillospiraceae bacterium
AATTGGTTCATCCTTTCCTCTTCTGGTTCTTATTTCTCCTGTTCTTAGTTATAACATAAATGAGTGGACACATGATACAATAATCAATATTTTAACAATGAAATTGAAGATCACTTTATCCAGATCGGCAAATTTGTACAAAAAAAGGCATCCCGTCGTTTGACAGGATGTCTTTCACTTTCGTTAAGCGCCGATCTTTTCGGCCACTTTCCGGCCCATCTCCTTGCATCCGAGAAGCTGTTCGCCCTCGTGCAGGATGTCCTGGCATCGCCAGCCGTCCTTCAGAACGTCGGCGACCGCCTGCTCGATGGCATCGGCCTCCGTGTCCATATCCAGGCTGTAACGAAGCATCATGGCAGCGGAAAGGATGGTTCCGATGGGGTTTGCGTCATTGAGCCCGGCGTGTTTCGGAGCACTGCCGTGAATGGGCTCATACAGTCCGTGATTTCCCTCGCCGAGACTGGAGGAGGGGATCATGCCGATGGAACCGGTGATCTGACTGGCTTCATCGGAGAGAATGTCCCCGAAGAGGTTCTCCGTCAGGATGACGTCGAACTGTCCGGGATGCTTGATGATCTGCATGGAGCAGTTGTCCACGTACATGTGGTTCAGCTCCACTTCCGGATACTCCTTGGCGACCTCTTCCACGGTCTTTCTCCACAGACGGGAGGTGTCCAGTACGTTAGCCTTGTCCACGGAAGTGACTTTTTTGCGGCGTTTCATGGCCATGTCGAATGCCACGCGTGCAATGCGGCGGATCTCATGCTCGGAGTATCCCATGATATCGGAGGCATACAGCTCGCCATCCCGCTCCACGGTCTTGTGCTCGCCGAAATAGGCGCCGCCGATGAGCTCGCGGACGATGACGAAGTCGATTCCTTCGGATGCGATGTCCTCACGGAGGGGGCAGTCGCAGGCCAGTTCCGGGAAGATCTTGATTGGACGTACGTTTGCATAGAGACCCATGCCGTTGCGCAGATTCAGAAGTCCGCGCTCGGGGCGGTTCTCGGGAGGCTGGGCATCCCATTTCGGTCCGCCGATGGCACCCATCAGGGCCGCATCGGCTTCCTTGCAGGCCTTCAGGCTCTCAGCGGGAAGGGGAACGCCGAACCGGTCGATGGCGTCGCCGCCTACCGGGGCTTCCACATAATGAAACGTATGACCGAATTTCTTTTCCACCGCGTCCAGAACATCCAGAGCAGCGCTGACGATCTCAGGGCTGATGCCGTCTCCGCGGATCAGAGCAATTGTTTTCTCCACGATTATTCCTCCGTTCCTTTCAGGGAGGCCATCAGGCCGCCTTTCTGAATCATGTCCTTGATAAAGGCGGGGAAGGGCTCCGCCTGATACGTCTGTCCCTTGGTGACATTGGTGATGACGCCGGTGTCATAATCCACCGTCACTTCATCGCCGTCATCGATGCCGGCACTGGCATCCGGGCACTCCAGGATGGGAAGGCCGATGTTGATGGCGTTGCGGTAGAAGATGCGGGCAAAGTTTGCCGCGATGACACAGGAGACGCCGCTTGCCTTGATGGCGATGGGGGCGTGCTCGCGGGAAGAGCCGCAGCCGAAGTTGGCGCCGGCTACCATGATGTCGCCGTCCTTGGATTTCTTGCGGAAGTCGGCATCGATGTCTTCCATGCAGTGTGCCGCCAGCTCCTGTTCGTCCTGTGTGGCCAGATAGCGGGCCGGAATGATGACGTCGGTATCGACGTGGTCACCGAATTTGTGAGCGATTCCATGTGCGTCCATCTTATACCTCCTCGGGATGAGCGATGTGGCCTGCGATGCCGGATGCGGCGGCAACGGCGGGAGAGGCCAGATATACTTCACTGTCAACATGTCCCATGCGTCCTACGAAGTTGCGGTTGGTGGTGGAGACACAGCGTTCTCCGGCCGCCAGACAGCCCATGTGGCCGCCCAGACAGGGACCGCAGGTGGGAGTGGAAACGATACAGCCGGCATCCAGGAAGATGTCCACAAGTCCCTGGTGGATGCAGTCGCGGTAGACCTGCTCCGTGGCAGGGATGATGATGCCGCGCACGCCTTTGGCCAGATGATGTCCTTTCAGGACAGCGGCAGCTGCCTGCATGTCCGCCAGCTGGCCGTTGGTGCAGGAACCGATGACGATCTGATCGATGGTGATATCCTTGCCTTCCCGTGCGCTGTGGGCGTTTTCCGGAAGATGGGGATAGGCGACGGTGCATTCCACGGTGCCGAGATCCAGATCGATGGTCTGCTCGTACTCGGCGTCCGGGTCGGCCTCATAAGCGGTCCAGTCGCGGTTGACGCGGCCGGCCACGTATTCTCTGGTGATGTCATCCACCGGGAAGATGCCGTTCTTGGCACCGGCCTCGATGGCCATGTTGCAGATGGTGAGACGGTCAAAGATGGTCAGGCTCTTCACGCCGTCTCCGGCAAACTCCAGAGACTGGTACCGTGCGCCGTCCACACCGATCATGCCGATGAGAGTGAGGATCACGTCCTTGCCGGAGACAAAGGGCTTCAGTGTTCCGGTGAGGTTGACGCGGATGGCGGAGGGGACCTTGAACCAGGTGTATCCCACGGCCAGAGCGGCGCCGAGATCCGTGGAGCCCACACCGGTGGAGAAGGCGCCCAGTGCGCCGTAGGTGCAGGTGTGGGAGTCGGCTCCGATCACCGCTTCACCGGGGCCTACCAGGCCTTTTTCCGGAAGCAGGGCATGTTCGATGCCCATCTCGCCGACGTCAAAGTAATTGTCGATATCAAAACGTTTTGCGAAGGTACGGCACTTCTGGCAGCCGGTGGCAGCCTTTATGTCCTTGTTGGGAGCAAAGTGATCCATTACCATTGCCACACGGCTCTTGTCGAATACCGACGTGAAACCATTCGCCTCAAACTGATTGATGGCGACAGGGAAGGTGATGTCGTTGCCCAGCACCAGATCCAGTTTGGCCTGGATCAGCTGACCGGCGCGGACTTCCTCCAGTCCTGCGTGTGCGGCAAGGATCTTCTGTGTCATGGTCATTCCCATTGTTCTCAAATCCTCCTGTATTTAATCTTCTGATTCTTCTTCCATTTTATTGATGCCGTTGATGTAAGCCCGGATGGAGGACTCGATGATGTCCGTGGAAAGACCGGTACCGGTGTACTTTCTTCCATCTTCGCTGCGGACCTTGACGACGGCCTCACCAACAGCGTCTTCACCTTCGCCGACGGCGTTCAGGCTGAAGCTGTCCAGCTTGATGTTCTTGTGAAGCATGCGGTTGATGGCTTTGAACGAAGCATCCAGCGGTCCGGAACCGATGGCCACTTCCTGCATGATCTTGTCATCGTCCCGGCGGATCTTGATGACGGAGGTATTGGGAAGTCCGTCACCCACATTGACCACGTGGCTGATGAGCTCGTATGTGGAGGGAACACCGGTGTGGCGGCGGTCCAGCACCAGGGACTCGATGTCCCGGCCGGTGATGTTCTTTTTCTTGTCGGCCAGGTTCTTGAAGCGTACGAATACTTCCTCGATCTCTTCATCGGTAAGATCGTATCCCATGTCCACCAGTTTTGCCTTCAGAGCATGTTTGCCGGAATGCTTTCCGAGGACCATG
Organism: Oscillospiraceae bacterium; assembly: GCA_902802565.1. Taxonomy (GTDB): domain Bacteria; phylum Bacillota; class Clostridia; order Oscillospirales; family Oscillospiraceae; genus UBA2922. The sequence continues at coordinate 3,587 of CADCMP010000089.1, forward strand.
CTGTTCTGCGGGATGCCCACGTCGCTGGATTTCATGATCTCATAGGTCTGGGCATTGGCAAGGACGCCGTGCTGATGGATGCCGGACTCATGGGCAAAGGCATTGGCACCGACGATGGCCTTGCTGGGAGCGATGGGAACACCGGTGATGTTGCTGAGGAGCTTGCTGCTCTTGTAAATCTGACGGGTGTTGATCCCGGTCTCCGCGTCGTAGAAGTCCCCACGGACCTTCAGCGCCATGACGATCTCCTCCAGAGAAGCGTTGCCGGCACGTTCGCCGATTCCGTTGACGGTGCATTCCACCTGACCGGCGCCGCCCTGCACACAGGCAAGGCTGTTGGCCACGGCCATGCCCAGATCATCGTGGCAGTGGGAGGACAGGATACAGTTTTCCACGCCCTTGACGTTCTCACTGAGATACTTGAACATGTTGTACATCTCGTTGGGAGTGGAGTAGCCCACGGTATCCGGTGCGTTCAGGGTGGTGGCACCGGCGGCAGCGGCGTTGGAAAAACACTGTGCCAGAAATTCCAGATCGGAGCGGGAGGCATCTTCGGCGGAGAACTCGATGTCCTCGCACTTGCTCCTGGCGTAGGAGACCATCTCCGTGATGCGGTCCAGCACCTGCTGGCGGGTCATCTTCAGTTTGTACTCCATGTGGATGTCGCTGGTGGCCAGGAACACATGGATACGGGGATGCTTGGCTTCCTTGACAGCGTCCCATGCCGCATCGATGTCGCCCTTGGTGCACCGTGCAAGACTTGCCACCGTGGCGTTTTCCACATTGGCGGCAATGGACTGAACGCTTTTGAAGTCCATGGGAGAAGCAATGGCGAATCCGGCCTCAATGACGTCCACGCCCAGCTTTTCCAGCTGACGTGCCATCTCGATCTTCTCACTGAGGTTCATGCTGCAGCCCGGAGACTGCTCGCCGTCGCGCAATGTCGTGTCAAAAATCTTAACCTGTCTCATAGTCTTCCTCCAATAATTCGGCAAAGCCAAACAAAATACAAAAAACGCCCCGTCTCCATCCATTGGGATCATAGAGACAAAGGCGCGTAAAATCCTCTGCGGTACCACTCTAATTGCCTGAGAACAAACTCAGACCGCTCATGAACATCCATCAATGTTCCGCGCGTTAACGGGCGCTCCCGTTTCTGCCTACTCCGAAGACTCAGCAGAAATACTCAAGGGCCAGTGACGTTTCTCCGTTCCGTGTTGTCTCGCAGCATCCGGCAACTCTCTGAAACTTTCCGAAGAAACTTTTTCCCTGTCACAGTATCTGTTCGCTTTGCAATATATACTTTGATTACTTTAACGTTTCAGATGGTGTTTGTCAAGCGTTTCGGGCGTTTTTTAGCGGTTTCGGAAATCTTTTTATCGGAAAAATGAAAACGGGCCGACCAGTGCGGTCAGCCCGTTGATGAGAACAGAATTATTTCTTCAGCCAGCTCATCATCTCACGGAGCTCGTCGCCCACTTTGTTGAGAGGATGATTGGCTTCCATGTTGCGGGAAGCAAGGAACTTGGCCTTTCCGCCGGCCTTGAATTCCTGAATGAACTCGGAAGCGAAGGTGCCGTCCTGGATCTCGCCCAGCATCTTCTTCATCTCCTTGCGGGTCTCTTCGGTGTGCCGCTTCTGTAGTCGCCGTACTCGGCGGTGTTGGAAATGGAGTAACGCATCATGGCAAAGCCGCCGGAGTTGATGAGGTCAACGATGAGCTTCATCTCGTGGATGCACTCAAAGTATGCCATCTCGGGAGCGTAGCCTGCTTCCACCAGCGTATCGAAACCGGCCTTCATCAGCTCGGTCACGCCGCCGCAGAGAACTGCCTGCTCACCGAACAGGTCGGTCTCGGTCTCCTCACGGAAGGTGGTCTCCAGAATGCCTGCACGGCCTGCGCCGATGCCGCATGCATATGCCAGAGCATAATCCTTGGCCTTACCGGAAGCATCCTGATACACAGCGATCAGAGAGGGAACACCCTTGCCTTCCACATACTGGCTGCGGACGGTGTGGCCGGGGCCCTTCGGTGCGATCATGAT
>CADCMP010000090.1 GCA_902802565.1 Oscillospiraceae bacterium
GTCCTCCTCTCCCCGTCCCGTAAGTTCCAGGATCACTGCGCCCAGATAATTTGCGCTGATGATACCGTCTTCCGGCAGATCCATCGATTTTACCGTTTCTTCAAAATCCAGTTCTTCCGCCGCGGCGTCATTCGCCCATACAATATACGGGGGTTCGTAGGCACAGAACGGATCATCCGAGGAATTGCCGGTTTCGTCCGCCATGGGAAGCCCCAGTTCCTTGTATACTTCGCGGTCCGCACCCAGTGCCGGATAATGATCTCCGAAAAATACCAGTACTACGGGTTCCTCCCGCTGGGAGAAATAATCCGTCATCTTTTTCAGAGACGCATCTGCATCGTAGATACCCTCCATGTAGACCGGAATATATGCCCGGTTATCATAGGAGACTTCCTTATCCGTGTATACCTTTTTAAAAACATACCCGTCACCGTATTTACCATAGTCATAGCTCATATGGTTCTGGATGGTAGTCACATATGCGAACAGATTGTCGCCTTTATCCACGGTATCCTCATATTCCTGGAAAATGTAATCTGCCAGAGAGTCATCCGTCACCCATTCGCCTTTCATCTCAAGGCCCTTCATATCATCCGTAAATAATACGTCCTGAGCTCCCAGACGGGGATAAACATTTTCACGATTGTAGAACCATGCGTCTCCCGGATGGATAAACATCGTCCGATAGCCGTCTCCATTGAACACCCGGAAAATGGATGCGGTATCATTTTTAACATATCGAAATGCGGAGGCGGAAGAGGAGTCCAACATCTCCGTCTGCATTCCGGTGGTAACATCATATTCCGTGTTGGCCGTTCCTCCGCCGATCCAGTGGACGACGATACGACCGGAAAACGTGTTGTCTTCCTTCTGAAGTGCGTGGTAGTTCTTCAGCGGATCTTCACTTGCGGGATAGTTAAAGATCTCATCATCCGACAGATCCGTGAACGATTCGTTCATCACAAGGATCACATTTACATCTTTTCCCTGCCCGTAAGAGGGTTCCGATTCAAAACTTCTTGCAGAGTTTTCACTGTAGTTATCCGGACGAACTGCATTGTTCTTCGTCATATAATACGTAAAACAATACGGGAATCCCAACTGATTATAAATACCGGTAACATAGAATTCATTTTCTATGTCATATCCTTCGAATCGGTCTTTGGACGCCAGCGGAAATCTCACTATAACTACAGCCAGAATCACAGCCAGCAGGGTGCTGATTATGCGTACCGGCCAGTACTTTTTCATTTTCTTCCGCGGCCGGAACACTCTTCCCAGGAAAAACAGGAGCAGAACCAGGTTTGCAGACAGAAAGATCAGCAGCACGGGAACATGCAGAGCATAGTGTCTGGTTGCCGACAGACCTTCTTTCAGCAGAAAGATATCCTGAAAAGCCAGCGCTTCATCCCTCGCCTGGATCTTCAGCGTGTTGGCAAGTGACATCGCAAGCCAGAGCAGTGCCGTCAGACCGCCGCCATATCCGATATTCCAAAATGCCAGCGTCAGCACCAGCATGGTCAGTGCGATGGGAAGGAAATTGACAAGCAACACATCAAACGGCTGATTCAGTGTTTTGATTCCGTCCGAAGGCGCCTGCTGAAGAAGCAGCGAAAGATAGGTGATCAGTGTGCTGATTCCGATGACCAGTACCACCCCGAAAAACAGGCGGAATATCACTTCCCGGTTTGTCAGCACGTCAGTCCCCTTTGGCGGACGCAGGGCATGCCCGGTCTTTTTGCTCTTTTTTTCAGGAACCGGATTCTTTACTTCGGGTATCTCATCCGTTTTCGCAAAGACGATTTCATCCTGCAGTTCTTCTTCAATCGGGTCCATCTGGAAAGGATCAACCGCCGGGGAGGAACCCATGATCGGTGTTTTCGGTGCCCCCTGCTCTGTTACGACAGGTCTTTCCGCTCTGCGGCTTGACGATGCACGGCCCGGAAGCTGATTGTCCTTCTGCATCTTTTCTGCAGCTTTTCGGGCACGGCGGATCAGTTCCTCTTCTTCCATCATCCGGCGAATCTGCTCCGCCTTGCGAGCTGACTTCAGATCCTGAACATCAGATTCCACGTTATTCAGTTTTTTGTCCTGTGAATGATCCAATGCAAAATCCTCGATCGCTTCATGGAGTTGTTTAGGTCATAATAATACAATGTATAATATATCCTTTCAGATACCAAAAAACAACTATAAGATTCGCCTAATTTTTGCCGCAGGATTTCGTTATTGAGTTATGACTGTGTAACCGTTTTTCGCCATTTGAGCATTGTTTTATCCTGTTATTCCTCAATTGGACAAACAATCGAAATCATGCATTTTTATTCATTAAAAGGCCCGTTTTCTATCTAAAATCAACTCAACACAATAATGTTTTTAGGAATTATTGATTTTAAATAAGTTAAAATTCATAAAAATTCATTTGTATGATTTTTGTTTTCTACGTTTATGATGATTTTTCCCTTTTCCAAACAATGTATTTCAAATGAGGTATCATTTTGGTTTGGTAAAAGTTATGGTATGATTATATTAGAATATGGATTATGGCAAAAAAGATTTAAGTTTAATAGGAGTGAGAGATGACTGTAGGTAAAGCCGTGCGTCTGAGAATCACAGAACTGTGTGCAGCAAGAGGCATCACGATCAACAAACTTGCAACCATCTGCGGAGTAACTCAGTCGACATTGAACAACATTGTGAGCGGAAGAAACAACAGCACGACAATCGCAACCATCAAAAAAATCTGTGATGGTCTGGATATGAAACTTATCGATTTCTTCGACTCTGACCTGTTTTTAGATTTAGAACAGGAAATCCAGTAAGTTAACCCGGTTTCTTCATTGCATCGAGAAGACATGCTGTCATGCATGTCCGATTAAGGTCGTATCCGGCATTCCCTGTGCGGAGGGAATGCCGGATACGTCTTTTTTATTATTTGATTATCATCTGGTCCAAATTCGCTACCCTCTGAATCTCCGTAATCGCAGCGTCGTCGGAAAATCTGCTGTCTTCACTGTGAAACTCCAGTTTTACAGCGGTATCATCCCCAATACTCTCCGTATCGATCTGAAAACAGGAAATCATCCGGACAGTCTCCCCCGGAGAGATGCTGGTCCCGTCTCCTGAATTAGCATAACGGGATCCCTCTTCCTGAGGGATCTGCATCCATTCATTAAACGGATAGAGATCATCATATCTGTTTTCGTTGACCCACAGGATACATGCGCTACCCGTACCGCTCTCCACGTCTGCCATCGGGATCACGATATCTTCCTTGGAATCATTGGTGATGTCATACACCACGTAGATCAAATGCTGGTACTCGGTACTGAACTGTGTATTCAGATACATGCTGTCGATAGCAATACTTCCGTTCTCCGTCTCCTCTTCTGCTTTGAGAGGATGCCCGGTCTCTGCTCTCTGACCGCTGTCAATGACGGTCCATTCCGAACCGGAACTGTCCATACTGCTGTGCTGCCCACAGGCGCAGCAGAGTACCAGCATGAATACTATCACCATCACGATTGACGTTCGTCTCACTGTTTCACCTCTTTAGTTAACTGCTCCCACTCTCGTATTTTTTGCCAGAAGCTTGCATCCTTCCTTTGCCAGAAAACGAAGAATTTCTTCCATATCGTCGTGCTCCTTCTGGAACATCAGTCCCCTCAGATACAGCATGATCCCATCGTGTATACTGTATCCCGCTGTCATGCACGGAAGTTTGCTTCCCCGTCGAACTTCCCGCTCGATCTCCTCTGCAAGTTCTTCCACTGTCTTGCTTCCGTATAGCTTCTCCGTGATCTCATGCAGCAGGTTGCTGGTATAATCCAATCCCGGTTTCAGGAAGAAAAGCTCCTTCTCCGAACACTCCGCTACCAACGCATCCAGCTGCTCTTCCGTCAGTTCTGCGACCAGTTTTTTCTGATAGCCTTCCTGATCCTTCTGCTCCGGCTCCTTCTGCCAGACTTTTTTTGCCGCGATCTGAAGAAGCACGATATCTCCTGGATAATCCAGGATCTCTGCAGTCCCGATCCCCCAGTCCGTATAGACCCTTGCACGTACAAACCAGGGAGAGTAATTCCATCGCACAGATACATGCGTGTGCTGTTTTACCTCCGGTCTTATCGCTTTCTCAACAGCTTCATCGGTTGTCTCTGCCATGAGAAGACATCGCCGGTCGGGGTTTAATAGCAATGTTCCCAGTGCCGCCGCATATTCCAGACCCGACCGGTTCAGTTCCGGTATCCGGTCGCGCTTTCCCCGATTCATAATTTCCGGACTGACTTCCAGATCGATTTCCTGGGCCCATCCTCCCACTGTGGAGGTGGCATATGCCGTGCACAGTGCCACATTGGCCAGTTCGACGCTCCCTATCGTGGGAATGATCTCTCGCTGCAGGAGTTTCAATATATCTTCTTTCACTGGGAAACCTCCCATTCTTATGTTCTGCCCCTAATGTATCATATTCTTTTCTTTTCCACATCAGTTTTTAGAAAAAAATGGAAACATCCGGAATAATTCCGGATGTTTCCTCAATCGATATGGAGTTCCAGTTCCTCGTCCAGTGAATCAGAAACATACTTTCCGTTCTTTTTTCGCTGTTTGACACATTCTGTCAGCAGATACTCAATCTGTCCGTTCACGGACCGAAAATCATCTTCCGCCCACTGGGCGATGGACTGATACAGTTTTTCGCTTAGCCTCAGCGGGATCTGTTTTTTCTCTGCCATTGTTCTGCTCCGTTATTTCATATCAATATAGGCTTCCTGTGTTAACGATGGGCTGGGTGTCGTTATTCCCGCAGAGGACAACCAGCAGGTTGGACACCATGGCCGCTTTCCTTTCTTCATCCAGCTCCACGACTTTTTTCTCGGAGAGCTGATCCAGTGCCATCTCCACCATGCCTACCGCACCGTCTACGATCGTTTTGCGGGCATCGACGATGGCTGTGGCCTGCTGTCTCTGGAGCATGACGGCTGCAATCTCGGGAGCATAAGCCAGATAGGTGATTCGTGCTTCCACTATTTCCAGTCCGGCTTCTTCCACTTTTTCCTGAATCAGCGCCCGGATCCGCTCTGCCACAAGAACAGTGGATCCACGCAGGCTTCCATCATCAGCTTGTCCATCTCCGGTGGTATCGATCTCCGGGGCAATATCATAGGGGTAGATCTTCACGATATCCCGCACTGCCGCATCACA
>CADCMP010000091.1 GCA_902802565.1 Oscillospiraceae bacterium
CGGAAGCATCTCGTAGACGTCTTCCTGAGCGGTGAGTTTTCGCAGCCCTTCCGCATCGGAGGTCGTGAGAGGCCTCAGGCAGATCTTATCCCCGGTGAGTACCGGAGGATCGGGAAAAAGCCTGTAAATGTTGTCGTTAAATTTCATATGCATAAAACCTCCTGCACATCCCGTCGTTGGGGAGGCGGGATCTCCTGCAATGTATTTACTGATATTTCTTTAAAAACTTGAGTATCTCTCGAATGGTGATTTCCAGCTGTTCTTCCTTGGAGATCTTGGCGACCCCGTCGTTGAACTGAATGCCGTAATCGCCGAACTGGGCATGGTTGCCGCCTTCGATGACCACCTCGGTGGTGTCTGCGGCAGCCAGTTCCTCCATCAGGATCGCGTGCTGATAACCAGGCACCGCGAGGTCTTCCGTGGCGTGGAAGGTGAGTACCGGAAAGCCTTCCTGCGTGACCGGTACACCGATGATGGAATCGATCAGTATGAGACCCTTAAACATCTCCGGACGAAGTGCCAGCTCCACGGTGGAGACTCCGCCTCCGTGGGAGTGGCCGGCCAGAAACCATTCTCTGATCTCGGGATACTGTTTCATATATTCCTCCCCGGCGATGACATTCAGCGCGGCGGTATCCAGCGGGAATTCCGGCGAGATCACCAGGTATCCGGCGGAAGCAATCGCGGTGAGGAGAGTCCCGTAATCCCGGTAGTCCACCGGGTTGCCGGCATAGAACACCACACCGACCTCCGGTTCCATTCCCACCGGCTTGTATATAATGGCGTCCGTGGGGTACCGGGTGTTGTGATCGATGGTCTCCACTTCGTAGGTGACGCTGCCATCGGGGGCGCCGGCGGAGAGGATCTTCTCACAGAATGCCTTCAGGATGACGGCCATCTGCGCTCGGGTCACCGCACCCTGGGGCTTAAGGTTTCCGTCAATCCCCGCCAAAAGCACATTCCCCACGGCCCACTGCATGGGCTGTACGGCGTAGCCGCTGACATTGCCGGCATCGGGGAAGGAACCGAGATCACCGGAAATAGTTCCGGCGCTGCCTTTCTGATCCGCATACCGGTACAGTACTGCGATGAGCTGCTCCCGGGTCACGGGATCATCCGGCGTGAAACGCCCACTGCCGGTCCCGGCCACGAGACCGCTTGCAGATGCCCAGTTCACGGCATCTCCGTACCAGGCGCCTTCGGGAACATCCGTGAAGGAACTTCCACCGGCTTCCGGTTTTCCCTCCATGGCATAGAGGATCTGGACCATCTGTGCCCGGGTGACCGTGCCCTCCGGGGCGAACCGGCCGTTTCCGAAACCGGTCATGAGTCCGTGGTCCGAGACATAGGAGACCGCGCCGGCATACCAGGCGTCTCCGAGAACGTCGTTATAGGAATCGGCGAGTACCGGCAGGGACAGTGCCGGCAACAGCGCCAGAATCAACAATAGAGACAATATGCGTTTTTTCATTGGGTTATCCTTTCTTCTGAGGGTTCGTGGGAATGGAAAGGAATACTTTGTGATTATTATGACACACTTGAGGTCATATATCTACTATAAAAACAGGAAAATGAAGGAAATAACCGACAGACAACACCGTTCGTGGTATACTGAGAGCAGAACGAATGGGATAAATACCCTTTTCTATTCATGAGAGGAGGCTCAGGCATGGACCTTCTGGAAATCCTGAAGACGAGATTTGAGGAAAACCGGCACCGTCACCCGGAACTGGAATGGGAAACGGTGGAAGGGCGCCTGCGGGACCGGCCGGATTGTCGGATGGTGCTGCAGCGCATGGAAGACACCGGCGGGGAACCGGATGTCATCGGAACCGATGATGACGGGAAGATCCTCTTCGGCGACTGTTCCCGGGAGACACCATCCGGACGGCGGAGCCTGTGCTACGACGACGAGGCTCTGCGGAAGAGGAAGAAGAATCCCCCCTCCGGAAGCGCCGTGCAGCAGGCGTGTGAGATGGGGGTGGAACTCATGGATGAGGCTCTCTACCGGAAACTGCAGATGCTGGAAGAATTCGACCTCAAGACTTCCAGCTGGATCCGGACGCCGGAGGATGTGAGAGCGTTGGGCGGCGCACTGTTCTGCGAGAAGCGGTACGGAGTCGTCTTCGTGTTCCACAACGGCGCGGATTCCTATTATTCCGTGCGGGGATGGAGAGGCGTACTGCGTGTATAGAACTGCCGTCATCCGGCAGGATGTGATATAGTGAAAACAGATTTAAACAGGTTTAATTAGGAGGCTTTTTATGGCTGCTCAGAAAACGAATAAAAGAAGATGGTGGATCGCCCTTGTCGCCCTGATCGTGGTGGCGGCGATCCTGGCCGGACTGTATTTCCTCTTCCGCGCCGATCCGCCGGAGGGAGACAAGACCGTTACGGTAAAGGTGGTACACGCCGACCAGTCCGAGAAGGAATTCACCTATGAGACGGACGACGAGTATCTCGGGGAGCTCCTCACCGAGGAAGGCCTCGTGGAAGGGGAGACCTCGGAGTACGGCATGTACATCACCAAGGTGGACGGGGAACAGGCCGTGTTCGAGACGGACAATGCCTACTGGGCCCTGTATGAGAACGGGGAGTATGCCTCCACCGGCGCCGATCAGACGGTGCTGGATAACGGAGATGAGTTCTCCCTCGTCTACACGAAGGACGCCTCGTGAGACCGGATCTTCGTGAGCTGACGGAGATGAGCGTCCTGGCCGCCCTGACCTTCGCGGGAAAGGTAGCCATGGCGTCTCTTCCGAACATCGAGCCGGTGTCCCTCATGATCATGCTCATGACGGTGATCTACGGCCGGAAGGCCCTGTATCCCATCTACGTGTACGTGATGCTGGAGATGCTGGTGTACGGGTTCAATCTGTGGAATCTGGTGTATCTGTACATCTGGCTGTTCCTGGCGGTGCCGGCATATTTCATGCGCCCGGTGCGTCAGCGGCTGCCCTGGGCTATCCTGTCCGGTGCTTTCGGCCTGCTGTTCGGGTTGCTGTGCATCCCTGTGTACGCCGCGGTGGGAGGATGGCACATGGTGTTCTCCACCTGGATCTCCGGGATCCCCTATGACCTGGTGCACGGCGTCAGCAACTTCCTCATCGCCCTGGTGGCCTTCGTGCCGCTGCGGGACCTGCTGGAAAAACTGAGTGCACGGAGGATCCGCCCATGAGTGACCGGAGAACGAGCAGATATCTGTGCCTGATCCTGCGGCATAAGCCCGAGGTCATCGGCATCACTTTGGACGAGCACGGCTGGGCGGATGTGGAAGCCCTCATCGAAGGCGTGTCCCGGACCCATGAGCTGGACCGGGAGATCCTGGAGCGCATCGTGGCCGAGGACGAGAAGGGGAGATATTCCTTCAATGAGGACCATACGAAGATCCGGGCCAATCAGGGACACTCCGTTCCGGTGGATGTGGAACTGGAGGAACGGACTCCTCCGGAGATCCTCTTTCACGGGACCGGGGAGAAGTATGTGGAGTCCATCGACCGGCAGGGACTCATTCCCAAGACGAGACTGTATGTGCATCTCAGCGCCGACTACGGCACCGCCGTGAAGGTGGGACAGCGCCACGGAAGGCCTGTGGTGTACACCGTGGACAGTAAGAGAATGCAGAAGGACGGATACGTCTTCTACCGCTCCGTCAACGGGGTATGGCTGACAAAGGAAGTACCTGCCCGGTATCTCAAGAGATAAATACCCATTGGAATAAAAAGACCCCGCTGCCTCAGGCAGTGGGGTCAATCGGTTTCTAGTGGTTTCACTTATTTTGCGATGGGGGAGAAGGTCTGCATCATAGCGGAGAACCTTCTTCCAAAGCCTTCGGACTCTACGATGTAGTAATGCTCGGTGGCCACGTAGCAGCCGTCGGATGCGGGGATGACATAGATCATCTGAAGCTGCTCCATCATCTGGCTGGGGTTGTTCGCGTCTACGGAGGCATCCAGGCGGATGCAGTCGCCGGCCCGTTCCAGAGTGAAGGTGCTCCTGCCCACATCATATCGGTCGGAGAGTTCCTCCACGATGGATGCGGCGGCGGTCTCCGCGTCCTGGGAGAGGTGTTTTACTTCGAGATAGTTCTCGGGATTGGCGGCGTCGTCCCAGACGGAGATGAAGCATTCCCGGTCCGCTTCGCTGCGGCGCTGAAAATTCTCATAGTCGTAGTCCATTTCAAATCCGATGGATTCGTTCCGGATATGTTCGTAATGAACGGTCTCCTCCATGCCCTCGATGGTGATGACGGACTCGAAACGCTCGCCGTCCTTCCTTCCGGCTGCGGCCGGGGACGCGGAGGGTTCCGCCGTCGCGGTGGGACTGACGGAGGGAGTGGGCGTGGCCGTGGGAGCCGGGGTGGCGGACTCGGTAGTGGACGCCGATCCTGCCTGATCGGATTCCGCTTTCTTGCCGCACGCGCTGAATACCGTCAGAAGCAGGGCCACTGCAAGGACCACCGACAACACGGTGATAAGTTTCTTGAACTGTTTTCTCATAATCAATCTCCTTCGCCGGTGGCGCGGAATTCGATCGTTCCGCACCGGCCTTTTTTAATCATTCTGAGAACTGAGTATTGCAGAATCATGATATCATGGAACGGCCGGATGTTCCAGCCATATGCGCTGAGAACAGAGGGCCGGAATCGAATAAATACTTTTTTTGTGAATTAATTATTAATTTCGGAAAAAAGGGTTGACGATTCCTAAATTGTGTGATACATTCTAGGCGTACCAGCAATGATAGTACAGATAAAACAAAAACAAACATAAATGGGGGAAACGAACATGAAACGGATCGTTACTGTACTGCTCGGCATCGCACTGATGCTCACCATGGCGGTTGCCATGACGGGATGCGGAAAGAAGGACGCACAGACCGCGGAGAACACCGCACCTCAGGTCACTTCCACACAGAAAGCCGATGAGGCCAAGAAGGCGGAGGAAGCCAAGAAGAAGGAAGAGGCCAAGAAGAAGGAAGAGGCCAAGAAGGCGGAGGAAGCCAAGAAGAAGGCAGAAGAGGCTAAGAAGGCAGAGGAAGCCAAGAAGGCATCTGAGAGCAAACAGCCGCAGAACTCCGTGAAACCCAGCCAGAGTCCCGCACCCAGCGCCGATCAGGCCACGGGAAGCCCGGTACAGCGCTATTCCGGTCGTTGGGGCAGCGGCCGCTGCACGGTGGATGTC
>CADCMP010000092.1 GCA_902802565.1 Oscillospiraceae bacterium
TCCATCAAGTGTGACTCCGTCCTGACTGCCATCGGTCAGAAGATCGACTTCGGCGGACTGGATCTGGGCGAGCTGAAATGCGACGAGAAGGGCCGCGTGGAAGCCGACGGTATGACCTACCAGACCGCACAGCCGGATATCTTCGTCGGCGGTGACGCACTCACCGGACCGAAGTTTGCCATCGATGCCATCGCACACGGCAAACAGGCCGCCATCTCCATCCACCGTTACGTCCATCCGGGCCAGAGCCTGGTCATCGGACGTGACCGCCTGACCTATCATGCGTTCGACAAGGAGAACGTGGACTTCGATTCCGTGAAGCGCGACTACGACAGCGGCGCACGTCAGGTCCCGGGCAAGGATGAAGCCAAGGCCAAGAGCCGCAAGGATGACCGCAAGACCTTCACCGAGGAACAGGTAAAAGCAGAGACTGCACGCTGCCTGGGCTGCGGCGCCTCCTTCGTGGATCCCAACAAGTGTCTGGGCTGCGGCGTCTGTGTACAGCGCTGCATGTTCGATGCCATCCATCTGAGAAAACGCACCAACGTGGAGAGCATCGACTACTTCGATCGTCCGAAAGTACTCCCCGAGTTCGAGGAAGCACGCCGGAAACGCATCGAGATCAAGAAGATGAAGGGCTGATCCTCCATCCGTTAAAAACGAACAATGCAGCCGTTTTCGGCTGCATTGTTTTTTGCAACAAGAGAACCCGCTGTCCTGTCAGAGAACAGCGGGTCCGTTCTTTTTTACGTCATCTCAGAGACCGGCCAAGCTCGTAGGCACGGGTCATGTACGGACTGCGCCGTGTCATTCCCGCGGACCGTGACGAGGCGCTGATCAAAAACGTCATCGAGCTGTTCTGCACCGAGAATCTGGCGGAAGAAGAGGCCGCATAACAGCCGACAGAATCCAATAAAAAATGCTTCCGGTCACCGGAAGCATTTTTTGTCGATATGAATGATTTTAAGTCATGGACCGATCAAAAGGACGGCTGCCGACAGCAGGATCATAAAGAGCACATTGACGGCAGTAAAGAGGAGAAGATATCTCCCGATGCGGGCATCGGAGGAGCGGGAATAGAGCTTCAGGGAGATGAGACTGGCAAGACTCGCCACCGGCGTGCCCAGCCCGCCCACATTGACGCCCAGAAGCAATGCGTGGGACTGACGGGTAAATCCCGACAGCAACAGGGCGGCGGGAACGTTGCTGATCACCTGGCTGGTGAGAAGGGAAGTCCAGTATTCCCGGCCGGCGAGGATCTTCCGCAGAAAGGTGTCCGCAAACTCCATCCGGGCAAGGTTCCCGGAGAAGACGAAGAAAGCCACGAAGGTCAGAAGCAGCATGAAATCCGCTTTCCGCAGCGTCTTCCGGTCCAGCAGGAGAAGGACGGCGAGGACCGCCGCCAGCATCACCGGCCAGGAGATGAGGCGAAGGACACAGAGAAGACAGATGCCGAAGATCCCCAGATAGAGATATAGCAGCCGCCGGTCCAGACCGGGTGCCTCCCCGAGACCGGTGGTGATCTTACCGCCGGGCAGCAGGAAGCAGGCCAGGATCAGAAGAAGGGCAGACAGTCCCCATACCGGCAGCGTGGCCGTTAGAAAGTCCCCAAAGGTGAGGTCGTAAAAGGAATAAAGATACAGGTTCTGCGGGTTTCCCATGGGGGTCAGCATGCTGCCGAGATTGGCCGCCACGGTCTGCAGCACCACGACCCAGATGAGTTCCCGTTTCCGGTCGGCCAGGATCATCACCGCCACGGCAAAGGGCACGAAGGTGATGAGGGCCACGTCATTGGTCATGAGCATGGAGCTGAAAAAGCACAGCCCCACCAGGATGATCCCCATGATGCGGACGCTGGAGGCCGTGCTGCACAGGGTGTGGGCCATGTGGGTGAACAGCAGGGCACGGCGCAGACCGGAGACCGCCACCATGAGGCAGTACAGCAGTGCCAGAGTGCGCCAGTCGATATAATTCATGTACTGTCCGTCGGGAGGGACCAGAAAGCAGCTGAACACCGCGGCAAGGGCGGCGATGATCAGGACCGGTTCCCGGCGGAACACGTTTCGAAGTGTGGACATGGAAGAATTCCTTTTCGTTTCCTTTTTCCGAAAAAAACACCGGCGTCTGCCGGTGTTTTCGTCTGTTTCAGGCCGCGGACCCGAAGATCTGTTCTCTGCGGGAGCGCAGTGCGTAGTAAAGAAGCATTCCCAGTACGCCGCAGGAGAGGATCTCTCCCGCACCTACCGTCAGCATCATGAAGGGGACGGGCAGGGGCACTTCGTAGGCATACTTCAGTACGAAGGGTACGATGACGGTGTTGGCCAGGATGGGCGGGACCGGAGCCAGGAAGGGATGGGCCCTGCGAAGCTTCCAGGTGCCGAAGGCGCCGATGAGAGTAGCAAGGGATCCGAAGATGATGTCGGGGACCAGGGCGCCGCCGGCGATGTTGCCGATCAGGCATCCGATGAACAGTCCCGGAATGGCCGCCGGGGTGAATACCGGCAAAATGGTGAGAGCTTCCGCCACGCGGACCTGGATCTCGCTGAAGGAGATGGGAGCAAACACCACGGTGAGTGCCACGTAAACGGCTGCGATCATGGCTCCCTGTGCCAGGAACCGTACTTTGTTGTCTTTCATTCAGATGTCTCCTTAGTTTTGTTTATCGTGAGGATGGTTTCGAACTCACGGCCGCATTGCCGCGGCACGGATGGACTATATCACGGACGGGGAGGGATTGCAAGAGAAAAAATCCCATTTAATGAAAAGAAGCTGTGGCAGATGCTATTACAATCCGGGGCTCTTTACGATATAATAAATTTAATGAACATAAGAAACGCAGAACCACCGATATGAAGGAGAAAGAATATGAGTGAGAAAAAACCCGTACCGGGGACCGGCGGCAACCGCTACGTCCCCTTTGAAGAGCGCACCGGCGACAGCTCCGTGGTGTTCTTCACCCGGGATCTGTCCGAAGAGGGACTGAAGAAGATCTACGACAGGGTAAGCTCCGTGCTGGAGGGCAAGGTGGCCGTCAAGCTGCACACCGGCGAGGCGGAGGGCCCCAATATCATCCCCAGACCATGGGTGAAGGAACTGCTGGCATCCCGTCTGCCCGAAGCGGTCATCGTGGAGACCAACACCTACTACGAAGGCTCCCGCTACACCACGGAAGCACACCGGGAGACCCTGAAGATCAACGGATGGGATTTCTGCCCGGTGGACATCACCGATGAGGACGGCGTCGCCACGCTCCCCGTCAAGGGAGGCAAGTGGTTTGACGAGATGCACGTGGGCAAAAATCTTCTGAACTACGATTCGCTTCTGGTGCTGACCCATTTCAAGGGCCATACCATGGGCGGCTTCGGCGGATCCAACAAGAACATCGGCATCGGCTGTGCCGACGGACGCATCGGCAAGATGGAGATCCACACCGTGCTGGGCTCCGACAACATGTGGAGCATCGCGGAGGAGGAGCTCATGGAGCGCATCTCCGAGAGCACCAAGGCCACCATCGACCATTTCGCACCCCATGTCTGCTACATCAACACCATGCGGAACATGTCCGTTTCCTGCGACTGTGAGGGAACGGAAGCGGAACCGGTGGTCACGCCGGACGTGGGCCTGGTGGCATCTCTGGATATCCTGGCCGCGGACAACGCCTGCATCGACCTGATCTACAGCCTGCCCGACGGCGGCGGGAAAGCACTTATCGAGCGGGTGGAGACCCGTCACGGCCTGCGTCAGCTCAGCTACATGAAGGAACTGGGCATGGGCAATGACCGGTACACGCTCATCGATATCGACAACGGTGACGCCGTCATTACCGCCGCGGAAGCGGTGAAGGACGTCAAGCCCGGCTGGACTCCGGACCGGTACAACACCTTCTGGGGAAGAAACCGGCACTGAAGACTCCAAACTGAATAAAAGATCCATCCTCCGGGATGGATCTTTTGCTTGGAAAACCCGGAGGCGTCTTGCAAACAGGGGGCAAACAAAATAAAATGAAACTATGAAAGAAATTTCCTCATACTGGAACAGGAGAAGAAGATGAGAAAGAACCGCATCGCACTTCTGCTGGGGATCGTCCTGATGCTCAGCCTGGTGCTCACCGGCTGCCGCAGCGCGCAGAAGACCGTGCAGCCATCCTATGAAGGGGAATCCTTCACGGAGAACTTCAATACCCCCAAACCCACGCCCACTCCTGCACCGGAAGGGGAAGCGGCGGAGAAACTGTCCACGCAGGACGCGCTGAAACAGAAGAAGAACATGCAGTTTGTCCGTGCCGATGCGAAGACGGATATCATGGGCGACAATGAGGTCCAGAACATCCTGCTCATCGGCCAGGACCGGCGGAAGGACGACAAGAAACAGATGCGTTCGGACTGCATGATGGTCTTCAGCATCAACACCGCCACCAACCAGGTAAGTCTCATCTCCCTGATGCGGGATCTGTATGTGCCGTTTTCCAACGGGAAGGAAGGACTTCTGAACACCACTTACATGGACGGCGGCATCGATCTGCTGACCAAGACCATCGAGAAGGATTTCGGCATCCATATCGATCATTATCTGGAACTGGATTTCTGGCGGTTCATGGATCTGTTCAAGCTGCTGGGAACCGTGGGGATCGATCTCAACTATGTGGAGGCAAACTACCTCAACGGAGACGGACAGAAACTGAGGGAAGCCCTCTCCGGAACCGGAGACGGACTGAAGACCTGGAGCCTGAAGGACGGCTGGAACGAACTGGATTACGAACAGCTGCTGTGCTACTGCCGTACCCGGGAGATCGGAAACGGAGACTGGGAGCGCACCGCCCGTCAGCGGAACGTCGTTAAAACCATGTATCAGAAGCTCATGGGATACACCAACTCCCGTGTGATCCGTCTGACCCAGGAGGCGCACAAGTATTTCGTCACCGATCTGACGGAATCCCAGATGCTGGGCTACCTGTATGTGCTGCGGCACCGGGGCATCACCCAGATCAACGAATACCGACTTCCCGTGGACGGCTCCTACACGCAGGAAGTGAAGGAGCAGGGGGAGGAGAAACTGGATGTGCTGGTACCGCATCTGGACTCCAACCGCAATGCCGTGCAG
>CADCMP010000093.1 GCA_902802565.1 Oscillospiraceae bacterium
AGTGCTGTTCGCCGAGGCAGAGGAGTTTACTGCAAAACGGTATGCACAGTATCAGGCACTGGCAGAAAACAGTTAAACAAAGAACAGAAAAGCCGATGGATCGGATATTACAATCCGAACCATCGGCTTTTCAGCTTCACTTACTGGACCTGGCAGAGATAAGTATTCCACTCTTCCTCAGAGAGATGTTCTTTCACGATCAGTCCGCTGCGTTCCAGAGCATCACGGACTTCGTCCGCCCGCTCCGCCACGATTCCGGAGACCAGTAGACTGCTGTCCGGTCCCATATAGTCCGAAAACACGGGGGACAGAGGGATCACGACATCCGCCACCATGTTTGCCAGTACAATGTCATAGATCCCTTCGATTTGCTTTTTCATCTGTTTATCCCGGAGAATGTCTCCCAGATAAACCCGGAAGCGGGAGTTGTCGTAACCGTTGAAAGCTGCGTTTTCCATGGCGGCTTTCGGAGAGCTCTCGTCAATGTCGCAGCCGGTGACGTCAGACGCTCCCAGACGGAGGGCACCTATACTGAGGATTCCGGATCCGCATCCGATGTCCAGAACTGTCTTTCCCTCCACGGCCAGTTGTTCCAGAAGAGACAGGCACATCCTTGTAGTAGGGTGATACCCGGTGCCGAATGTAAGACCGGGATCAAGAATAATGGGGATCCGTTCGCCGGACGGCTCCAGCCAGTGGGGAACGATCTCCAGACGGTTGCCCACCGGTTCCACATCATAGTTTTCCTTCCAAGCATCGTCCCAGTTCTGCTCCGGAAGCAGATTCTGCTCCGGCTCGATTCCGGTCAGTGCGGTCAGCTGTTCGATCTTCTGAGAGAGCAGCGCGTCATTTTCCGCGTAGATCTTGATCTGGCAGATGTCGGCATAGTGTTCGGCAAGTCCGGCATCCACCATGCCCCAGAACTGACGGTTTTCGTCCACGAATTCCTGAAAGTCCCGGGAATCCTCGATCATATACTGGAACGTGCCGTCTTCATCCAGCAGGCTGCAGAGTCGATTCAGGTCTTCCGGCTGCGTTTTCAGTATCAGTTCCATCCATTGCATAGAATCTCACCTCATGAAAAATCCCCGGTTCCCCGGGGATGAATAATTATCGTGTTTATTCGCCGTCATCCACGATGAGACCATAGTCCGCACTCTTGCGCCGGTATACTACCGCAATGGGTCCGTCTGCGTCATCTTTGCGGAATACGAAGAAGTCATGTCCCAGCATGTTCATCTGCAGGATCGCTTCCTGTGCACTCATCGGCTTGATGGAGAACTGTTTGCTCCGGACGATGTTGAATTCATCCGGTTCGTCTTCCTCTTCCACGGGTGCGATATAGGAAGCTTCCTCCGCATATTTTTCCAGTGCGCCCTCCCGGATCCTCTTGGAAAGCTTGGTCTTGTTCTTGCGGATCTGACGCTCGATGGCAGCAACTCCGGAATCAATGGATGCATACATGTCATTGGTCAGCTCGTTGGCACGGTAGTACATGCCGTTGTTTTTGATGGTGATCTCGGCACGATACCGCCCGCGCTCAATGCTGAAGGTGACAAATGCTTCTCCTTCATCACGGAACAGTTTATCCAGTTTTCCGATCTTCCGAGTCGCGTACGCTCTCAGATCTTCGGATGAGTCCATTTTCTTTTCAGCGAATGTATATTTCATTGATATATCCCCTTTCCGGCGGAATTGGAACCAGAAAAACCTGTTTCCTTATACAAAGTATACCATGCTGCAGGGACAATTAAAACAACGAATTGTTACATTTGCTCATAATCGGCAGGAAAACAAAGAAAAACCGCAGAAGAACAAAGTCTTCTGCGGCAGAGGATTTCTTTACAGTTTTTCCTCGGAGGATGACGCAGGAGGAGAGATCTCCTCCGGATCATCCAGAAGAAAGTCTTCTCCCTCCGGAAGGACCGGTGTCTGTTCGGCGGCAGCGGCTTCTGCCTTCTTCCGTTCTCTCCGTGCCTTGAGGATGCTGTGGTATTCCAGCTCCTCCGGAACATATTTCAGATCACGGATCTGAGGAAGCTCCGCACGGGGATCCACCACGGGAGGACCGTAAGTCGTGACCTTTTTTACCATGGCAAGGGTGATCAGCAGCAATGCCAGGACAAAGGCCATGGCGGAGATCTCCGGCATCCATGCAATAAGGGTGTCGGGACTGGAGGCTTCCAGAAGGGAAGACCGGTCCTGAACCGCCAGATGATAGACCAGCGGGACACCGATTGAGATCACCAGCGGCCATTTGGACGGGATTTTACCGAATACCGTCATGGTGTATATGATGGCGATTACAATGTAGAGAAGGATGCTGACTGCTTTTACCCACCACACCGAGATATGCCCGGTCTCCAGAATGAAGAATACTGCTTCCAGTACGATGGGAATAGCCGTCATCCACAATCCGTGATTGGCAAAAACGGGAAGAAAAACGATCAGCAGCAGAGCACACAGGACCGGAAGGAAAACCTGCGTGTAGGTCGTGCTGGTAATATGTGACCAGAATCCCCAGTATCCGATCAGACGAAACAGGATAGACAGCGCGATCAGCAGCAGAGCACCGGAGAACAGAAAGCCCTTTCGGCGAAGTGTATAGCGAATCTTGTCCGGCTTGCGTGGTTCCTGAAGCTTCGGCCCTGTTGGTATTTCCGGATCGGGAATAGGATTTGTGAGATTATTTTCAGACATGTTGCAGCCTCTTTTCCTGACGGAGACGATCTCCAAAAGGAGACATCAACGGTGATGAGAAAATTGTACCACTTAGGAAACGATGTTTCCACCATGGATTGATAATTTGCGGATACCGTTGCGAATCATGGGAGGATGTTCCGCCTATCCATCCATGCAAATTCGGCGGAATACCGCGATCAAAGCAGAAAAACTGTGCGATTAATAGATATTAAGGTTGAAATAGTTGCAAAACAGTGTCAAAAAATGGTACAATACTAGGCACTAATGTGCTTATATATGAGGTGCATCGATGCAGATCCGCAATCATTGCGGATGGAATCGCGCACAGGAAGGAGTATCGGCTGTGTTTTGAGCGGCCGAAAGTAACCAAGATGAAAATGAGTTCAAAACGACTGATTTCTCTGCTTCTGGTCCTGGCAATGACCGTCGCTCTGCTGTGTGTCGGCGTTTATGCAGATCCCGTTGACGAAACGACGGATCCCACTGCAGCAGATGCTGCAGCGACGGAGACGCAGCCGGCAGCGGAAACACCGGCGGCGGAAGAGCCTGCTGCTGTGGAACCGGCAGCCCCGGCGCAGCCCGCAACCGTACCGGCGGCACCGGCGACCCCGGATCCCCGGACGGACGGGAAGAAAGTCCTGACGATCATCGGGGACTCGATCCCGGCTGGATACGGACTGAGTGAGAATGTGAACAGCCTGATCAACCAGTTTACTCTTCACGGCGCCACCATCGTGGACGGCTCCTATCCCCAGATCCTTCGGGATGAAGCCGGATTTGATGTCGTGCATAAGGATGCCCGTGAGTCCTATACGGCCATCAACTTCCTGCGTTGGATCGATGAGGAATACGACAACGAGCTGGCTCAGCCGAAGAACTATTATCTCCGCTGGCTGTCGGAATGCACTTTCTTCCTGCCGAAGATCTTCGGAGCACCCACGGATGATACGGAAACGCTGAAAGCCAATATTAAAAACGACATTGCCACTTCCGATGCCATCGTCCTCAATCTCGGCAATAACGATACCTTTACGATGGCGCTGCTGGACTTTTTCCTGCGTTCGGAGTATTACGTGTATGGTATGGCAGCACAGCCGGCGCTGAGCGCCCTCAAGGGAAAGCTTAATCTCGCCACCTCTCTGGATGATCTGATCCAGATGTTTGGCGGCACCTACGCAGATATCTTCACGAAAGAGGAAGAGTACCTTCAGCTGTTCAAGAAGAACATGGACCGCATGATCCGGGCGATCCGCCAACTCAATCCCACCGCTGAGATCTATTATGTGGGCATGTACAACACTTTCGAATATGCGGAACCGGAAGATGATGCAATCCGTGATTTCCTGTATCAGGCCGGTGTGGATCTTTGCAACAAGCTGGAGCATTATGCCAAAGAGGAATGCGCCTTTAGAAACGATATCCATTATGTGGATGTTATGGGAACACAGGTATGGAAATCCGATACCATTTACAGCCCAAGCTACTGGCTGCGGTTCCTTGTACACTGCCATCCCGACTATGAGGGACACCGTTTCATGGCAGAACAGATCATGAAAGCCATGGGAATGGACGGAGACACGAACTGCCCGCTGGCGAAATTTGTCGATCTTATTCCAACGAGCTGGTATCACGAACCCATTGACTATGTGTTGAAACGGGGAATCATGGACGGCATGACGGATAATATGTTCGGCCCTGAGGTAACCCTTACCAGAGCAATGGTCGTTACCATGCTCTATGCCATGGACGGAAAACCCAGCATCAGCAACCTCAGTCCTTTCAATGATGTTGTAGCAACAGACTGGTTTGTCAATCCGGTGGTGTGGGCAGCGGACAATGGAGTCGTTTCCGGATATGATGACGGAAGCTTCCGGCCGACCAATCCCGTAACCCGTGAGGAACTGGCTACTATGCTGAGAAGCTATGCACAGTATAGAAACAAGGATACCTCCGCAAGCGGAGATCTTTCCGCATTCATCGATCAGTCCACTGTCAGTGGCTGGGCTGCGGAAAGTGTTTCCTGGGCAGTGGGGCATGGAATCATCAACGGACGTTCCGGCAACCGCATCGCTCCGAAAGGCACCGCGACCCGTGCAGA
The DNA here is from genome assembly GCA_902802565.1 of Oscillospiraceae bacterium. GTDB lineage: Bacteria > Bacillota > Clostridia > Oscillospirales > Oscillospiraceae > UBA2922. Next base: position 4,802 of record CADCMP010000093.1, read on the forward strand.
AGCGGCCACCATGTTCACCCGCCTCTGCCAGAATGTCCTGTAACGAAAACAGATAATAACGGCACTTAACCCAGATGCCGATGAGAAAAGCGCAGTTTTCTGCTAAGCGTGGCGGAAACTGCGCTTTTCCCATAAATAATCGACAAGGACAAAGGCTGAAAGAAGCCTGTTTTTGTTTTGTCACTGTATTGCGGCGCTAACAGGGGAATGATATAATTTCATAGTTGTATTTTATCGCTGCGGCAGCCAGCTGCAGGAAAGGAGCTGCAGGAAAGGAAAATGTGTATGAAAAATCAAGAAAAAACCATGGAAAAAATCGTGGCGCTGTGCAAGAACCGTGGGTTCATTTTTGCCGGAAGTGAGATCTACGGCGGTCTTGCCAACACCTGGGATTTCGGGCCTTTGGGAGCAGAGCTGAAGAATAACGTGAAAAAGGCCTGGTGGAAGAAGTTCATCCAGGAGAATCCGTATAACGTGGGGCTGGATTCCGCCATCCTCATGAATCCGCAGACCTGGGTCGCTTCCGGACACCTCAGCGGTTTCTCGGATCCGCTGATGGACTGCCGTGAGTGCAAGGAACGCTTCCGCGCAGATAAACTCATTGAAGACTGGGCAGAGGAGAACGGCGTGGAACTTCCGAAACCCATCGATGCCTTCTCACAGTCGGAGATGAAAGAATATGTGGACGAGCACAGCATTCCGTGCCCCACCTGCGGAAAGCATAATTTTACCGATATCCGACAGTTCAATCTGATGTTCAAAACGTTCCAGGGTGTTACCGAAGATGCGAAAAACACCGTGTATCTCCGCCCGGAGACCGCACAGGGCATCTTTGTAAACTTTGCCAATGTCGCCCGTACTACCCGGAAAAAACTGCCCTTCGGCATCGGCCAGGTGGGCAAGAGCTTCCGGAATGAGATCACCCCGGGCAACTTCATCTTCCGTGTTCGTGAATTCGAGCAGATGGAACTGGAGTTTTTCTGCGAGCCCGGTACCGATCTGAAATGGTTTGATTACTGGAGAAGCTACTGTCACGACTTTCTGCGTTCCATCGGACTGCAGGAGGAGAATCTCCGTGCAAGAGATCACGATCCCGATGAACTGGTCTTCTATTCCAAGGCGACCACGGATTTTGAGTATCTCTTCCCCTTCGGATGGGGCGAGCTGTGGGGCGTTGCCGATCGTACCGATTACGATCTGGGCCGCCATCAGGAGACCTCCGGACAGGATCTGACCTATTATGATACCGAAAAGAACGAACACTACATCCCGTACGTGATCGAGCCGTCTCTGGGTGTGGAGCGCTGCGTGCTGGCCGTTCTCTGTGATGCCTACGACGAGCAGGTCGTCGGACAGGATAAGAAGGGTAAGGACGATGTCCGCACCGTGCTTCATCTGAGCCCCGCTCTGGCACCGTTCAAATGTGCGATCCTGCCGCTGTCCAAGAAGGAAGTGCTTACCGGACCGGCTATGGAACTGTATCAGGAACTGTCCAAAGAGTTTTCCTGCGACTATGACGTGACCGGGTCCATTGGCAAGCGGTACCGTCGTGAGGATGAGATCGGAACTCCGTACTGCATCACGTTCGATTTTGACACGGTAGGGGATGAAGAAGCGGGAAAACCGGCCGATCACTGTGTCACGGTGCGTGACCGCGATACGATGGAGCAGGTCCGCATCCCCATCGAAGAAGTCAAGGCGTACATTCAGGAACGTATTAAATTCTGATGGAAAACGAAAAGGATATTACCAAAGAGGAGTTTAAGGAAACTGCCGGAATGCAGTTCGCCCGTGCGGTCAAGCCCACCGGGTGCATCCTGCTTCTGCTGATCCTCCTCGGCGTGCTGTATCTCTGTTTTACCAGCGGGACCGATCCCATACCGGGATATGAGGCGCCTCAGGGAACAGAGTATTACAGTAATCGCCTGGACGAGCTCCAGGCCGAACTTCAGGAACATGTTTTTCCGAAGCTGGACGGCGACGAGGAAAGCAGGGTGGAGAACGGAAAACTTACAGTTGTTTTGGAAAACGATTCCTTTGCAGTGTCCCGCTCCGCAATCCTCCGATACTATGATGAAAAACTCTTTGATTTTCAGAGAGCAGGCAAATGAGAAATGGAATAATCCACAAACGGATAATAGGAGATTTATAAGATGAAACATGGTTTTGTAAAAGTGGCAGCTGCTTCCCCCATGATCCGGGTCGCAGATGCAGACTATAATGCACAGCAGGTCATCGCTTCCATGAAGGAAGCGGATGAAAAGGGCGTCAAGGTTCTGGTATTTCCGGAACTGGTCCTGACCGGATGCACCTGCTATGATCTGTACACTCAGCGTACCCTTCTGAACGGAGCGGAAAAAGCTCTTGCCAAGGTAATCAAGGCATCTGAAGGCATGGACGTGCTGACTTTTGTGGGACTTCCGTTCCTGTATGAGACTCGCCTGTACAGCTGCGCCGCGGCCGTATATGACGGTGAACTTCTTGGTATGGTTCCCCGTACCTGCGTCAAGGGAACCCACTTCGTTCCTGCGGACGATCAGGTGAGGGATATCGTCGTCGACGGCACTTATGGCGCTCTGATGATGACAGACCTTCTGTTTGTCAACAAGAACGTCCCCGATATGAAGATTGCCGTTGAGCTGGGTGCAGACCGGGATGCTATCGTTCCGCCGTCTGTCAGACATGCAGTATCCGGCGCCACCGTCATCGCACAGCTGGCGTCATTTCCCATGACTGTAAGCAGCCGGGACGAAGCGGAAGCTTCCGTAAAGTACCAGTCCGAGCGCACCCTTTCGGGTGTGATCTGCGCCTCTCCCAACAAGGGCGAATCCACAACGGACCAGGTTTTCTCCGGGCTTTGCCTCGTGGCAGAAAACGGCGTGATTCTGGCAAATGAGGAGAAAGAAAACTCTCTTGCCGTGACAGAGCTGGACGTGAATTACCTTGCCAATATGCGGATCAAGGACGGCTCCTTTGACGGTTCCGATGATCATTGTCCCATCACCTTCGGCGGGGAAGAAGTCGTTACCGAACTGACCCGTTACTTCTCCAAGAACCCGCATTTGCCTGCGCTGGCAAAGGATATTCCTTCCTACTGTGAGCGCATGATCGACATTCAGGTCTCCGGTCTGGTGAAACGCATGGAATATGCCGGGCTGGATCACTGCGTCGTCGGTATCTCCGGCGGTGTTGACTCCACTCTTACCGTTATGATCTGTGCACAGGCGGTCAAACGCATGGGGCTTCCTTCCACTAACGTTGTAGCATGCACCATTCCGTGCTTCGGCACCACCTCCCGCACAAAATCCAATGCCATCATCGTGGCAGAGCAGATGGGTGCGGAAGTCCGTGTCATCGATATCGGCAATGCAGTCAACGTCCATTTTGATGACATCGGTCATCCCCGGGATGATTATAATATCGTTTTCGAGAATGCCCAGGCCCGTGAACGTACGCAGGTCCTGATGGATATCGCCAACGAAGTCAACGGTCTCGATGTGGGTACCGAGGACCTCAGCGAGTTCATCGACGGATGGTGCACCTACAACGGTGACCACACCAGCATGTATGACATCAATATGGATCTTACCAAGACTCAGGTCCGTGCTGCCGTCAAGCACATCGCCCAGAACACTGAAGACAAGGTGCTGGCCGATGCACTGTGGGATGTTCTGGACTGCCCGGTAACTCCGGAGCTTCTGCCGGTAACCAACGATACCATAGAGCAGAAGAGCGAGGAGAATGTGGGTTCCTACAGCCTGCAGGACTTCTTTACTCATAAAATGCTCATCAGCGGATTCACTCCGTCAAAGACCTTCCGTCTGGCACAGATCGCCTACGGAGATGAGTTCGAGGATCTGGAGCTGGTAAAGTGGCTCAAGAGCTACTGCCGCCGTCTGTTCAGCCAGCAGTTCAAACGCTCCTGCCTGATGGACGGACCCAATGTGGAAGCCTTCTCCGTGTCTCCGCGTATCGGTTTCCAGATGCCTTCCGACGGTATGGATACTCTGTACCTGAAAGAGCTGGAAGAGCTGGAAAAGGAACTGGACGCCTAAGTCGCAATACTGTTAACTGTAACGCAGCCGGAACTCCGGCTGCGTTTTTGACTTTGGATGGACTTTGCAGTACAATTCCAGTGTCGGCTGAAAGGATCAACTAACACTGCCTTTCGGCATATGTTGCCAGATAAAAGATGTAGAAAAAGAATGAATCAGAATCAGAGAAATAAAACAAGAACCGTAGCACGCTTTGCCATGCTCACTGCGCTGGCACTGGTACTGGGATACGTGGAATACTTGATCCCGGTGGCACCGGCGATCCCAGGTATCAAACTGGGACTTGGCAATACCGTGCTCCTGTATGCGGTCTATATGGGAAGCCCGCTGGAAGCAACCATGCTGATGCTGGCGAAGGTCTTTCTTTCCAGTCTGCTGTTCGGAGGCGGGTTCTCCGCCATGATCTACTCTCTGGCAGGCGGCGTGCTCAGTCTCATCGCCATGCTGACTCTGTGCCGGGTTCCCAAAGTGGGCGTACTGGCGGTCTCAGCTGCCGGAGCGGTCTGTCACAATCTGGGCCAGATCATCGCGGCATCCCT
>CADCMP010000094.1 GCA_902802565.1 Oscillospiraceae bacterium
GACACCGGCAACCTGGCCGCCATGTCCGCAAGCTGCAACATGGAAGTCCAGACCGTGCCCGGCGTCAAGAATATGCTGTTCGGCGGCGAAGGGCTGTTCAATACGGTCGTCACCGGCCCCGGCCATGTCTGGCTGCAGACCATGCCGATCTCCAGTGTGGCGGCTGTGCTGAGACCGTTCTTCCCGACGACGGGAGCGTAAATCGCCGGAGGAAAGACCATGGCAAAGAAAGAGAAACAAGAAGCCGTTCTGACGGAAGCAGAGAAGAAACGGCTCGCGCAGTTTGAGGCAATGTCGGAGGAGATGGTCGGGAAGGGCTACCGGCGCAAGGACCTGACCATCGGGATGGGGAAGGCGAACCTGTTTTCCATCCTTCTCTTCATTCCGCTGTTTATTGTTGGGTATGGCGCCTACTATCTGGTGCATGGGGAACTCGGGTTTTCAAAGTTCAATTTCTTTGGGATCCTCATTGCGTTCCTGGTGCTGATCGTCGTACATGAACTGATTCACGGCATCAGTTGGAGTTTCTTCACACCGCACCATTTCAAAGATGTCGAGTTTGGTGTCATGCGGTCATCGCTCACACCGTACTGCACCTGCAAAGTTCCGCTGAAAAAGGGACAGTATGCGTTTGGCTCCGTTATGCCGCTCGTGCTGCTCGGGATTCTTCCGATGATCGTGGGTGTGGCTATAGGGAACCCGACGGTCTTGTTTATAGGGATCCTCATGGCGGACACCGCCGGTGGAGACCTGATGATCTTACATCAGCTCCTGTCGTATAAGAGTGACGCGAGGGAAGTCATTTATGCAGACCATCCGACCGAAGCCGGGTTAGTCGTGTTTGAGAGAGATTGAGTTGGTGAATCGCCCAAAGGGAGAAAGGCATTGTTATGTGGTTTTGGTTTGCGCTTGGGTCCGCGGTGTTCGCGGCACTCACTTCTATTCTGGCGAAGGTCGGCATTGAAGGGGTCGACTCGAACCTCGCGACTGCTGTGCGGACCGTGGTCATTGTAGCCATGGCCTGGGGCATGGTGTTCCTGACGCACCAGCAGAGCGGGTTGTCGGAGATCAGCCAGAAGAGTTGGATCTTTCTTGTCCTGTCCGGACTTGCGACGGGAGCATCGTGGCTCTGTTATTTCAAAGCGCTGCAGATGGGGGACGCCTCGAAGGTCGTGCCCGTTGACAAACTGTCGGTGGTCATTACCATTTTGCTGGCATTTATCTTTTTACATGAACAGTTTACCGTCAAGTCTCTGCTCGGGTGTATACTTATCGGAGCAGGAACACTGCTGATGGTGTTGTGAGGAAGGGATGCACATATGGCAAAGGCAATCCAGAAGGACCCGTCTGTACTGACCGCTTTGGGAAGCAGCAGCTCTGTCCGGGGAGCGGGAGAAGAGACGATCCGGAGACTGTATGAGCAGGGGACGCTCAGAAGGTATGATAAGAATGAATCGGTCCTCCATGCGAAAAAGCATACCGACCATGTTTGCTTTCTGATCTCCGGAAAGGTCATTGAGTACAACATGACACTCCAGGGAAAGAGAAAGATCCTGTTTGTGCTTGGAGAAGGTGCTCTGCTGAACGATTGCATCGTTACCAATACTCCCGCGATCTACTGTGACACCATCGAGACCTCTTCCATACTCCAGGTCCCCAATGACCGGTTCGTGGAGATCATGAAAGAGGATTATCCTTTCTGCCAGGCGGTCATGAAAGAGCAGGAGAAAAAATACCAACGGTTGATCCACCAGCTGAAAAACAGTGTGGGGAACATCAATATGGACCGCAAGATCGCTGCGAAGCTGTGGAAACTGGGCAGAGACTTTGGGATCCCCAGAGGAGAGGAAACGGAGATCGATATCGATCTGAGTGTGACCCTGCTGGCCGACATGCTGGGCACTTCCCGGGAGAACACCTCCAGACTGCTGACGAATATGACGGAACAGGGCCTGATGCGTCATGAGAAGAAAAGGATCATCATTCGCGATATGGCAAGCCTGTCTCATTTCTATCGAACAGGTCTGTAAGTATATAAAGAGAAGATTCCGTGATGAATGTCACGGAATCTTTTTTTGATATTTGTTAGAATTTAGTCGACAGGTTTAGAAACGTTACAGAACGTGTTTTACCAGAAAAGGGAGGTATTGTATGGGATACACGCTGACCCGGTCAGAATTTGACCAGGTACTTGAGGGACTTAGTGAAAAATATCGGCTCTACGCACCTGTCCTGAAGAAGGGGCAAGGGCGATTCACCGATACCGATGTGGTCATTTATGATTTTGTTTACAGCAGTTCAGAGATCGAATTTGAGAAAAAATCTGACTATTCGTTCAAGGAGATCCTGACGCCGCTCTCGCAAACTTTGTTTTTCTTTACGGAGAATGTGATCAAAGAGGCAGACATCGACGACAGTGAGGCGATCGTCTTTTTGAGAAGCTGCGATATGCATGCCTTAAAGAGACTGGACCAGATCTACCTTCATAACGGTTCGCATGTGGACAGCTTTTATAAAAAGATCCGGGACAAACTGCATTTTGTTCTGATCGGCTGCACATCGAGTTTCCAGGATTGTTTTTGTGTGAGCATGGGGACCAACCGGACGGAGGATGGTTACCTGTTCTCCGTGAACTTTGTGGATGGCCGTTATGATGTGGACCTGAAGGATGCCTCTCTGGAGGAACTCTTTGCAGATTCCGGCGCTGCTGCCGGCGACGTGACCGCAGCTTATGTGACCGAAAACGAAGTGGAAGTACATGTTCCGGAGGAGATCCCCAACTCTGTCATAGGGTCTGACCTTTGGAAAGAATATGATAAACGCTGTGTGGCATGTGGCCGCTGTAACCTTGTCTGCCCGACCTGTTCCTGCTTCACCATGCAGGATGCCTACTATACGGACAACGGAAAAGTGGGCGAACGCCGGAGAGTTGGCGCTTCCTGCATGATCGACGGATACTCCACGGTCGCCGGCGGAGGAGAATATCGAAAGAAACACGGAGAACGGATGCGGTTTAAAACGCTGCATAAGATCTCCGATTTCAGAAAACGCTATGGCTATGATATGTGCGTCGGATGCGGCCGTTGCGATGATGTCTGTCCGGAATACATCTCGTTTTCCAACATCATCAACAAAGTGGATGCCGCAGTAAAGGAGGGGGAACAATGAGTATGACAAACCGGAATCCTTATATTTCATTCCCTTCAGAGATCCTTGATGTGATCAAACATACCGAGAAGGAGTACACCTTCCGTATGGCGTTTCAGGGAGACGTGAAACCCGGACAGTTCTTTGAGGTGTCCATCCCGAAATTCGGAGAAGCCCCTATTTCCGTCAGCGGGATCGAAGAGGGCGTCAGTGTTGACCTCACCATACGCCGCGTAGGCCGCGTGACCAACATGGTATTCGAGCACATGAAGGGCGAGAGCCTGCTGATGCGCGGGCCTTATGGAAACGGCTTTGACCTGGACCTTTACCGGGACGGGGAAGTGATCGTTGTGGCCGGAGGTACGGGTGTATCCCCGGTCCGTGGCGTGGTCGAGGCCTTGTCCCTGACCGAGGATGCGGCGGACAAACATGTGATCGTCGGGTTCCGAAGCCCGGACGACATGCTGTTCCGAAAAGACCTCGCGAACTGGGAAGAGAGACTGGACCTGTGGCTTACGGTGGATGGAGCCCCGGAAGGCTATGAAGGGAAAGTCGGCCTGGTCACAAAGTTTATTCCGGAGATCGAACTGAAAGATGTTTCTTCTGCCCGAGCCATTGTCGTCGGTCCGCCGGCCATGATGCGTTTCTCGGTCATGGGCCTGCTGGAGAAAGGTTTTAAAGAAGAAAATATCTGGGTATCTCAGGAGCGGAAAATGTGCTGCGGGCTTGGCATCTGCGGACATTGCCGTGTGGGTGACAAATACATCTGCCTGGACGGACCGGTGTTCAACTATACCGAGTCCAAAGATATGATCGACTAGGAGGGAAGAGCCATGACCAGAGATTACAATATGAAAGACTATAAGAGGAATGCTTTTCGCCAGTCGAAACACAGAGGAGAGATCGCTTCCCGCGTGAGAGTGCCGGGCGGAAAGATCGATGCCCAGTCCCTTATGCGGGTGGTGGAGATCGCGGAGAAATACGGGGACGGTACCGTCAACCTGACCAATCGCCAGGGCTTTGAAATTCCTCACATCCGAATCGAAGACAGAGATAAAGTCAATGAAGAACTGCAGCTGATCATCGAGAATACCGGGGTCAACCAGGGCGAGCCCGGAGAAGGCTACCCGGCATCCGGCACCCGTAACGTGGTTGCCTGTCCCGGACAGGACCTGTGCCCCTTTGGCTGCTATGACACCAAGGAACTGGCGAAGAAGATCGACAAGATGATCTTCCCCAACAACCATCATGTAAAGATCGCCTGCACCGGCTGCTCCAATGACTGTGCCCATGTACGACTGAATGACTTCGGCATCATTGGCCAGACAGAACCCCAGTATGACCCGGACCGCTGTATCGGGTGCGAGCAATGCGTGAAGTACTGCTCCAGGCGAAGTGTCGGCGCCCTTTCCGTTGTCAATGGAAAGATCGTCCGAGATACCAATAAGTGCATCGGCTGTGGCGTCTGTGTCAACTATTGTCCGACCCGGGCCTGGACCAGAAGTGAAGAGCATTACTTCCGCCTGGAACTGATGGGACGGACCGGTAAGAAGAATCCCCGTCTGGGCGAGGACTTCCTGAAATGGGCCGACGAGGAGAGCATCTGTAAGATCATCAAGAACACCTATGATTATCTCGATGCTTATCTCGATATGGCCGCGGTCGAGTCCAAAGAGCATATCGGCTATATCATCGACCGCACCGGCGTAGAGGAATTCCTCAAGTATGCCATGAAAGACGTGGAGCTTGGGCCGAAATGTGAGATGGCCGGCAGGATCTACTGGGGCGGGAAACGCTACGACCAGACCAATGAACTTCGCAAATCCATGTTCCGCTTCTCCGAC
>CADCMP010000095.1 GCA_902802565.1 Oscillospiraceae bacterium
CTCACCTCCGCGCTGTCGGCACATTCCGATGCCCTGTCCGGACTCATGGGTCCGGAGGAGCGCGCGCAGCTTGCCTCCATGGCCGGCATCGTTCAGGGCACCCTGTCCGGGAAAGGCTATACCGCCGGGGAACTGGCAAACCTCACCGGGATGGAGGACGAGCAGATCTCCATGCTGTATATGTACTATGTCATGAATCACGGGGGCGCCGCCGCTCCCAGTGTCTCCATCCGGGACTTCCTGGATTTCCTGGCGGATGATGTCCTGACGAATCCCCAGTTTTCCTCCTATATTGATGCCTCCCAGGCATCCCGGCTGCAGGGCGCCCGCGCCCTGGCCGACGCCGTGGTGGACGGTACGGAGTTTTCCCCGGAAGCCATGTCGGATCTGCTGGGCGGTCTGGGTGCGGATCTGGATCCGGAGATGCTGAAGCTTCTGTATCTCTATCATGCGGCCATGTATCAAAGCGACCCGAACTGGACCATGTCCATTCTGGAACTGTTCGATCATCTGGAAAACCACATGATGAACGATGCCCGGTTTGCCTCCTTCTTCGATGAGAGCATGAAGGCGGAGCTTACGAAAAACAAACAGACCCTGGAGGACGGGGTCCGCCAGCTCAAAGGCCCCCATTATTCCATTCTGATGCTGGCCTCCTCCATCCCCGTGGAGAGCGAGGAGACGGAGAGCTGGTACCAGGGCCTCACCACACGTCTGTCGAAGGAACTGCACGGAGACTATCATCTCATCGGCTCCACGCCCATGAACTATGAGATGAAGGCAAGCTTCCATAAGGAACTGACCCGCATCACGCTGCTGACGGCACTGTCCATCTTCCTCGTGGTGCTCCTCACCTTCCGTTCCTTCCTCATCCCGGCCATCCTGGTATGCCTCGTGCAGTGCGGCGTGTTCATCACCATCGCCACCAGCGGGGTGCTGGGATACGAGGCCTATTATCTGTCCATGCTCATCGTACAGTGCATCCTCATGGGAGCCACCATCGACTACGGGATCCTGTTCACGAACTATTACCGGGAGAACCGGCAGTACTATGATATTCTGGTTTCGCTGAAGCGTTCCTTCCACGGTTCCACCCACACGATCCTGACCTCGGGACTGATCATCATCCTCGTCACCGGCATCGTGGGCTTTGCCCCGGTGGATCCCACCATCGGACAGATCTGCCAGACCATCTCCATCGGCACCCTGTCCGCCACCCTTCTGATCCTGTTCGTGCTGCCCAGCCTGCTGGCGGCCTGCGACCGTTTCGTCTCACGATCCACGACACGGAAGAGAAAGGACATGGAACCAATATAAAGAAGAGAAGCCCGACCTTGCGTCAGGCTTTCTTTTTGCGGAGGAATCAAAAGCTTTTGGTTGTGCATTTTTCCTCCATCAGTTATTATTAAAAGACTAGAACTATTCGATCTTTTACGGAGGAAGTACATTTATGCCGAAACGCAGATCCGATTCTCTGACCTGGCTGATGTGGGTCTTTCTCGCCATCTTCATATTGTGCATCATCCCCATCCTGTCCGCCGGGCACTATGCCCATCCCCTGTATGACGATTACCGGTACTCCCACCGGGTACACGAGGTGATCATGCAGAACGGCGGATTCGCGGACCTGATCCGCGCGGCGGTGAAACAGGTGCAGTGGACCTACCGCAACTGGCAGGGCACCTTCTCGGCGATCTTCCTCTTCGCCTTCCAGCCCGGTGTGTTCTCTCAGGATCTGTATTTCCTCACCACCTGGATCATGGTGCTGGGACTGTTTCTGTCCACGCTGTTTTTCTGCTGGACCTCCATCGTCACCTGGCTTCACGCCCGGAAGGAATACGCGGTGCTGCTGGCGGTGCTGATCTGTCTGTGCACCATCCAGTTCGTACCGGACAAGCAGGGGGCCTTCTTCTGGTTTAACGGAAGCTGCTACTATACCCTGTTCTATTCCTTTGCCCTGATCTATTTCTCCGTCCTCATCCGGTTCGTCATCGCAAGAAAGACGGCCGGTGTCGTCGGCTGGTTCATCCTGCTTCTTCCCATGACGGCGCTCATGGCGGGGGGCAACTATTCCACCGGTCTGTTCTGCTGTGAGATGATGGCGGTGGCCGCCGTTTTCCTGCTGTTTCTGAAGCATCCGAGAAAGTGGGCGGTGCTCCTCCTTGCAGCGGCAATGATCTACCTGTTCACCATCAGCACTTCCGCGCCGGGAAACTCCATCCGCGCCGCGAAGACCACCTCCACCGGTCCCATTGAGGCCTGCATCCTGTCCCTGTACTTCTCCTGCATCAAGATGGGCCAGTGGACCTCCATCCCTCAGGTGGTGTTCCTGGTGGCAGTGACGCCCATGCTCTACCGGCTGGCGAACCTCTGCCCCTGGCGGTTCCGGTTCCCGCTGCTGGTATTCTTCGGGACCTTCTGTCTGTTTGCGTCCCAGCTGACGCCGCCCATCTATGCCATGAGCAACATCGGAGCGGGACGTCAGGTGAACCTGTACTATTACTCCTATTACATCTTCTGGGTATTCAACATCTTCTATGCCTGCGGATGGTTCCTGGGAAAATATCCGACGCTGATCAACGACTTCCAGCTGGCGGATCTCTCCGGACACTTCCGGATGCAGACGGTGCTGGCACTGATGATCGTGTTCGTGCTGGGATCCTTCTCCTACGGTTTCTGGAACATGACCACCTTCAAGGCCCTCTCGGCCGTGGAGAGCGGAATGGCCGAACAGTATGACAGGGAGTACGATGCCGTCGTGGAGATCCTGGAGTCCGAAGGGGATGTGGCGGAGATCCCGGAAGTGGTCACCACCAACGACTTCCTCAAGAAGCTCAATCTCTCTCAGAATCCGAAAGCCTCCGTCAACTCCGGTCTGGCCGAGTATTACGGCAAGAAGGAAGTACATCTTCTCCTTCCGCCGGAAGAGGAACCGGAGGCCTGAGCCTGACATTTATAATAAAATGCGCATCCGATGGGATGCGCATTTTTCATATTCAGAACGTGATCCTCATGGAATACCACACGGCGCCGCCGTGCACCGATCCGGAGACTCCCTCGTTTTTAAATCCGAATTTTTCATAATACGGGATCTTCTCCTCCAGACAGGTCAGAACGACACCCCGCCGCCCTTCCTGTTTCGCATCGGCGATGCACCGGTCTATCAGCTGTCCGGCATATCCCCGGTTCCGGTATTCCGGAAGGGTGTTGAGCCCGAAGATCATCTGCCAGTCTCCCTTCGGATCATGGAGGGAGGCATCGGCAAACATGGCATCGGTGAGCTCCGGGGAACCGGAGACCATGCCGTCCAGAAATCCCACCAGGATCTCTCCGTCCCACAGCAGCCAGATTCCTTCCGGATATGCCCGGAGACGGTCCCGGAACTGCTCCTTCGTCGCCGCCTGCTCCGGCGGAAAACAACGGGCCTCCACGGCAGCCACTGCCTCCAGATCCGCCATCGTTCCCTTTCGTATCTCCATCATCCGGCCTCCCGCAGGCTGTGCACCGCTCTGGCGATGCGGTCCAGCCCTTCCCGCACCATGGCGCGGGGCATGGCCAGATTGAGCCGGACACACCGGTCGGCGTTGTCCACGAACATGCTGCTGCCGCCCTCCAGAAGGACGCCGGCCTGATTGGCAAAGAAGTCCGGCAGATCACTGTCTTCCGGGAAATAGGCGGACAGGTCCACCCAGGCAAGATAGGTGGCTTCCGAGGGAGCATACACCGCTTCCGGCAGTTCCGTCGTCAGAAACTCCGTCAGAAGATCGAAGTTGCCGTCCAGGTATTCCCGGAGCTGGGACAGCCACTCTCCGCCGCTCTCATAGGCCGACTGATGGGCCGCCAGGGAGATGGGGTTGATGGCATTGGCGGTCAGAAGATTGCGGGTGAACCGATTCCTTTCCGTTCTATCCCGGATGATGATGTTGCTCATCTGAAGCCCTGCCAGATTGAAGGTCTTGCTGGCGGACATGCACGTGATGAGACGCTCCTCCTCCGGAAGCACCGCACCCATGGGGATGTGTGTCTTCCCCCGGCGCAGCAGATCGCAGTGGATCTCATCGGAGATGATCCACAGATCGTATTTCAGCGCCAGCTGCCCGATGCCCTCCAGCTCCTCCCGGCTCCACACCCGTCCCGTGGGATTGTGGGGATTGCAGAGCAGCAGAAGCACCGTCTCCCGCCGGGAGGCCTTTTCCTCCAGATCCGCCCAGTCGATGACGAACCGTCCGGATTCCTCCCGGACGAGCCGGGAGGACAGAAGTTCCACACGGTTGTGCCGGCAGGCCACTTCAAACTGGCCGTAGGCCGGCGTCAGGGTCAGTGCGCACTCCCCTTCTCCCACCAGATCGCCGATCAGCTGATGCAGTGCCGTCACCACTCCCGGGGAGATCACCAGTTCCTCCCGGGGAAAACTCCAGCCGTACCGGGTACGGCACCAGGCGGACAGGGCATCGTAGTAGTCACTGGAAAACAGACCCGTATACCCGAAGATCTTCCGGTCGATGCGATCCGTCATGGCCTGCCGGATCTCCGGTGCCACGGCAAACTCCATATCGGCCACCCACATGCGGATGAATTCCGAATCCGGGATCGCAAAGGTCCTGTCGTCATCGGCGTGGAAGATGTACCGCCGAAATCCGTCGGTATTCAGTGCGTTGGTATTGCTGCGGTCGATGACCGAATCAAAATCATAATGTGTCATAGGAAAACCTCTTTTTTTCGGTTTCTCTCATTGTATCACCCGCACCCGTAGGTGACAATGAAACTCCATCTCAGAAAAAACGGCACCGGGGGTTGACGGATCCCGGAAACCGTGTTATTTTTATCTTGCAACTGTATTAAACGTATTAATACAGTTAACACAAAGAAAGGCGGTGATTTTGTGATTCCCATTACGCTCAACTCCCGGGATCCGCGGCCCATC
>CADCMP010000096.1 GCA_902802565.1 Oscillospiraceae bacterium
TCCGGAGACAAACCGGTCACCATGCTGCAGGAGTTTGGAAAGCATGCCAGCTTTATGAAAGAAGTGGCCCGTGTCTATAACCAGTACAAGAACGAATTCGAATATCTGGCGAAAAATGTGGACGTACAGGCAGCTGTGATTGAGAAATCGGCGTTGATGGACCGGGATCGCATGGGCCTCATCAACCTCTCCGCAGAGTATGTGGTGGCACCGAACACCATGAAACTGCTGGGGTCTGGCAAATACAAACTCAACTACAGGATCACCACCGGCTTTGATGACTATATCTATAATCTGAAAGAGTACTGCACTAAACGCGTGATGTGGCTGAGCGACCATCTCGCTCCGGGCGTGGACATCGTTACGTACCACGGCGGAAGAGTGGAGACTGGAACACAGGTGACGGAGGACGCAGCTGCCGTTTCGGACAGTGATACGGAAGATGTGATCGTTTCCGAGCAGGATCAGAGTGGCTCTGATTCCTCCCAGCTCGTGGTCGAAGAAGCACAGCCGGAACCCGCAGTAGAGAAAGCCGGCCTTGTGAAGACGATTGCAACAAAGATCAAGGCACTGTTCTCGAAATAAAACGAAGAAGTAAAAGACAGATTTGACCGTAAAAACTATCGGGCTGTTTTCGGACAGCCCGGAATGGATTATGAGGTAAGCTCACATGAAAAAACGGACAAAGACAGCGTTATCCATTCTGCTGTGCATCATCATGGTCTTTGGAATCATGGGAAGCACAGCAGTGGCACTGAATGCTGAGGAATATAAGAGTATACCCTATCATTGCTACACCTATCTGGGAGACAGTATCACCTGGGGCTACGGACTGCATGAGGACATCGACCGGACAGATAAATTCAGTGTCGGCAGACGGGTGCCCGGATCCTACACGGATCTGGTGGGCCGTGTGCTGGAGGAGAACAACGGCGCCACCGTTTATGCGGCGGCCAGTTCCGGGGCCCGGATCAGTGACTACCGCTATCTGCTGGAACGAGGAATGGGCTTGGAAGATCCTTATGTCAAAAGAAAAGACTGGTACGGAGAGCGGCATCCGGAACGTACGGAGCAGCTGCTGCAGATGGGGCCGAAGATCTGTGAGGAAGTCCGGCAGTCGGATCTCATTACGATCCAGGCGGGAATCAACGATATCACCGCAACCGTTGTAAATGCTGCCAGCGCCACCGGACTGGTGGATCTGGTGAAGCTTCAGGAGATCTCCGGTGTGGAAGGCGTACTGGATTACGTGGCCTATGCACTGGGGAACGTCATGCAGGATCCCAATATAGTCGGAAGACTTACAGATACTTTTATACAGGAAGCCAGCGGGATCCGTGAGAATATCGAGGCGGTAGTAGACCACCTCGTGGCAGTGGCGCCATCGGACGCCGTCATCATGGTTCTCGGGTATCATCAGGCTGCCAGCGGACTGCGTGTAATCCCCGGCAGCGGCTATTCCGTGATCTTTGATCTTGTGGACCGCGGCATTGACCTGTTCAACAACATCTACCGTGAAGTTGCAGCGAAATACGACAATGTCGTCTATGTGGACGTGCCGGATGCCACAAGCATCTTTTCCGCCGGGACCACGGTCATCGACGCGCTGGATATTCCGGGGATTGTTTCCCGGGTCTCCTCGGGCGAAGGCGTCGTGGACGGCGTGACGAAGGGCATTCTCATCGGTCTTCATCCGGATGCAAACGGACACGAATACATGGCGGGACGGGTTTTGGATACGCTCAATGAGCTGCAGGGAACTTCAAAAGAAGATACCGGCATGCCGTTCACGGACGTTAAGTCCGGCGACTGGTTCTGCCCCTATGTAAAATACGTTTACGACAACGGCCTGTTTTCCGGTACATCGGCAACGACCTTCGAACCCAACACAGCGATGACCCGCGGCATGTTCGTCACGGTGCTGTGGGCAAAGGAAGGAAAACCGCAGAGCGGGAAAGCCGGTTTCGAAGATCTTTCCGCAGACTGGTACCGCACGGCAGTCTCATGGGCAGCGGCAAACGGAATCGTGGGCGGATACAGTTCCGACCGCTTCGGGCCGGAGGACCCTATTACCAGAGAACAGATGGCAAGCATTATGTATTCGTACGCCCGCTTCAAAGGCTATGACGTTGCCGAAAACGGCGATCTGAGCCGCTTCAGCGATGCAGGTTCTGTTTCTTCCTATGCGGAGACTGCAATGAGATGGGCTGTAAGTCACAATGTGATCAGCGGAACCGACCAGGGACTGGAACCGAAGAGCACCGCAACTCGGGCGCAGGTCGCGGCGGTTATGAAAGCATTTGATTCCAGCGTAAAATAACAAAGCACCTACAGGAGAAAAGACTTGAAAGCAGTACAATGGTCCTTTCAGAGGATCGAAGAGAAATACCTTTTAAATTCGGAACAGTATGACCGGCTTCGCATCGCCCTGCGGGAACATATCGTACCGGATGATTATCCGGAGAGTACGATCTGCAACATTTATTATGATACGCCGGATTATGAACTGATCCGTCATTCCATGGAAAAACCGATATACAAGGAAAAATTCCGAGTCAGAAGCTACGGAGTTCCTTCGAAGACCGGTTCCGTGTTTATGGAGATCAAAAAGAAATTTGACGGGATCGTATATAAACGCCGCGTGCTGAGCGATATCGGGGAAACGATGGAGTATCTCCGTGGAGGAGAAAAACCGGAGGTCGATGATCCCCAGATTCTGCAGGAGATCCAGTGGTTCAAACAGAATTACACACTGGTCCCCAAACTCTTTCTGGCATATGACCGCCTGGCATTCCGTGATACCGAGGATCCTGAGCTTCGCCTGACTTTTGACCGCAATATCCGGTTCCGTACAGAGAATTTGGATCTTACCTGCGGAGATTACGGTGTAAAACTGCTTCCGGAGGACCAGATCCTGATGGAAGTAAAGATCCCCGGGGCGGCACCGGTCTGGCTGTCTCAGGTTCTGAGCTCGCTGAACATTTATCCGATTTCGTTTTCCAAGTACGGAAAGTGCTATCAGAAAATGATGGAGAGAAACAAAGAAATCATCATGGGGGTGGATAACTGTGCTTAATAGTATTACATCCGCCGGAATGACGACATGGACTTTTCTGTTATGTATTTTGCTGGCGGTAGTGCTGGGAATCGGAACAGCCATCGTTTTTTCCTTTAAGGCAAGAAACTCCGCTTCCATGGCACTGACGCTATCCATCATGCCGGCAGCCATTGCCATCGTCATCATGATGGTCAACGGAAATGTTGGCGCCGGCGTAGCTGTGGCAGGAGCCTTTACACTGGTGCGATTCCGCAGCGTTCCGGGCACTGCTCGGGAGATCGCAGCTATCTTTATGGATATGGCAGTGGGACTTGCCTGCGGCATGGGGCATATCTGGATCGCAATCCTGTTTTTTGTGATCATGGCTGTTCTGGTGATCGCACTGACACTGTTCGGATTCGGTGAGAGATCCGGCAACCAGCAGCTGAAGATCACGATTCCCGAAAATCTGGACTACAATGATCTGTTTGATGATCTCTTCAAAAAATATACCTCCAGCTGGGAACTGGTTCGGGTCCGGACGACCAACATGGGGACTTTATACGAGCTGTGCTATGATGTGGTGTTGAAGGATGAGAAGAAGACCAAGGCATTTATGGATGAGATCCGCTGCCGAAACGGAAACCTGAATATCACTCTGGGACGCCCCGTGGAAGGAGCAACGCTCTGAGGTTGTTCCATTTTAGAATACAAAACAGACAGAAGGAGCTGCTTTGATGCGGCTCCTTCTGTCTGTTTTATTATTAGTCAGTTCAGTGCGTCCAGGGCATAGCCGGCATACAGTGCGGTGCCGAAGATCAACGCCTCTTCATCGATGTCGAAATCACAGCTGTGCACGCTGTGCTGAGTGGTCGGAAGTCCCGGATTTCCGGTACCGAGATAGGCATAGCATCCTTTCAGTCCCGTAGGTGCCATGAATTCGGCATAATCATCTCCGTTGAGGGATAGTGCCCGGTTGCTGATGACCCTGTCCTTTCCAAAAAGGGAAACCGCTGTGCGCGTGGCCATGGCATTGATTGCCGGGTCATTGATCAGTGCAGAAGTTACCTCGGTGAACGCAACCTTTGCGGTGCCTCCGAAAGATGCTGCACACTCACCGGCGATCTTCTCGATCTCCTGACGGATGAACAGCCGGGCCTTTTGGTTGATGGTACGGGTCGTTCCCTCCAGAAACGCATCGGCGGCAACGGCATTGTAAATGGTTCCGGAAGACATTTTTCCCACCCCAATGAGCAGGGGTTCAATAGGGGAACTGAGTCGTGTCACGATGGCCTGAAGCGCAACCGTAGTCTGACTTGCGATGTACAGCGCATCCACTCCCAGGTGAGGTGTGGAGGCATGAGAGGATTTTCCCAGGATCTCGATGCGGAAACGATCTACGGCAGCATTGTTGAGTCCCGGTTTCAGCCCGATGACTCCTACCGGAAGGTCGGGAGCGCAGTGAAGACCGAAAATGGAAGAAACTCCTTCGATGGCGCCATTTTCCACAAAACGCTTCGGCGCGCCGCCGGTCTCTTCTGCCGGCTGGAAAAACAGACGGACTTCACCGCGGAACAGGTCCCTGCTGTTCTGCAGGATCCTTGCTGCCGCCAGCAGACATGCCGTGTGTGCGTCATGGCCGCAGGCATGCATGATGCCCTCATGTTCCGAAACATAAGATGCACTGCTCTTTTCGGTAATGGGGAGAGCATCGATATCCGCCCGGAGAGCGATGGTATCACCGTCTCCTTTCACGCCGCGTATGATGCCCACGATACCGGTATCTCCGATCCTCCTGTGAGGGATATCGTATTCATCCAGCTTCCGCTCGATGAATAGTGCGGTTTCAAATTCCATGTCGCTGAGCTCC
>CADCMP010000097.1 GCA_902802565.1 Oscillospiraceae bacterium
TCCACGGATCAGCTGCAGGATCTGGTGACAAACTGTATTCTTCCGGATCTGGAGGAATCAACCATTCTCAACTATTATCTGGATTCCGAGGAATACTACAGGGATGTTTATACCTGGGAAATCGCACTCTCGGTGGAGATTATGCCGAACGACTATCATTATGCTTATATCAGTGTGCCGGTGGATGCCGTGCGGTGTACACAGTGGATCCAGCATAACCTCGGGCTGTCACCCATAACGATCACCGACGCAAATGCTCTCGACGGGTGAGTTCCCATCTTTTCATGAATCGACATGGGCTGCCATCACGGCAGCCCATGTTTTTGGTCTCTCTCCCAATTACGGAAGAACATTTGCAAAAATCTCTGTTTGCGACTAAACTGGTAGTCACGACTATTTGTGTGAGGAGCTATGATTGTGAGCATCTTTTTCTATAATCTCCGTCCGGAGGACGAACTTCCCTTTGCCCGGCAGTGCAGCGAACAGTACGGTATCCCGTTCGGTTACTGTCTGGACTACCCCTCCCCGGAAAACTATCATCTGGCCAAGGGGTATGACGCGGTGAGCTGCACGCCCTGCGACATGTCCCGTCCCGTGGTGGAGGCCTTCCATGATCTGGGGGTGAAATACATCACCACCCGCTCCATCGGCATCGACCACATCGACCGGATCCGCGCCCGGGAGCTTGGCATGCGGGTGGGAAACGTCACCTACCCTTCCACGGGAGTGGCAAGCTACGCCGTGATGCTGATCCTGATGTGCTCCCGGCGCATGGGAGACATCCTTGCCCGGGCCGCTGTGCAGGACTACACCCTGAAAGACAAGATTGGTGAGGATATCACGGACATGACAGTGGGTATCGTCGGTACCGGAAAGATCGCCACCGCCGCTGCCCGGCAGCTGTCCGGATTCGGATGCACCATCCTGTATTACGGTCATCATGAAAATGAGGAGATGGCCCGGTTCGGCACGCAGGTACCGCTGGAGGAGCTGCTGACACGCTCCGATGCCATCACCCTGCATACCAATGCCACGGACGCCAACCATCATATGATCGATGCCGCGGCCATGGAAAAGATGAAGGACGGCGTCATCCTGGTGAACACCGCCCGGGGCAAGCTCATCGACACCGATGCCCTCATCGAAGCACTGGAGCGGGGCAAGGTGGGCGCCGCCGCCCTGGACGTACTGGAAAATGAGAACGGTCTGTATTACTACAACCGCATGGGAGACGTCATCGAGAACCGGCAGATGGCCATCCTCCGGTCCTTCCCCAACGTCATCCTCAGCCCCCATACCGCCTTCTATACGAGAAAGAACATCTTCCACATGGTGCAGGGATGTTTTGAAGCGGTGGACGCGTGGAACCACGGACGGGAAACGGAACGGGAAGTCTACCCGGACTGAATCAACAGGATATAAAAAAATGCTCTGTGATCAGAACTGATCACAGAGCATTTTTGCATTCGGATCACTTATCGTACAGAGCATACAGTGCCACATGGTCGTAGATGCATTTCCAGACACTGTAGGTATCCGCCGTCACCACCATGGTATGGGCACCGCTGTTCGCGATCTGATAGCTGGCCGCGCAGCAGCCCGATTCCTTGACGAATCCCGTCTTGGCGCTGCGCACGGTGCCGTGGGTGTCCTTGTCCTCGATGCGGCGCAGAAACCAGTTGGACAGGACCTCTCCCTCCGGAGACTCCTTCATGGGCTTCGTGGTATAGGTATGGGCGGACAGCACCTCCCGGCAGAAGGTGTTCTCCAGTGCCGCCTTCATGATCACCGCCATGTCATGGCAGGTGCTGTAGTGGTTCGCGTCAAACAGTCCCACGCAGTTGGTGAAGTGGGTGGTCTTCCCGATGCCCAGCTGACTGCATTTGTCGCAGCCGTAGAAGAGATCCCGGATGGTGGGGGCATCCCCTTCCACCCATCCCACGGAGGAGAAGTCATTGACGTAGGAGTACACCGCGAGATCGGCATCCACCGGGAAGGTATCCGTATCCAGACGGGAAAGGTCCACCCGTTCCGCCGCCACCAGGATGGTGAGGATCTTCGTCATGGAGGCGGGATTCATGCGCACCTCGGCGTCCTTCTGCGCCAGGACCTCATTGTGATCGAGATCCACCACGATGGCATACTTGCTGCCGAAGGCGTATTTGTCCGGGAACAGCTCGTCCTTGATGGTCTGGGTGGCCTTCGTCTTCCGGAGATCATATCCGGCGGCAAATTCCGCCGCCTCCCCCTCCGGAGTGCCGGGCGTCACCGTGGCCACCGGCGCTGCCGTCACCGCAGGGGTGGGACGGGGCGTCAGGCTGTCGGAGACCGCCGGAGTCTGGGAGGTCTCCAGCACTTCATCCGGCAGTTTCAGCCACTCCTGTACCGGGATGGCACGGAGAAAGTCCTCCATGACATGGGTCCCCAGATACGCATCCATGAGCCTTCCTCCCACCAGCAGCAGTGCCACGGTGACAAGAAGGATCAGCAGGATGGTCCGTATGGTAAGGAAGACCCTCCGTATCCGGCGGGTCTTCCGCTTCTTATAGTTTCGGCTCATAGTCGTTTTGGTTCTTTCTGTAGGGTTCTCTTGACATATTCTACCATGCGCAGGAAGGAAAACTCAAAGAAACAACACATGGTAACAAAAGTTTGGAACTTTCTCCAAAAAATGAGCTGCCGCTTTCGCGGCAGCTCGGGGTATTTCTGAGTTCGGGGATCAGTCGCCCAGTTTCTTCACGGTGTCGACCACGGCTCTCTTCACGATCTTCACGCCGCGTTTGACCGCGTACGGTCCGATGTAAAGGAACTTCTGTTCCGCCGTACGCATCTTGTTGGCATCCGGATGGGTCCGGTGCAGATGGATGGCGTCGAACTCGCACTTGGTGGTGCACAGGCCGCAGCCGATGCAGCGGTTCTCGTCCACTTCGCAGGCACCGCAGCCGAGGCAGCGGGAGGCTTCTGCCTTCACCTGTTCCTCGGTAAAGGTGATCCGGTCGTTCTGGAAGGTCTTTGCCTTCTTGGGATCATGTGCCACCTGCTGACGGGCGGGACGGTCGAAGCAGTCCACCGGCAGCACGACGTTGGATTTATCCAGCTGATCGAAGTGACGCAGGTTGCGTCCGCGGACCAGGAGCTGTCCTTCGTGTACGAAGCGGTGCAGGGACTCTGCGCCTTCACGGCCGGCTGCAATGGCGTCGATGGCGAATTTCGGTCCGGTGTAGACGTCACCGCCGACGAAGATGTCGTCCTGAGCGGTCTGACGGGTCTTCTCATCGGCAAGAGCGATGCCCTTGGGATTGGTCTTCAGGGCGCCCACATCCAGGCTGCCCCAGTCCACCACCTGACCGATGGAGGAGATGACGGAGTCCACGGGGATGGTCTCGAACTTGCCGGTACCCACCGGTTTCCGGCGTCCCTTCTCATCGGGCTCGCCCAGTTCCATGATCTCCACTTTCAGGCCGGTGACTTTACCCTTGGTGCCCACCACTTCCGCGGGAGCATTGAGGTAACGGAACTGTACGCCCTCTTCCATGGCTTCCGCCACTTCTTCGGGATCGGCAGGAAGCTCGGCTTCACTGCGGCGGTATACGATATAGGTCTCGTCGGCACCCAGACGGACTGCCGTACGGCACACGTCCATGGCCACGTTGCCGCCGCCGATGACGGCGCACTTCTTGCCGACTTTGGGCTTCTTGCCCAGATTGACTTCACGGAGGAATTCCACGCCGCCGAAGACGCCCTTCAGATCCTCACCGGGGATGTTCAGCGGAGCGGACTTCTGAGCGCCGATGGCCAGGAAGAATCCCTTGTAGCCTTCGTCGCGCAGCTGCTGGATGGTGATGTCCTTGCCCACTTCCACGCCGCACTTGAACTCGACGCCCATCTCACGGAGAACATCGATCTCGGCATTGATGACGTCGCGGTCCAGACGGAAGGACGGGATGCCCATGGTAAGCATGCCGCCGGGAGCCGGGTTGCGGTCGAAGACGGTGACGTCATAGAGCATATTGGCCAGATAGTAGGCACAGCTCAGGCCGGCGGGGCCGGCACCGATGACGGCGATCTTCTGCTCGTATTTCTCGTAGGTGCTTCTTCTGGGTTTCGGAGCCGGGATGTACCGGTTCTCTTCCTTCAGTTCCTGCTCGGCGATGAACTTCTTGATCTCGTCGATGGCCACGGCGCGGTCCACATCCCCGCGGGTGCAGACGTCTTCGCAGTGGCGGTTGCAGATGGATCCGCAGACAGCCGGGAACGGGTTGTCCTGCTTGATGAGCTTCAGCGCTTCCAGATAACGTCCCTCGGCGGCCATCTTGATGTAACCCTGAACGGCGATGTGTGCCGGGCAGGCGGCCTTACAGGGAGCGGTACCGGAATCGTAGGTATTCAGCTGGTAGGTATTCCGGAAATCCTGGTTCCAGCGTTTTTTGGTCCAGATGAGATCATCGGGCAGATCCTGTTTCGGATACTTGACCGGTCCGTCCTTGGTGCACAGCTTCTGGCCCAGCTTGGCAGCGCCGGCGGGGCAGACTTCCACGCACTTGCCGCAGGCCACGCAGCTCTCCTTGTCCACGTGGGCGGTGTAGCAGCTGCGGGACATGTTCGGGGTGTTGTACAGCTGAGAGGTCCTCAGTGCGTAGCACACGCCGGGTGCGCAGTTGCAGATGGCGAAGATCTTGTTCTCGCCGTCGATATTGGTGATCTGATGGACATAGCCGTTGTCCTCTGCCTTCTGCAGGATCTCAATGGCCTCTTCATAGGTGATGTTCTTGTTGTCCTTGCCGGTCTCGGCACAGTACTGTGCAAACTCGCCGACGCCCATGCACCAGTAGTCCTCCACGTCACCGGAGCCCTCGCCGCGGACGGTCTGGGCACGGCGGCAGGAGCAGATGCCCACGCCGATCTGGCCTTCATATTTCTTCAGCCAGTGGGACAGATACTCGATGCTGGCGCCCTTCTGTTCGGCGGGGATGGCCTTCTCCACGGGGATGACGTGCATGCCGATGCCGGCTCCTCCGGGGGGAATCATCTGGGTGATGCCGTCCAGAGGCTGGTGGGTCATCTCATGGAACATGTCGGAGACTTCCGGATGCTCCTTGACGAACCAGCCGCGCATGTTCAGAAGCTCGGCAGCGCCGGGAACGAACAGAGGCAGGATGTACTGTTTCTTCTTGCTGGGGTTTTCCCAGTTGTACTCGAGGATGCCGATGCGGCTCATCTCTTCCATGGTGTCCACCACTTTGCTCTCGGACCAGCCCAGTTTCTTCGCCAGGTCCTCCGGGAACGTGGGTTTGCGCTGTTTCATGGCCAGCGCCAGTTCCACCATGTCGTCATCCAAAACGTCGACCAGTCCGTAATATTCCGGATCGGTCTCCTTCACCGGCTGGACATGCAGCCGGCGGGGCATGACGTCCGTCATCTTGGCAACGAGTTTCTTGAGATTTTTCTTATTGGTTACCATTTCTTTCTTCCCTTCTGTATTACTTCTAAGCCCTCTTTACCGTTTTCTTCCTGTTTTCTTCAAAACGGATATTTATACACATATTGTAATCTGTATACTGGTGTATTTCAACTTTATTTGAGATTTTTTCCCCTTCCCGGGACCCATTCCGTGGTATACTGAACACATCCCTAGAATCTAAGGAGGAAGTCCCATGCGTTTACGAAAATATTTCCGACCCTTCCTACTTACCCTGCTGGCTGCGGCGATGATGTGCAGCCTGGCTCTGCCGGCTTCCGCATCGGTCCTTCAGACCGGTTCCCGTCCCTTCAATGACGTGGTACGGAACAGCTGGTATTACAATTACGTCTATTCCGCCTACGATCAGGGCGTGTTTGCCGGACTGGACAATCACACCTTCGGCACTCAGACTTCCATGACCCGCGGCATGATGGTCACCGTTCTCTACGGCATGGCGGGAAAACCGGAGGCAAAGACTTCCGTGCCCTTTACGGACGTGGAGCCCTCCCGGTATTATGCCGGCCCCGTTGCATGGGCCTATAAAAACGGCATCGTCCAGGGCCTGTCCGAGACCGTGTTCGCGCCGGATATGAACATCTCCCGGGAACAGACGGCGCTGATCCTG
Organism: Oscillospiraceae bacterium; assembly: GCA_902802565.1. Classification (GTDB taxonomy): domain Bacteria; phylum Bacillota; class Clostridia; order Oscillospirales; family Oscillospiraceae; genus UBA2922. The sequence continues at coordinate 6,087 of CADCMP010000097.1, forward strand.
GAAAAGTATGCCGCGTCCAACGGAATCAATCTTACCTACAGGAAAGATCTCAAAGATTTCGAGGATGCCGGCGATGTCTCCGACTGGGCGGAAGAAGCCCTGCGCTGGGCCGTGGAAAACAAGATCATTTCCGGCAAGGGCAAGGATCTTCTGAAACCGGCGGACACCTCCACACGCGCCGAGATGGCCACCATGCTGATGGCGTACCGGGTCCGGTATCAGAACGGGAAAGTGAACGACTACAATCCCTATCTCTACACCGACAGCGTCCTGCAGGGCTACTCTACTGCCCGCAACGACTACTGGTTCGGCACCAATTACGACGGCAAGAACCGCCCCTCGGAATCCGTCCGTTTCCAGTCGGTGTACGGAGATAAATTCAATACCCTCGCTGTAGGATCCGCCGACTACAAAACCATCTATCTGACCTTTGACGAGGGCTATGAAAACGGTTATACCTCCGCCATTCTGGACACACTGAAAAAGAAGAACGTCCGAGCGGTGTTCTTCG
>CADCMP010000098.1 GCA_902802565.1 Oscillospiraceae bacterium
ATTGTTAAAATATTGATTATTGTATCATGTGTCCACTCATTTATGTTATAACTAAGAACAGGAGAAATAAGAACCAGAAGAGGAAAGGATGAACCAATTATGGAAATTTCGGCAAAACAGCAGGATATTCTGAAAAACTGTGCCGCAGTGATAGAAGACAGTGCCATCTTCCGCAAACTGTTCTGGAAATGGTATGAGGAGCACGGAAGAGTGGGTGGAGAATCTCCCCGCGACCAGATCAAGCAGCTTCGCGAATTCCTGCGTGCCATTGAAAAGGTCGGCAAGGAAAAGATGCCGTATATCGTTTCCCTGCTTTATTACGGACGCGATCTCGCAGCCCGCAACATCGTTCTTCAGAAGCCCAACGGCGACTATTACGTCCTGAGCGTCTGCGAACAGCTGGAGACGGAGTACAACAAGTTCTTCAACTCCGACGATCCCTACGCTGTGGCTTTCGTCAGCGATCCGGACAAGCTGGTGGACTGGCTGCGCAACGCCAGTGAAATCGTGGAAGAGACCATGTCCCTGGCCCGCTTCTGATCGTTCTGAAAATAATAATGGTGAGGCTATTCGAGCCTCACCATTTTTTTATCTGTCGTTACCAGATGAATTCCTGGGAACTCATCAGTTTTGCTCCGGCATTTTCCATGTCCCGGAGATTGCTCTCCTGGATCTCCTCGGAATTGGAGGACGTGCAGTCCGTCAGGACCACCACATCGTAATCCAGAGACAGGGCATCATAACAGGTGGTGCGGATGCAGTTGGGAGTCGTGGTCCCTGCCAGCACCAGCCGCCGGATCCCTCTCCGCCGCAGGATCATATCCAGTTCCGTGGCAAAGAACGCGGAGTAACGCGGTTTCAGGATCAGCGTATCCTCCGGAAGGACCTCAAACTCCTCCGGCATATCCGAGGACAATTCCGGTTCGCATCCGTAGGACAGGGGCTTTCCCCCTTTCAGCCACACATTATACCGCGGCCGCTCCACATCCGTTCCGTCCTCGCGGTACTCCCGGATCACATAGAATACCGGGACCTTCTGCTGATGGCAGCGGTCGATGATCTCGCTGCAGGCGGGAATGGTCTTCTTTGCCCCCCGGATGCACAGCGGGGATTTTTCATTGATAAAGCCGTTCTGCATGTCGATGACCAGAAGGGCCGTATTGTTGATCAGTTCAGGCTTCAAAATGCTTCACCAGTTCCTCAAAACTCGTTCCGGCTTCCACGACACCCAGATCCACCGCAAGCTGTGTCAGTTCCTCTTCCAGCGCGTCGCTGAAGCTCATTCCCTTTTCCTTGTTCTCATTGAATTTACGGTACTCGATCTCACCGGGCATGAAGATCTCTTCCACACCGGGCGCTTTCCGGCTGTTCTTCATCATGTCAATGTATCGGTCCACATTGGCCTTGAACTCGTCGACGGGCATGAATTTGGAGGGGTCGATAAGGATGATGAAGAATCCGGTATCCTCTTTCTCCAGATTCTTGAACAGTCCGATGTCCGTGCCGTAGGCGGCGCCGCTGAGCATGGTGCTGAGCACATCCACCATCACGGCCAGGCCGTATCCCTTGTGTCCGGCAATGGGAGAAAGGGAGAATGCCTTGGAAGGATCCGTGGTGGGAGCGCCGTCATAGTCCTTGGACCAGTCTGCGGGGATCTCCCTGCCTTCCCGTTCGTAAGCCTGGACCTTTCCCATGGCCACGTTGGTGGTGGAGACATCCATCACGATGGGATAATGATCTTTGGTGGGGACCGCGAAGATGATGGGGTTCGTGCCGATGAGGCGGTCCGCTCCTCCGAAGGGAGAGGTCCATGCGTAGGTATTGCATCCGGCAAGACAGATCATATCATCTTCCACGGCTCTCCATCCGTAATAGGAGCCGCATCCGATATTGGCATTGCGCAGGCCGGTGGAAAACGCGATGCCGGTCTTTCTGGCCTTCTCCAGTGTCTCATCATAGGCCTTGTTCATGGTCAGAATCCCGAATCCGTTGTCCCCGTCGAACATGAGGAGAGACTCTTCATCCATGACCTTCTTAAACTCAGGGTCTTTATTCAGTGCACCCACCTTGATCTGGCGGAGATATCTCGTCAGACGGGACAGACCGTGGGAATAGACCCCGGTGAAGTCCGAGTGCGTTATCACTTTTCCGATAGTATCCGCATCCTCCGGAGCAAATCCGGATTCCGTGAGGATCCCTTTTACCAGTGCACGTTCCTGTTCATAAGTGAGGACCATAGTAATCACTTCTTTCTCAAAATATCGTAAAGAATTATAGCAGACTTGGCGGCTCTTCTCAACGCCCGCGCCGCTTTTATTGCGGATGATGCATAAATCTCCACCGCCCGGTATCCGAAAAAGAAAAGACAGGCAACTGCTTTCACAGTTACCTGTCTGATGGTGGACCTGAAGGGGATCGAACCCTCGAACCTCTCGGATGCGAACCGAACGCTCTCCCAGCTGAGCTACAGGCCCATAGCGGATTCGATTATATCATAAAAATCCGATTTGTAAAGCATCGATTCCTCGTCCCCTGGCAACGGCAGATCCCGGATCCGCAGCGGCAGCCAAACGAAAAAAAGGTATCCTTCCCGGATGTTTTAAGGTATGATTAATACCTGTGAGAAACTGAATTAACGGGGTTAGCAAAAATGAGAACAAGTATAATAAAAAAAATGATTTCCGCTTTTGTCGCGGTCATGCTGCTGTGCTCGCTCCTTCCGGCCGGAGTTCTGGCCGCGCCGGGACACAACGGACTGATCTATACCGTCCTGGGCGACAGCATCCCCACGGGATACGGTCTCCAGTTTGACAGCAGCGGAACTGCCATCCGGCCCAACGGAGAACTGGTCCCGGGTTCCTACCCGCAGCTCTTCGGCTCCGCCGTCGGCGCCGCCGAGACCAACATCCTGTGCCGTGACGGATTCCGCACCACGGAGACTCTCCGCCTCATCGATCCGGCCTATGAGCAGGAACTGCATGCATCCGGAAAGGAGCAGGAACTGTTTTTCAGCGATGCATTCGTCTCCGAATTTGCCGACATGACACCGTCGGAATTCCGGAGTCTGCAGAACCGTGCCGTCGGACAGGTGGAAAACGCGGATGTCATCACCATCAACCTGGCCAACAACGATACGCTGACCTATGCATTGATGCACAACATCATCAAGAGCGAATACTATGACGCCACCGGTCTTCATCCGGATCTACGGGAATCCCTCATCGGTTTCCTCGGCTCCCTGCTGGGAGTCGGACCGGTGATCTCCGGTACGGACTTTCTCGTCACGGCGCTGGCGTTCATGATGGAAGGATTCAGCACCTACCAGGCCTTATGGAACCGGATGATCCCCCGTATTCTGGAACTCAATCCCGATGCGGAGATCTATGTGGTAGGCATGTACAATCCCTTTCAGCACCTGAAGCTCACGGATTTCTCCCTGATCGAGTTCGGGCGCGTCGCCAACGTATTCGTCAACATGGTCAACGACTTCATGAAAAACGGTAGTCCCTATTCCGACCGGTATACCTTCGTGGACGTCCCGGATACGGAAGTGTTCTCCATGAACGCGGTGACGAACCCGGGCTTTGCGGAGGATTTCATCCTGAAGATCCATCCCAACGAGAAGGGTCATCAGTACATCACTCAGCAGCTACTCGGTGCCTATACGGCAAGACACGGTTCCGATTCCATAAACCGGGATCCCTCCGGCACCGGACTGCCCTTTACCGATGTCAACTCCGCCACCCCGTATCTGGAAGATATCCGGTACTGCTATGCCCACCGGTATATGGCGGGGACCTCTTCCACGACCTTCGATCCGCTGATGCTCATGACAAGAGCCATGTTTGTCACCGCGCTCCGGGCCGTCCGCAACAGCGATTCCAGCACGGCCATCGTCCTGCCCTTTACGGACGTACCGGCCAGTGAGTATTACTACGAACCGGTGAAATGGGCCTATGCAGCCGGGATCACCGCCGGAACGAGCCCCACCACCTTCGGCTCCAATGACTACGTCACCCGGGAACAGATGGTGCAGATGCTCTACCGCTATGCCGGCTCCCCGGTATTCACCGGCTCCGCCGCGCAGTACTCCGACGCCGGAGAGATGGAGGCATACGCCGACACTTCCCTGCTCTGGGCGGCGAACCACGGGATCATTGATGTCTCCGATGGCAGGCTCCATCCGAAGCAGCCTGTCTCCCGTGCCGAACTGGCCCTGGCGCTTCACCATTTGAGTATTCTATAAAAAAAGGCTCCGCCGATCGCATTCGGCGGAGTCAGTATTTTGTGGTAAATCTCCGTTCTCCGGGATCCACGGGGATCGTTTTCGATTCCATGTTCTCAATGCGGATATAGGCACCGTTCTCCACGGCCAGGATCACCCGGTCGATCTGCTCTTCCGTTCCCTGGACCTCCATGGTGACGGATCCGTCAAACTCGTTGCGGACCCATCCGGTGGCTCCCGCGGCATCGGCGGCATACCGTGCCCGGTAGCGGAATCCCACGCCCTGGACCCAGCCGTAGAACCGGATCCGTCTCCGTATGATCTCCTGTGACACGGGCATCTCTCCTTTTCCCTGTTTTCCTCCCTATTATAGCAGATACCTCACTCCATTGCATGGCCGTTGCAGCCGCGGGCGTTCACAATTACACATTGATTAATAGACCGATCTGTAGTAAAATACACAAAGTGACTTTTGACAAGGCTGCACTAGTCGGGGAGCTAGCGGTGCCCTTTTCCCGCAATCCGCTACAGCGGGGATGAAT
>CADCMP010000099.1 GCA_902802565.1 Oscillospiraceae bacterium
TTTTCGACTACCATATTTAGTTGTATTGTGTTACAATGACATCAATATATTGCAATTAAATGTAGAAAGAGGCAACTCTCGTGAAAAAGATACTTGTTTTGGAAGATGAATCGAATATCCGGAGCTTTGTAGTGATCAACCTTCGCCGCAGCGGGTATGAACCCATTGAGGCAGAGAACGGTACTGAAGCGCTCGCCCGTCTGAAGGAGAACCCGGACATCTGTCTTGCTCTTCTGGACGTGATGCTTCCCGATATCGACGGTTTTGAAGTCTGCCGCCGAATCCGTGCAACCGGCTCAAAAATAGGTATCATCATGCTTACTGCAAAAAGCCAGGAGATCGATAAGGTTACCGGTCTCATGACCGGTGCGGACGACTATGTCACCAAACCGTTCTCCCCCGCCGAACTGACTGCACGTGTGGATGCACTGGTACGCCGTCTCGGACAGGGTGAAGATGATGAGAAGAAGACCTACGAGATCAGTTCCGGACCTTTCGTCTTGAATACCAGAAATCGCACGCTGGAAAAGAACGGAACCAGAATCCGTCTTACCCAAATCGAATTTCAGCTGATCAAGCTGTTCCTTGAGAATCCCGGCAAGGCCATGTCCCGCGAGGATATCCTCAAAGCTGTATGGGGGCAGCAGTTCAACGGTGAGTACAAAACCGTGGATGTGAATGTACGTCGCCTTCGCATCAAGATCGAAGAGGATCCCACGGAACCGGAATACCTGACCACGGTCTGGGGTTACGGCTACAAGTGGGGATACTGATGGCGTAAATGCTTTCATCCTCTTGCTGAAAAAAAGATAGTTATTAATCATCCCAGGTGCTCGTCACTTGGGATAATTAATGAATATCGTAAAATGCAGGTTTACTATGAGTTTCAAGAAGTTTTTTAAAAGTTTAACAGTTCGTCTGGCCATTGGCAGTATACTGACTGCAGTGAGCATCATTCTCGCGTTTGTCCTTCGGTCAAACTCCGTATGGAGCATCGTCTTCTCGGTTCTGGCACTGATCTTTATCTGTGTGATCAATTTCTGGTTCCACAGAGATGTGATCCGGCCCATTGATGTCCTCACCGGTTCTGCCACGGACATCGCGACCGGCAGCTACGGCGTTCAGTGTCCGAAGTATGACGACAATGAGATCGGCACGCTCACAGACGAGATCAATGACATGAGTCAGAAGATCGCCGAATCGGACAAAGTCCGCACGGACTTTATCTCCCAGGTCTCCCATGAGCTTCGCACTCCCCTTACCGCCATTACCGGATGGGCGGAGACACTGGCTTACGATCCCAGTATTACGGGAGACTCCGAGCGCGGTCTCCGGATCATCTCCAAAGAGGCCGGACGTCTTACCGGCATGGTGGAGGAACTGCTGGAATTCACACGGATCCAGCGTGACCGCTTTACTCTCCGCATCGAGCCGGTGGATATCGTAGCAGAACTGGAAGATGCCCTGTTCACCTACGGAGAGCTTCTCCGCTCTGCCGGCATCGAGGTTCGTTACCGCTATCCGGATGATGACATCCCCGAGATCCCCGGTGATCCGGAACGTCTGAAGCAGGTCTTCCTGAACATACTGGACAATGCCGCCACACACGGCAAAGACGGTGAATATGTGGATGTAAGTGCAGAACTCACCGGAAAATACGTAAAGATCACCATGCGTGACTACGGACGCGGGATCCCGAACGATGAACTTCCCCACGTAAAGGAAAAGTTCTATAAAGGAAGTTCCAAAGACCGCGGCACCGGCATCGGTCTGTCCGTATGTGACGAGATTGTGACCCGGCACGGAGGACATCTGGACGTCTCCAACGCGGAAGACCGCGGCTGTATCGTCAGCATCTATCTTCCTGTCACGAACTCAGCATCCAAATAGATTTGAGGTACATCAATGTCAAAGAACGAAAGCAACCCTTCTCAATGCGGCTTCCGCACTTCCATCGGCGGTCAGGCGTTGATTGAAGGGATCATGATGCGCGGACCGTTCAAACAGGCCATCGTCTGCCGCACCGAAGACGGACTGGTGGAAAAAGTGGAGGATCTGAAATGGATCAAGGACCGCTACCCTGTTCTGGGCTGGCCCTTCGTCCGCGGCATCATCGTATTTCTGGATTCCATGATCAAGGGCGTAAAGGCACTGACCTTCTCCGCCGAACTGATCCCGGAAGACGAGGAATATGAACCGGATAAAATCGACCAGTGGATTGAAAACCACTTCTCTGCGGAAAAAGCGCAGAAACTCATCATCGGCGTTGCCGTAGTGCTGGGTATTGCACTTTCCGTGGCGCTGTTTGTGATCCTCCCGGCATTTTTTGCGGGACTCATCGGTGGCGTCAAACAGGATTATCTGGTGCGAAATCTTGTGGAAGGACTGTTCAAGGTCATCATTCTGATCTTCTACATGTTTCTGGTCAGCAAGATGAAAGAGATGAAGCGTCTGTTCTCCTATCACGGTGCAGAACACAAGACCATATTCTGTTATGAGCATGGCAATGAACTGACCGTGGATAATGTGCGGAAGGAGTCCCGGTTCCATCCCCGATGCGGCACCAGTTTCCTGTTCGTTGTCATCATGATCAGCATCATCGTCAACTCCGTCGTCACTTCTACCGTGACCATCGTCCGCATCCTTCTTCACATCCTTCTGATCCCGGTCGTAGTGGGATTCAGCTATGAATTCAACCGCTGGTGCGGCGCTCATGATAATGTGCTGTCCGCCATCCTTTCCGCTCCCGGAAAATGGCTTCAGAAAATCACCACCAATGAACCGGATGACGGCATGATCGAGTGTGCCATACGCGCACTGGAACTGGTCATCCCTGAAGAAAAAGGCGCAGATCTGTGGTGATCCCACATTACAGTTGAAAGGACAATCATGGCTCGAACTTATAACGATTTGTTCCTTGATATCAGAAACAATCTGTCAAAACATGATATTGATACGAGCAACTTTGATGCCCGTTATATCGTCTGCTTTGCTTCCGGAAAGACCAATGCGGAATTTGTCCGGGATATGTCCCTGTATTCTTCTCCCGAGATCGAAGAACGTGCTCTTTCCATGATGGAACGGCGTATCAGCGGAGAACCCCTCGCTTATGTTACCGGTGCCTGGGAGTTTCACGGACTGCCCTTCTTCATTACCAAGGATGTCCTGATCCCGCGCATCGATACCGAGGTGCTGGTGGATGCCGCCATAGAGCTTCTGCAGAACACTCCGTCTCCCAGAGTTTTGGATCTGTGCTGCGGATCCGGCTGCATCGGAATTTCCATCGCCAAGAAGATACCGCAGTCCAAGATCATTTCCGTAGACATCAGCGGAGCTGCCCTGCAGATCTGCCGCAAGAATGTAAATCTGAACAAACTCAATTCCCGCGTGATATGCATGCAGGCCGATGCCAAGCAGGCACCTCCCCGTGGAATGGGATCCTATGACATGATCGTCTGCAATCCTCCCTATATTCCCTCGGAGGAGATTGGAACACTGGATCATTCCGTGAAGGATTTTGAGCCTGTGTGGGCGCTGGACGGCGGCCATTCCGGTTTGGATTTTTATGAAGCGATCATTGCGCAATGGTCCTCCCTGTTAAAGCCCGGCGGACATATTCTGTTTGAAGTGGGAGAAAAACAGTCACGGGATGTTCTTCAGCTTCTGAAGGACGCTTCCTTCCAGAATTTCTCCATAAAGAAAGACACGATCAATGTGGAGCGTGTCGTTATTGCAGAAAAATAATAATGATTATATATGAGGTGAACTATGGCTAAGAATACGAAACAACCGATCTCTGTCCACGGACAGGCGGAAGATAAGAAAAAAGCTCTGGAAACTGCCATTGCTCAGATAGAGAAAAACTACGGTAAGGGTGCCATCATGCGTCTGGGTGAAGACATTCATACCAACGTCGCCGCACTCTCCACCGGCTCTCTCACGCTGGATATGGCGCTGGGAATCGGTGGTGTTCCCAAAGGACGTATCATCGAGATCTACGGACCGGAAGCTTCCGGTAAGACCACGCTGGCACTTCATATCGTCGCTTCCGCTCAGAAAGAAGGCGGTGAAGCTGCTTACATCGATGTGGAACACGCACTGGATCCTTCTTATGCCAGCAAGCTTGGCGTCAACATCGACGAACTGCTTATCTCCCAGCCGGATACCGGCGAACAGGCTCTGGACATCACGGAATCTCTGGTCCGCTCCGGTGCTGTGGATGTTGTTGTAATCGACTCCGTTGCTGCTTTGATCCCCCGCATCGAACTGGAAGGTGAAATGGGAGATGCTGTCGTCGGTGCTCTTGCACGACTGATGTCTCAGGCAATGCGGCGTCTGGCCGGTGCCATCTCCAAGAACGGCTGCACCGTGATCTTTATCAACCAGCTGCGTCAGAAAATCGGTGTCATGTACGGCAACCCCGAGACCACTCCCGGCGGACTTGCACTGAAATATTATTCTTCCGTACGTATCGATGTACGCCGCATCGAGGCACTGAAGAGCGGAAGTGAGATCATCGGCAACCGTACCCGTGCAAAGGTCATCAAGAACAAGGTTGC
>CADCMP010000100.1 GCA_902802565.1 Oscillospiraceae bacterium
TGCTGTAAAAGCAGTGGATGTCATGGCAGATGACTTTGAAGGCTGATGCAGATCTCCGAGATCCGACAGACTTCATCGGAACGGTATACTATCGTATTTGAGGATGAGTCCGAACTGAGATCCACGCTGAAAGTGATCACTGATCACCGAATCTACTCCGGAATGGACCTGGATGATGACGACTATGCCCGTCTGGTGGATGACTCCAGCTATTCTCTCTGTGAGGCTCATGCGGTGAAACTGCTGTCGTATCAGCCGTTATCCAAAAAGGGTCTGGAGAAAAAGCTGATCCAGAAAGGCCGGGATCCCGAACATGCCGCACGTGCGGTGGAATGGGCGGAGGAAATGGGTCTTATCAATGATGAAGCCTATTCCGAAATGGTGGTTCGCCACTATGCGGCAAAGGGATACGGTGCCAAACGGATCGAAAGCGAACTGTACCGCCACGGAGTTCCCAAAGAGCTCTGGGAGGATGCTCTGAGGGAGCTTCCCTGCCAGGACGATAAAATGGACTCCTTTATCCGGAGCCGTTTATCGGATCCTTCCGATCCGAAACAGGTCAAACGGGTGACCGACGGGCTGTTCCGGCGAGGATACTCCTGGAGCGATATTAAAAATGCCCTGGAACGCTTTCGTGAATCCTATGAGGAAGAGGATTATTAAATGAGCAAAAAAATAGCCCTGATTTCCTTGGGCTGTGCAAAAAATCTCGTGAATTCGGAACAGATGCTGTATCTGCTGAATGAAGCGGAATATATGCTGGTGGACTCTCCGGAGCAGGCGGATGCGGTAATCATCAATACCTGTGGTTTCATTGATGCTGCAAAAGAGGAAGCGATCGATACGATTCTCTCCACTGCCGCGATCAAAAATGAAAATCCGGATCTGAAGATCATCGTCACCGGTTGTCTCACGGAACGGTATAAGGAAGAAGTGATGACAGAGATCCCGGAGATCGATGCCATTACCGGTGTGGGCAGTTATTCCAGAATCGTGGAGATCGTGGAAGAGACCTTCCGGGATCATAAACCGGAGATCTTTGACGATATCAATGCCCCGGTGGAAAACACACCTCGCATCATATCCACCGGTCCTTCCTGGGCGTTCCTCCGCATTGCGGAAGGATGCAATAATTACTGTGCTTTCTGTGCGATCCCCTATATCCGCGGACGATACCGTTCCCGGAACATGGAGGAGATCCTGGAAGAAGCACGTGCTCTTGCCAATCAGGGTGTCAAGGAACTCATAGTCATTGCGCAGGACATCACCCGATACGGCATCGATCTGTACGGTGCCCCTTCCCTGGCGCAACTGTGTCACCGTCTCTCCGAGATTGAAGGCATTCAGTGGATCCGGCTTCACTATCTGTATCCGGAAGTCATTGATGACAATCTCATCGAGGAGATCGCGACGAATCCCAAAATCATGCATTATCTGGACATTCCCATCCAGCATATCAATGACGGCATTCTGAAGAAAATGAACCGTCATACCAACGGAAAACAGATCCGGGAACTGTTTCAGAAACTACGCAAGCGGATCCCGGACATCGTTCTTCGCACCAGCATCATCACCGGACTTCCCGGTGAAGGCGATGAGGAATTCGAGGAGCTGTGTGGTTTTCTGAAGGAAGTCCGTCTGGAGAGAGTCGGCGTGTTTCCCTTCTCTCCGGAAGAAGGAACTCCTGCCGGCACCATGGAGCATGTGGACGAAGAGACCGCGGAGCGGCGGGCAGATCTGATCATGGATTTCCAATCCCGGATTATGGAAGAACACGCCCGGACCTTTATTGGTAAAACGCTTGACATACTCATCGAAGGCATTGATCCCGACACCGGTGATTATGTGGGCCGTAGTTACATGGACTCCCCGGATATTGACGGCATCGTTTATGTTCGCGGTGTTACGGTCCCCGGAAATATCGTTCCGGTTAAAATAACGGAAGAAGAGAATGGAAACCTGTTCGGTTCCGTGTTATGATAAAAAGAGCAAATACCCATAAGGAGTGATTAATATGCATACTACTGCCAGTAAAATCACGATGCTTCGTATGATCCTGATCCCTGTGTTCCTGATCTTTCTCTATCTCGATATGAGATACTGGGCTCTCGCGGTGTTTATCATCGCCAGTGCATCAGACGCAGTGGACGGCTATATCGCACGTCACTACAACCAGGTCACCAACTTCGGAAAATTCATGGATCCCCTTGCGGACAAGGTCCTGGTCATCACCGCAATGTGCTATTACATTGAAGCTCATCAGATGGCGGCATGGGTCGTAGCCATCGTCATTTTCCGTGAGTTTGCAGTTTCCGGTCTTCGCCTGATCGCTGTGGAACAGGGGCGCGTTATCGCCGCTGCAAAATCCGGCAAGATCAAGACTACTGTGACGATGGTAGCTCTGATTTTAATGCTGGTCATGCCGGTATGGGCTCCCGGGTTCTCTCATACATTCGACTGGATCTGCTCGATTCTGATCCTTCTGACTACGGTCTACTCCGGAATCGAGTACTTTGTGAAGAACAAAGATGTTTTTAAAGATGCCGACTGAGTTTCTTTATTGACAGCACCAGTTCCGTAATGTTAGTATAATTGAAGTTTAAATAAGTAAAGAAGCGGACGGGAAATAAGAAAAAACCGCTGCTCCCAGAGAGGGATCGACCTGGCTGAAATCGATCCTGAGCGTCGGATTTCTGTTGCATCCCTGAGCATGAAGCAGGAAATGGCTTCACGTCCATGCCACGTTACAGGCATTTCGCAAAAGCGAAAAGTGATAAAAAAGAGTGGAACCGCGTACTGACTATTACGCCTCTTATGCATCGGACTGATGCGTGAGAGGCTTATTTTATTATTAGAAGGAGTTTTTTATTGATGTATATCTACAACTCTGCATCCAGAAAAAAAGAAGAATTCAAACCCAATGATCCTTCCATCGTAAAAATGTATACCTGTGGTCCTACGGTATACCACTATGCACATATCGGAAACCTGCGTTCCTACATCATGGAAGACGTACTGGAAAAATACCTTCGATATCAGAAATACAATGTCAAACGTGTCATGAACATCACCGATGTCGGGCACCTCACCAGTGATGCGGACGAAGGCGAAGACAAGATGCTTAAAGGTGCAAAACGTGAGCAGAAATCCGTGATGGAAATCGCCCAGTTCTATACGGACGCATTCTTCGATGACTGCAAAAAGCTGAACATCAAACGTCCGGATGTCGTGGAGCCTGCCACCAACTGCATTGACGAATATATTAAAATCATCACAAAACTCATTGATACCGGCTATGCCTATCTTGCCGGTGGAAACGTGTATTTTGACACATCCAAACTGAATCAGTACTACATCTTCAACGATTTCAATGAAGAAGACCTTCAGGTCGGTGTTCGCGAAGGTGTAGATGAAGACACCAATAAGAAGAACAAAAATGACTTTGTCCTCTGGTTTACCAAATCCAAATTCGAAGACCAGGCACTTAAATGGGACTCCCCCTGGGGCGTCGGTTATCCCGGATGGCATATTGAATGCTCCGGCATCTCCATGAAACATCTTGGCGATGATCTGGATATCCACTGCGGTGGTATTGATAACGCTTTCCCCCACCACACCAACGAAATCGCCCAATCTGAGTCCTATCTTGGCCATCATTGGTGCAATTACTGGATGCATGTCCACCACCTGAACACCACTTCAGGGAAAATGTCCAAATCGGACGGAGAGTTCCTTACCGTATCTCTGCTGGAACAGAAAGGCTATGATCCTCTGGTCTACCGTATGTTCTGCCTGCAGAGCCACTATCGCAAAACTCTCCTGTTCAGCTGGGAAAACCTGGACAACGCCACCAAGACCTTTGACAAACTGATCAATAAGATTGCCGCTCTGAATCCTGATGACGGTGATATGAATCAGGAAGTATTCGACCAGTTCCATCAGAAATTCTCCGATGCACTGGGCAATGATCTGAACACGTCTCTGGCCCTCACCTGTGTTTATGATATTCTGAAATTCGATACCAGCGACAAGACAAAGCTCGCGGTCATCGATGACTTCGATTATGTCCTCGGTCTGGATCTCCTGAAGAAAGCCGAAATCAAGCGTCAGGCCAACAAAGCAGCTGCCAAGGCGACCGCTGGTGCTGCAGAATACCAGGTGATTGCGGAAGACGGTGCAGCCGATGCCGAGATTGAAGAAAAACTGAAGAACCGTTACGCTGCCAAGAAGGCAAAAGATTTTGCCACCGCCGATCAGATCCGTGATGATCTGAAAGCAGCAGGAATCGAAATTACCGATATTCCCAACGGTGTGAAATGGAAAAAAATCTGATCATCATATAGTCAGCAGCCCGGAATCAAGTTTTTGATTCCGGGCTGTTTTTTTAGTCATGACCACCAGTAGAACTGGTGGCATGCACTGGCCCTAGAAGGGCCTGTTACTTGCGACCTCTCAAGAGGTATGATTCCTGTTCATGCATTTTTA
>CADCMP010000101.1 GCA_902802565.1 Oscillospiraceae bacterium
AATCAGAAGCTTTCTGTCCGTCCAGTGCGATCTTCACCGGGAACGGATCATACCATTCCCAAGTAAACTCCTCACTTCCGAATCCGGGAATGATGAGTGCGTTGAGCTGGCCGTCATCTTTCAGCACACAACCTCCGTCGATGCTGATGATCTTCCGGTCCCGGTCGATGATGGGATTGGCGCAGCAGTGATCATAGATGTAAAGCATCACCGGCCAGTGCCCGACGATGACCCATTTACTGAAGCTCCATCCCTTCCCTCGGAAGTTGTCCATCTTCATCACGTCTCCCTGCCGCTGTTCCTCCAACGGGATATACGGGGAGATCCCTCCGTGTACAAAGATATAATGATCGGTCTCCAGAACGGTGGGAAGGTCTTCCAGAAATTTCAGTTCCTTCCGGAACGTCTCGTGCAGTGCCGGAAGATATTGCCGGACATCGGTATCTTCCGCGATCTCAATGCCCATGGAGTGAAACATCTCATACAGAATCCCGGATTTTTTCACCGCCATATATCCCGTCCATCGTTTCCGCATGTCATCATTATTGTGAAGCCACTCCACGATATCGGTCCACGCGTCGCAGTTCCCCGCCACGGCAAAGGTGTTTCCCTGCTCCACCAGTTCCATGACCAGATGGAGCGTATCCAGAGACTGCTCTCCCTTTTCCAGAAAATCGCCGACAATGATCAGAGCATCCTCTTTTCCGAATCCGATCTTTTTCAGCAGATGCTGAAAATAATCCAGATTGGCATGGATATCCGATACGGCAATGATGCGTCGGTAACCGGACAGATCCGGCCGGATGATATTTACTTTGTCGTACCAGTTGATCATAGAAGTTTACAGTTCCTTTTCCATCAGAAACAGATCCGTGAGGATCCCCTTTTTCATTCCGATGTTTTCAAATCCGTGTTTGCGGTAAAACGCCAGAGCCGGCGCGTTGTCTTCCGATACATGCAGCCGCAGACCGTCCCGCCCGAGGGCGCGGAAATACAGCACTGCCCTGCCAAGGAGCTGGATCCCAAGACCCTGTCCCCGGAATTCCGGTCGGAGATAAAGCAGGGATACCCATCCCTTGTTCTGTTCCTTTCCCCGTTCCGGATCCAGCTCCAGAAGTCCAGCCAGTTCCTCATCTCGATACAGTTTTACGATAGAATCCGGGGCCTTTTTCAGATGATTGCGGGCTGCCGTCAGATAAGGGGCAGCCACAAATCCTTCCGGAGTCCCGTGAGCGGCTCTCCAGCTCCCCTCATAACACCGGACATAAAGCAGACTGTCTTTTGGCAGTTTCAGAGGTTCATCCCGGAGATCATTGGTATTTCTTCCGGATTTGTTCTTATACCAGTTCTGTTTTGCCAGGGTACTGAGTTCGCCCTCCAGGTGAGAATTGTCATGCATATAGACCACTGAAAACGCGCCGTCCTCCACCGTAATGAGGGAGACACTGGTATTGTCCCCATGGCGGAGCGACCGCATCTCTTCGGAGGGGATCTGCTGGATCCAGGCAAGGATCGTGCGGATTGCCATTCCGTGGGAGGCCACCGCCACCGTTCCGTCCGGGTAGTCTTGAGCAATCTTCTGCAGGATCCGTTTCATGCGTTCCAGCACCTGCGGGAATGTTTCCGCTCCTTCCAGATAAAACCGGTCGGGATCGTTATTGAAACACTCCATCTCCCGGGGATGAGAGCGGACCGTATTGGCAAATGCCACCCCTTCCCAGGGACCAACATGGATCTCCCGGAGATCGGCGCTGGTCTGAAGTTCCAGATCCTCATGTCCCCGCTTCAGGGCCAGTGCCGTATCCATGGCTCGCATCCGGTCGCTGGAATACAGGGCATCCAGCGGGACGTTCTGAAACCGCTTAGCCAGTGCCTCCAGCTGAAGAGCTCCCCGTGGGGTAATCTTTCCTTCGGACGATCCCTGCCAGATACGGTACAGATTTCCCTCCGCCTCTCCGTGGCGAATGAGATAAATTTTAGTCATTCTGTAACCTCTGCTATGTTGAACCGTAATCGACTATAATGATATAATTTGATGAATATTATGCCCATTTTAGCGGCATTCATTATACATTATTCTTATTTGTCACACAAGCGGAGGATCGTTTTGAACGTCATTCATCTTATTTCCGGCGGAGACACCGGAGGCGCCAAAACTCATGTACTTTCCCTGCTGGCAGGTCTCAATCAGGAGATCACGGCAGATCTGGTCTGTTTCATGGAGGGACCCTTTTCCAGGGAAGCCGTCTCCATGGGCATCCCTGTAACCGTACTGGAAAACAGTTTTGCCGTCAGCATGAATAAAGTCAGGCATCGGATCAGTGAGGGAAACTACGATCTGATCCATTGTCACGGCTCCCGTGCCAATCTCATGGCCGCGATCCTGAAACGCCATTTCAATCTGCCGGTGGTCTGTACCATCCACAGCGATTACCGGCTGGATTATATGGGCCGTCCCGGTGCCGCTCTCACTTACGGAAAGCTCAATGCCTGGGCAATCCGTCAGATGGATTATCTGGTCTGCGTGTCCGATCAGATGAAGAGCACCCTCATCGAGCGGGGGTTCCGGCCCAACAACATGTTCTCCATATATAACGGCATCGACTTTTCCGTTTCCGTTCCCAGGACGGACCGCCGCTCCTATTTTGAGCGCATCGGCTGTTCCTTCGGGGAAAACGATGTCATTGCCGGCATCGCCGCACGTCTGGATCCCGTCAAGGACATTGCCACGCTGATCCGTGCGGTTGCGAAGGCCCGCACTGCCTGCCCGAATCTCAAACTGATGATCGCCGGTGACGGCGCAGAGCTGGAGCCTCTGCAGGCTCTGGCCTCCGAACTGGGGATCCGGGATGAGGTATTTTTCGCCGGATGGGTAGATGACATGTCCGAGTTTTACGGTGCACTGGACATCAACACGCTGACCAGTCTCTCCGAGACTTTCCCCTATGCCATTACCGAAGGCGCCCGGGCGAAACTGGCAACCGTCAGTTCCAATGTCGGCGGTGTCCCCAAGCTCATCGAGCACGGCAAGACCGGATATCTGTTCATGCCCGGGGATACGGATGCACTGAGCGAGGCGCTCACTGCACTGGCCTCCAGCGAGGATCTGCGCAGTTCCATGGGAAATTCCATCTACGAGAAGGCATCTTCGGAGTTTTCCACCGCCCGAACCTGTCAGACGCAGCTGGAGATCTATGACACGGTGCTCCGCCGCAAGGAACGCAAGGCCCGTCATGAAAAAGACGGTGTCGTGATCTGCGGTGCTTACGGTCACGGCAATGCCGGTGACGAAGCGATTCTGGAAGCGATCATCGAAGAGATCCGCAGCGTGGATCCCTACAAGCCCATCACCGTACTCTCCCGCAGCCCCAAGGAAACGCGGAAGACCCGCGGCGTGGATTCCTTCTACCGGTTCAACATCCTGAAGATCCGTTCTTCCATGGCTTCCGCAGAGCTGTATATCAACGGCGGCGGCAGCCTGATTCAGGACGTGACCAGCCGGAGCAGCCTCAACTACTATCTATACACCATTGCCGAGGCAAAACGCAGAAACTGCCGAGTGTATATGTACGGCTGCGGCATCGGCCCGGTCAATTATGACAGTGATATCCGACTGGCGCGGAAAGTGATCAACGACAACGTGGATGTAATCACGGTAAGAGAACCCCACTCCATGCAGGAGCTGAATCGCTTTGGTGTTGACCGGCCGGAGATCATCCTTACATCCGACCCTGCCATCGGGATGCAGCCGGCGGAAAAGTGGGCCGTGGACCGTTTCATGACGGAGAACGGACTGGATCCGGAAGGCAGCTACATGTGCATCTGCCTGCGGCGCTGGCCCGGTTTTGAATCCCGGATCCGTGAAATCGCCAAGGCTGTCGAATACGCCTACCGGAAGCACGGCATGACGCCGGTCTTTCTGTCCATCAACCGCATCGATGACAATCGTGCCGCGGAGCGGGTGGCGGAACAGATGGCCGGGGTACCTTATCATATTATCAGTTCACCCATGGATTCCCATCTGACCATCGGCATTATTGCACGAATGCGCATCATGGTCTCCATGCGTCTGCACGGACTGATCTTTGCCGCAGGACAGGGCCTTCCCCTGGTGGGTCTGAGTTATGATCCGAAGGTATCTGCCTTTACCGAATACATCGGTTCCGGACCCTGCATGAAACTGGAGGACGTCACCGCAGATCAGCTGATCGATTCCATCGACCATGCCATCAGTCAGGATGGTTCTCAGGAAGACCGGCTGGCTCGGGCAGAGAAACTCAAGAAGCTGGAAAAAGAAAATGTACTGGTAGCCCGTCGGCTGCTGGAGGAAGATACACGGAGGGAAAAAGCATGATTAGAGGAGCAGTACTGGCAGAAGGCCGCAGTTATCAGCTGCAGG
>CADCMP010000102.1 GCA_902802565.1 Oscillospiraceae bacterium
AGATAAGATGAGCAAAAAGAAACGGCGGGCGGAATATGCCAAACGCCGCGGTTCCTGGAACGGAGTATCTCCGGAAACCCGAGTGATGCCAAATAAAAAGGCATATGATCGAAATCGGGCACGAAACCAGATGAGACGGGAAGCACAGGATGTATGAGGCGTGAGATAATACAGGACGCAAGGCAGGCCGATCCGTGGAAAACGGACGAAAAAACGAACACAGGAAATAACTGGAATGCATGTTGTGAAACAAAATAATCTACGGTAAAATATGATGGCAAGAAATCATCCGATTCGTTATTGGAGAAAGTATTAGAGAGCAGTACATGGATCAGATAACCGAAAACCGGACATGGGCCGAGATCAGCCGAAGTGCACTGCGGCACAATCTGAATGTGGCCAAGGAACTCACCGGCGGAACGAAGATCATGTGTGTCATTAAAGGAAATGCACACGGGCACGGTGCCGTCGAGTGCGGCCGAACACTGGAACAGGCCGGTGCAGATGCCTTTGCGGTAGCCTCTCTGGAGGAAGCGGTGGAGCTGCGAGAGGCGGGAATCCGGATCCCGATCCTCGTCCTTGGCTGGACAGATCCCCGGCAGGCGTCCGTGTTCTGCGATTATGATATCCTGCAGTCCGGGCTGAACCTGGAATACGTCCGGGAACTGAGCGATCAGATGGTGTCGCAACAGGATGACAGGAAGATCGGGATCCACGTCAAGCTGGATACCGGAATGACCCGTACCGGTGTGGATGCGCAGGGTGATCCCGCGGATGCTGCCAGTGCTGTGGAGACGATGATGACACTGCCCGGAATCCAGGTGACCGGACTCTTCACACATTTTGCCGCCGCGGACATGCCGGAAAAAGATGACTATACGGCGATGCAGCTGAAGCGGTACAAAGCGGTTCTTGCGGAACTGGAAGAACGGGGTGTCGACACCTCCCATCTTCTGAAGCACACCGGAAACAGTGCCAGCATCATGTATCATCCGGAGACCATCTTCGATATGATGCGGGAAGGGGTCATGATGTACGGATTCTATCCCAACGGGATCTATGATCCGGACGGACCGCTGGAACCGGTCCTGTCCCTGAACTGCAGGATCGCACAGGTCAAGGAGATCCCCGCAGGAACCAGTGTCAGTTACGGATGTACGTTTACTTCCGACCGGCCCATGAAGATCGCCGCAGTCACTGCCGGCTATGCCGATGCCTATCCCCGCAGTCTTTCAAACAAAGGAGCCTGGGCAATGATCAACGGACAGAAGTGTCCGCAGATCGGACGAATCTGCATGGACATGTGTATGTTCGATGTCACCGGAAAAGAGGTCAAGGCGGGAGACCGGGTGATACTCTATGGAAGAGGGGGCATGCATCTGGATGAGCTCACGGCACTGATCGGGACCATCAACTGCGAGCCCACCTGCCTGATTACAAACCGGGTCAAAAAAATATATGTAGATTGAACCGAAAGGTCAATATAAACGGTAAGAGAAAAAAGAAAGGGAATTGAAAAAATGCAGGTATTTGAGAACTTCATCAATACGATTAACAACTACATCTGGAGTACTGCGTTGATCGTTGTCCTGGTGGCGGTAGGTCTCTACTTTACCATCATGACGAAAGGGATCCAGTTCCGGTGCTTCAAAGACATGTTCAAAAACCTGAAGGAGACGGATCTGGACGGCAAGAACGTCAGCCTTTCTCCCTATGAGGCTTTTGCAACCACTGTCGGCACCCGCGTCGGTACCGGCAACATTGCCGGTGTTGCCACAGCCATCTTCTTCGGAGGACCAGGAGCTGTGGTCTGGATGTGGATGATCGCACTGATCGGTGCAGCCACATCCGTCATCGAAACTCTCCTCGGCCAGGCCTACAAAGATGAACTTGGCGGTGAGCTGGTTGGCTCCCCGGCATACTACATGCAGCGCGGACTGAAAGCCCGCTGGCTGGGCATCCTCTTTGCACTTGCCACCATTATCGGGCCGGCATTCCTCATGGCATCCATGCAGTCCTATACCACCTGCTCTGCACTGAATGGGGCGCTGCACATCCCCATGATGGTTATTGCCGTGGTGCTGACCGTCCTGACGGCTTTGGTCGTGCTTGGCGGTATCAAACGTATCGGCGAGGTTGCCGCGTTCATCTCTCCCATCATGTGTGCCATCTACCTGATCATCGGTCTTGTGATCTTCGTGGCGAATATCACGAAAGTTCCTGAGACCATCGCCCTGATGTTCCGCTGCGCATTTGGTGCAGAAGCAGCATTCGGCGGCATCATCGGCAGCATGATTTCATGGGGTATCAAGCGTGGCGTTTACTCCAATGACGCCGGCGACGGCATGGGTCCCATCCTGTCCTCCACTGCAGAGACCGCACACCCGGTCAAGCAGGGTCTGGTACAGGGACTGTCCGTATACATCGACACCATTCTGGTCTGCTCCATCACGGCATTCTCCATCCTCCTCTCCGGAACATACAACGTTTCCGACGGAGCTTCCGGACTGCTGGTGGAAGGTGCTCCCGACATTGAGTATGGTGTGCTTTATATGGAGGAAGCAGCGTCCAAGATCTTTGGCGGACACAGCATCGGCGCGATTCTGATCGCGATTATCCTTGCCACGTTCGTGTTCTCCACGCTGATTTCCTATTCCTATCAGCTGGAATCCAGCTGCAAGTTCATCTTCGGCAATAACAGAGTCATCATCACCATCGGCAGAATCCTGTTTCTGTTCTGCGTGCTCACCGGCGGATTTATCAGCGGTGCAGCCATCTGGGCAATGGCCGATACCGGTGCCGGAATGATGGCATGGCTGAATATCCTGGCCATCGTACTCCTTTCACCCAAGGCGTTCCGTATCATCAAGGACTACGATAAGCAGAAAAAAGCCGGGCTGGATCCGCTGTTTGATCCGGCAACCGTTGGCATCGATGACCCTCATGGAGTCTGGGATCATTATGTACAGAAGAAAAAAGCCCGAGGCGACTATGAGAACGAGGCACTGGGCTACGACATCAAAAAATAAGTTGTTCGAAGCTTCCGACGCAGATGCGAAGGGAGCTTCGGTTCTTTTCGTCCAAATCATCGGTAATACGATGAAAAGTCTGCTATAATGCATGTACAGGAAAAATACGCACAATCAAAAGGAAGGATTCAATATGAGCATTTCCCAACATCTCCTTCAGAAATATGCGGATCTCATCGTCCGCACCGGAGCCAATGTTCAGCCAGGGCAGATCGTCCTGCTGACTATCGCCGTGGAACAGCACGAATTTGCGGCAATGGTAATCGAGGCTTGTTATAAAGCCGGAGCAAAAAAAGTGAATGTGGACTGGACCAGCGATGTGCAGAGCAGACTGAACTATCTTTATGCCGAACAGGAGACCCTGTCCCGGGTTCTGCCGTGGGAAGAGGAAAAAATGAAACAGATGGTGGAGGATCTGCCATGCCGGATCTTTATTGAATCGGAAGATCCGGACGCAATGAAAGAGATCGATCCGCAGAAGCTGTCGGATGTCACTCAAAGCAGAGCAAAGGTCATGAAACCGTACCGCAATGCCATTGAGGGCAAGCACCAGTGGGTCATCGCAGCATATCCCTCGGAAAAATGGGCAAAAAAGTGCTTCCCGGAAGATGACGACGCCATGGATAAACTGTGGGAAGCGATCCTAAAAACAGTTCGGGTCTGTGAAGACAATGATCCCGTTGCTGCCTGGAAAGACCATACGGACTTTATCGAAAAGAAGGCAGCATGGCTCAACGAGCAGGGGTTTGCCTCCCTGCGATATCGGAGTGCGAACGGAACGGATTTCCGAGTTGATCTGATCCCCGAGGCAAAGTGGGAAGGAGCCGGTGCGACCAATCCGCTCAATGATGCGTTCTATATCCCCAATATGCCCACGGAAGAGATTTTCACCTCTCCCATGGCCGGAAAATGCGAGGGAACTCTGGTGGCGGTAAAACCGCTGTCTTGGAACAGTCAGCTGATTGAGGATTTCTCCATCACCTTTGAGAACGGGCGCGCGGTGTCCTGCCGTGCGGCCAGGGGACAGGAGCTCCTGGAGAGAATGCTGAAGATGGATGAAGGTGCATCCATGTTGGGAGAAGTGGCGCTGGTACCAAAGGAAAGTCCGGTCAATCAGTGCGGCTTTCTGTTCTATGAAACATTGTTTGATGAGAATGCCTGCTGCCATTGCGCTGTGGGAATGGGATTTAAGGAAGTACTTCCCAACGGAGATGATCTGACGATGGAGGAGGCTCAGAAGCAGGGGATCAATGATTCCATCATCCATGTGGACTTTATGGTAGGCGCTGATGATCTTTCCATTGATGGTATCTGT
>CADCMP010000103.1 GCA_902802565.1 Oscillospiraceae bacterium
GCCACCAAGGCAGCGGGCTACGACAACCTGAAGGGCCACAAGTCCGTGGGCGGCCTGCGCGCCTCCATATACAACGCCATGCCCAAAGAGGGCGTCGTGGCACTGGTGGACTTCCTGAAGAAATTCGAGGAAGAGCACTCCTGATCACAGTATCTGAAACGGGGGAGAGGATCCGGGCAGGGATCCTCTCCGATCCCCCGAAACCACATTTCCAGAACCATGCACGGTTCGCTGCGAGAGACAGATCGCAGAGAGACAAATCCCAATCAACGGAGGTAAAAGAAACATGAGAATTCTCGTTACAGACGGAATGGATAAATCCGCACAGGAAAAACTGCGGGAAATGGGCCACGAGGTCGTGGAACAGTTTTATGAGCCCGACGAGCTGGGCAAGGCACTGCAGGACTTTGACGCCGTAGTGGTCCGCTCCAAGACCAAGGTCCGTCAGAACCACATCGACGAGGCACTGCAGGGCAAGCTGAAGCTCATCATCCGCGGCGGCGTCGGCGTGGACAACATCGACGTGGCATACGCCAAGGAGAAGGGCATCGAAGTGCGCAACACCCCGAAGGCCTCCTCTCAGTCCGTGGCAGAGCTGGCACTGGGACACATGTTCTCCTGCGCCCGCTACATCAGCATCTCCGGACACACCATGAGAGAAGGCAAGTGGGAGAAGAAGGCCTACGGCAAGGGCACCGAAGTCTGCGGCAAGGCCGTGGGCATCATCGGCTACGGCCGCATCGGCCACTGCCTGGGCGCCATGTGCAAGGCCCTGGGCATGGACGTCATGGCCTACGGCGCCCATCATGAGCCGGGCACCGTCGCCGACGACGGCACCCCGTACGTGTCCCTGGATGAACTGTTCGCCAAATCCGACTTCATCTCCCTGCACGCACCCAAGGCCGACGGCCCCATCGTCACCGCCGAGAACATCGAGAAGATGAAGGACGGCGTGATCATCATCAACACGTCCCGCGGCGCCAACATCGATGACGACGCACTCCTGGCGGCACTGGATTCCGGCAAGGTCCGCGCGGCCGGTCTGGACGTGTATCCCGTGGAGCCGGCGGAGAACGCGGCACTGTATGCCCATCCCGCCGTATCCTGCACACCTCACATCGGCGCTTCCACCAAGGAAGCCCAGAAGCGTATTGGAGAAGAGATCGTCTCCATCATCAAAGAATTCAATGCTTAAGTAATACGAAAGAGGAACATATTTATGAAAGAGAATATTTTCCTTCCGGCGGATATCCTCCTGCCGAAGGACGCCGACATGCATAAGTGGGCCGTGATCGCCTGTGACCAGTTCACCTCCGATCAGGCGTACTGGGACCGTGTCCGCGCCACCGCAGGAGATGCTCCCTCCACCATCAATCTCATCCTTCCGGAAGCGGAACTGGGAACGGAGAAGGAAGCAGAGCACACCGCACTGATCAACCGCACCATGGAGCAGTACGTGGCAGAGGGCGTGTTCGAGACCTATGCCGACAGCTTCGTGTATGTGGAGCGCACCCTGGAGAACGGCACCATCCGCAAGGGCCTCATCGGCAAGCTGGATCTGGACGCCTATGACTACAACGTGGGCTCCACCTCCGCCGTGCGCGCCACGGAGAAGACCGTGGTGGAGCGGATCCCGCCCCGTCAGCGCGTCCGCCGCAACGCTCCCATCGAGCTGCCCCACATCCTCATGCTCTGCGACGACCATGAGAAAGTGCTCATCGAGCCGGTGGCAGCCAAGAAGGATCAGCTGAAGAAGCTGTACGACTTCGACCTCATGGAAGGCGGCGGCCACATCACCGGCTGGCTGGTAGAGGGAGAGGACGTGGCCGAGTTCCAGAAGGTTCTGGCCGACTACGCCGAGCACGTGGGCGAGAAATACGCCGATCTGGAAGGCGTGCCCATGCTCTTCGCCACCGGCGACGGCAACCACTCCCTGGCCACGGCAAAATCCTGCTACGAGGAACTGAAGGCCAACAATCCGGGCGCGGATCTTTCCCATCACCCCGCCCGCTACGCACTGGTGGAACTGGAGAACATCCATGACGAAGCGCAGGTGTTCGAGCCCATCCACCGTGTCATCGTCAACACCGATCCCGAAGCGCTGCTGGAGGCCCTGAAGGCCGAGGCCTGCGCCGAGGAGGGCTTCGAAGTCCGGTGGTACATCGGGGACAAGACCGGCACCGTTAAGCTGGATCCCGCCAAGAGCGAGCTGGCCGTAGGCGTGCTGCAGGCCTTCCTGGATGACTATCTGAAGAAGAATGCCGGCGACATCGACTACATCCACGACGATGACGCACTCATCAATCTTGCCAAGCAGGACAACGCCATCGGCTTCCTCCTGCCCGGCATGGAAAAGAGCCAGCTGTTCCGCGGTGTCATTCACGACGGAGCACTGCCCCGCAAGACCTTCTCCATCCGCTGACTATCTCACTCCTGTCGAGGGTATCGGAGAGAATTCTCCGGTGCCCTTTTGTTATGCCCGAAAAAGGAAGCAGCCCCCGGCGGGAACGCCGGGGGCTGTCGGTTCTTGTGTTCGGTTTTGGTCATTCCCCCAGCAGGATCCGGGTGGTGAGCTTGTCCTCGTGCTCATAGTCTTCCCGGCGGATCATCCTCCGGGCTCCGGTGGGGCAGGTGGAGACGCACAGGCCGCAGCCGAGGCATTTGGAAGTGTCCACGGTGCTCCGGCCGTCCTCTCCCGCGGTGTTGCAGTCGAAGATGCACCGGTCCAGACAGGTGCCGCACTCATCACAGCCCTTGCATTTCTCCCGGTCCAGGGAGACGATCTCGGGACCGGCCAGCACCTGGTCCCGGCGGCCCGCCTTGTAGGCCTTGACGGGGATGCACAGCTCGTCGTCGCAGTTGCACATGACGAAGGTCCATTTCCCGGAGGAGTGGCAGTACATGACGGTGTGCACCAGTCTGCACTCATCGAAGTACCGGATCATCTCCTTGGCCTCCTCCGCCGTCTCGATGAGACGGTACGGCTCCTTGATCCCCGTGTGCCGGAGACTGGTGTACATGTCCGCGGTGTACAGCAGGGCCATGTCCTTTTCCACCGGCTCCCGGAACTTGTTGGTGGCAGTCTGGCAGACGCACTTGGTCACCGCCATCCGGGCGGAGTCGTTCTCCAGCTGCTGGGAATAGATGAAGTCGATGAACCGGCAGGCGGCCTCGGCGGTGACCACCACCTCCCGGGGCAGGGCCTTGGGCGTGGGGGTCTTGTTGAACTGTCTGGCCCGTTCCGGCGTGGCCAGCATGAAATCCGTAAAGCGCAGGATCAGGGGCTCGGTGAATCCGTAGATCCACTGCTGGATCTTCTGGGACCGCGTCACCGGTCTCAGCTCTCCGGTGGAGGGATCCAGAACGAGCCCGCTGCTTTTCTTCTTTGCCATGAAAAACGCTCCTTCCGCATTCTGGAAAGTTCTGGTAATTCTTCGGTTCCATTGTACACGGAAAACGGCCTGCTTACAATCTCATTGGCGTTCACGGGAACGTAAAAGCCCCTCCGGCCGGCAGGCCGGAAGGGCTCTTTTCATGTCTGCATGTCACGGTTCAGGAATTCGAAGACCCGGGAGTAGAAGTCCGGGGCCTCCTCGTAGGCGGCGTGGCCCAGCCCGGGATACAGGAACAGTTCGCTGCCCGGGATCCGGGCATGGAGCTCGCGGGACGCCTCCGCCCCCACGATGCGGTCCTCCTCACCGCCCAGGATGAGGGTGGGGCAGGTGATGCGTTCCAGATCCTTTTCGATATCGAAGGAGAGGATGGCACTGCCGTTGGCAAAGAACCGGTCATAGCTGCGGGGCCGTCCCACCGCCCCCAGCAGGGGATACATCTTCCGGTACTTTTTCAGCCGCTCCGGGGAGTAGCTGTCCTCCGCGGTGTCGATCATCAGCTGACGGTGGTCGCCTCTGCGGGCATCCTCCATCCACCGGGTGACGCAGTCTTTCACCAGATCGTTCGCCCGGGGCGCCGTCACCGCCAGGATCAGCTTCTCCATCCGCTCCGGACGGGACGCCGCGAGACACTGGGCGATCATGCCCCCCTGGGAGACTCCCAGCACGGAGCACGTCCGGATGCCCATGGCGTCCAGGACCTTCCACTGATCCTCCGCCATGTCCCGCATGGAGTAGCCTTCCGGCATGTCGTTTATGCGGCTGAACATGGTGACGGTGAAGTCTCCCAGGACGGGAAGGTACGGCTTTGCCAGCAGCAGGGCCTTGCCCTTTACGGTGGCCAGTCCGTCCGACAGTCCCGGAAGCACGATGAGGTTCCGGTCCCCGCTACCGAAGGTGGCGTATTCCATCTCCGTCGTTCCCGCGGGAACGCTGCCGCTGCGGATGTTTCCTGCCATGGATGTTCCTCCTTCCGGTCTACCAGGAGGAGCCTTTTTCCACCTCGCCCTTCCAGTTCTGGATGCCGCCGATGTTCCGGGCGTCGGTATATCCCATGCGTTTGAACATCATGACGGCCTGGGCGCTGCGGGTGCCCGCCAGGCAGTGTACGAAGAGGGGAGTGTCCGGATCCGGGACGGCGTCCTCGATGAGCTGCAGCTCCCGCAGGGGGATGTTGATGCTGCCGGCGATATGCCCCTGGGCATATTCATCCCGGTCCCGCACGTCCACCAGGACGGCGCCTTCCGTCTCCCGGCAGGTCTTCACGCCCTCGTTGATATCCGCTCTTCCGAATAAAGCCATGTCATCGTTCTCCTTTGTCGGTGTTTTCAGCAATATTATACCCGACACCGGGGCAGGAGAAAAGCCCCGGTGCCGGGTGGGAAGACAGGATCGACGGATCAGACGGACCGATCCGTACTCTGCGTCAGTTCCGCGCCGTAACGGCACAGCACGCTGGCCACGATCATCATGATGCCGAGACTGATGGACACGGGGTCCTTGCCGGGAAATTCCCGTACGCCGGTCATGAAGTACTGGAAGATCTGATGGGCGATCTCCGCGGCGGCATAGGACGCCACGGGGATGCAGATGGCGCAGATCCCGAGACGTTTCAGCTCGTCGGCGCCCTGGAAAGTGAAGGGGGTGCCGGCGTCCAGCTCATGCTGGAAGTAACGCACTGCCATGCCGGCGAGGATCATTTCTCCGATGCACATGATCAGGACCTCCGTGGCGCCGGAGAGGGCCGTTCCCAGATTGAGCTTTTCCGATACTTCGATCAGGCCGCGGATGGTGGTGCCGCCCAGCTTGAAGTTCTCCGGGATCGCCACGAGCCCGAAGATCCCGAAGGCGCACAGGATGGCGCCCACCAGGGAGGCGACGTAGATGATCCGGCTGAAGATCCTTCCCAGCCGGGACAGTTTCTGAATGGTGTTCAGTGTTTTCATTGTTTTTTCTTATCCTTTCCTTACCGCCAGCACATAGCCCACGCCATCCGGCGCGGCCATGGGATGGCCGGCATGTTCGCTGTTGTATGTTGTGAAGAACGCCTCGGTGGCTTCCTCCGCGATTAAATGTTCGTAGATGAGAAATCCCGCCTCCGACAGGAGCGCTTCCAGTTTCTCACAGGTATACTCCGCCTTCATGGGTTCTCCCGCTCCGGCGGCCAGCTGGCGGTTCCGCCGGCTCTCTCTGCCGCCTTCAGACTGAGGGTAATCGAAGCAGAGGGAAGAGCCTTCCCGGGAAAGCCCGGACAGGGTCCGGAGGAGCCTTCGGAACTCCTCTTCGGTGAGATAGTAGCTGATGCCCAGCAGACTGCCGAAAAAGGTCTTTTCCGGATCGAATCCCGCTTCGGTGAGCGTCTGCGCCCAGGAAGGCTCCGACAGGTCGCATCCCACGGATCGTACCCGGCACGCAGGTTCAAGGAAAGCCTTTTCGATGCGGCGCCGCCGGTCTTCTATCATCTCCGGCAGGTCCAGGTCAAAGACGGTGAGGCCTTTGTTTCCGGTACGGAGAGAAAAAGTGTCGTATCCGCAGGCAGCGATGAGGATCTGCCGGCAGCCCAGCCGGACGGCGTTTGACAGTGCCCGCTCGCAGAAGGCGCTTCGTGCCAGCACCGACGGCGCCAGCTGCCGGTCCACGATGAACCGGAGCGCCTGCTCCGGGGTCCCCCGGAACTCCGGGGCGAAAAAGGGGATGCCCCGGGCCATGTTCCCGGAGATGGAGGCGTATTCCTCCTCCGTCAGCATCTTCTCCGCCAGAGGATCTGCGAAGACGTGAGTGGTGTTGTTCCGGTAGTGGTATGCCCTTGCAAAGGTGCTTACCAGTGCAGTCATGTGATCCATGTCCGTGTCCTCCTGTCGCAGGGGTTCACGCACCGGAGGGGACCATCGCCCCCGCCGTCCGTTCCCCTTATCAAAATGCGCCGTAAAACCCTGCCTTTTAAGGCTAGGGATATAAGGCGCTATTGGCCGAAAATGCAATTGCTTTCGTAACGTAGTATAATAATACCGCAAATCTCTGTAAAAGAACATGAGGATCGACTATGGAGTATTCCTACAAATTCCGCAT
>CADCMP010000104.1 GCA_902802565.1 Oscillospiraceae bacterium
CCATCCCACCACTCATGAGGATCCCATGTATATCGAGGAAGGCGTTGTCCACTACTGCGTGGACAACATCCCCGGTGCCATCGCCGGTTCCACCTCCGTGGCCTATGCCGCCTCTGTCCTGCCCCATTTCCGCAGCATCGCGAAAAACGGTGTGGCCGAGGCCTGTGCCCGGGACGGATTCCTCCGCCGCGGCCTGACCGCCTACAAAGGATACCTGACCCATGAGGAATCCAGCTGCATCCAGGACCGTCCCTGGGTACGGCCGGAAGTGATCCTGGACATCGCCGACCGGAAGCTGGACAGTGCTCCTCCCGCCACACGCAGCCGTTCGGAACAGTTCTATGAGGAATTTGCCGGCCGCTGCTGAGGATCTCAAACAACATAAAAAATGAGACCCGGGAAAGCGTTTGCTTTCCCGGGATTGTTTTTTGTTGATTTATTTCCGTTGTGCCGGATGCTCTCACTCGTCCTCCGGCTCCTGTTCCATTTCCTGCTGCCGTTTCCGATAGGACCGGGCCAGGATGCTCAGGCACACAAAGATGAGTACAAAGACGCAGACCGCGCTGATCAGTCCACCTGCCAGAGATCCCGTAAGATGTCCCGGATACCGGACGGCACTGCCGACAGCCATAACGACACCAAAGGCGACGGCTGCGACAGCGGATACGATAAGATTGGTCTTTCCGTTGGCTTTGAGATGACGGTCCCAGATGCCGTTTTTCAGACAGGCACTGCAGAGATAGACCGCCAGGATCATGAAGATGATCCACTCACCGGCAATGTATTTGAAATCGAAACCGAAAATAAACTGTTCTACGATCAGTGCAACGAGCAGTGCCCAGAAGGCAAACCAGCAGCCGTTATGCTCGATCTTGAGAACGATCTGTTCCTGCCGTTCATCCAGTTGATTACGCTTGTCCATAAGAATCCTCCCAAAATAGATCATTCAGGGTGACGCCCAGCGCCACACAGATGGAAATACATAGATTTAACGAGGGATTGAAGTCCCCTGCCTCGATGAGTCCGATGGTCTGCCGCGTCACTCCGGCCTTTTCCGCCAGCTCCGTCTGCGACATTCCCAGATCCATTCTGCGGAACTTCATCTTCATGTTTTTCATATCCGTTCCCTCCTGTCATGGCCAGTATAAGCCTATCTTTCATGAATGTCAAGTATATATTGCATTCGCAATTTATATTTTCCTTTTGCAATATATAGTGTCGTTTTCCTTTGAACAGTCAAAAAGATTCCTATCCGAATGTTATTGACAATTTCATGATACGGGTGTAGCCTCCTAATGTAAGACAACGAGGTCTTTGAGTAATCTCAAGGGCCTCGTTATATTTTTTTGCGGATTTTCACAATGGTGTCCTGTCTGCCACCCGTTTTCGGGACACCTCCGCAGCAAAGACCGGAGGTCATCAATGTTCAACTCTATACACGAAGAATGCGGTGTCCGAGGTCAGGAGTCCTGCGGGATCGCCGTCAATGATGACGGAGTATTCTCCCATCACAAAGGAAACGGACTGGTACCGGATGTATTTACCGCCGGCCGGCTTCAGGCCATTGGCAGAGGAAACATGGCTCTCGGCCATGTACGTTACTCCACCACCGGCGGCAAGGATCTGGGAAACATCCAGCCTCTGGTCATCCGCCATATCAAGGGAAATCTCGCCCTGGCACATAACGGAAACCTGGTCAACGCCGACGAGCTCCGGAAAAAGTATGAGCTTTCCGGAGGGATCTTTCACGGGACCTCGGATACGGAAGCAATTGCCTATACCATCGTCTCCAAACGGCTGAAATGCAGCAGCACCGAGGAAGCGGTGGAACAGACCATGCGTGAGATCAAAGGTGCCTATTCCTGCGTGCTGATGACGGCGACCAAAATGATCGCTTTCCGGGATCCCAACGGCTTCCGTCCTCTCTGTCTCGGCAGATTTCCGGACGGAGCATACTGTATCAGCAGTGAATCCTGTGCTCTGGATGCCGTGGGAGCCAGTATGGTACGGGATGTTCTACCGGGAGAGATCGTCGTTATCTCCGACGGAGGGATCCGATCCATTAAGACGCACTGTACGACAAAGGAAAACAGCAGCATCTGCGTTTTCGAATACATCTATTTTGCCCGTCCCGATTCCGTGATCGAAGGAGTTTCCGTCCATCACGCGAGAATGAGAGCCGGGACCTTCCTGGCCAGAGAGCATCCGGTGGATGCGGACATCGTCATCGGGGTGCCGGATTCCGGAATCGACGCGGCCATGGGCTATGCCCGGGAGAGCGGGATCCCCTACGGCATCGGTCTCATCAAAAACCGCTATATCGGCAGAAGCTTCATCCAGCCCTCCCAGGCTCAGAGGGAGAATGCCGTCCGGATCAAGCTGAACGTGATCCGGGAGAACATCGAAGGAAAGCGGGTCATCATGATCGACGATTCCATTGTCCGCGGCACCACCTGTGCCCGCATCGTAAAACTGCTGCGGGAAGCGGGAGCGAAAGAAGTGCACATGCGGGTATCCGCACCGCCTTTTAAACACGCCTGCTATTTCGGAACGGACATCGACAGCAGTGACAACCTCATCGCCTGTCAATTTGACTCCGCAGAGGAGATCGCCAAGGTGATCGGTGCCGACTCCCTGGGATATCTCTCCATCGATGCCACCCACCGTATCGCAGAGGGTGCCAATGTCTGCTTCTGCGACGGCTGTTTTTCCGGCCGTTACCCGGTAGAGGTGCCGGAGACGATCAGCAAGAACAAGTTCGATCAGAAGCTGGGCAATTATTCTGAATACTATGAGATCCTGGACTGATCCCGACCCGCATAAAACATCCCGTGCACCGGAGCTTTGTTCCGATGCACGGGATGTTCTGTATTTGCTTATAGCCGAAAACCGATCACGTTTCCCGCTCCGTCAGGGACGGAAGGACATTGAGACGCTCCCTGCGTTTCTTCAGCAGAGCGTTCTTCTCATCGATCTCCGCCTTTAGCGCCCGGGCTTTCTCCGTAGCGTTCTGTTCCTCATAGATGAGGTCGATCAGCTCTCCCTGTTTTTCCAGGATCGTATTCTTTACGGATAATGTAGGCTCGAGATTGGCAGCCAGCTGCTGGTTCAGTTCCGATACACGCACTTCCGCTTCCCGGCGGATGCGCTCGCTCTCCGCGCGGATCTGATCAACACGGGCCTTCACCCGCTCCGTACGGTAGATGACCTCCGGATAGGCATCGGCAAACCGCCGCGCAAAGACCGACCGGTCGCGAAGGATCATCCGCACTTCCCTACTGATCTCTTCCGTATTGTCCGCCTCACTGCTCTCAACGCTGCGTTTCACCAGTTTGAGGACAAAGTGTGAGATGATGTAGTCGGCGACAAACAGCACCGCCAGACCTCCCGCCAGGATCTCCTGGCCCAGAACACTGATCATTCCGAACAGTTTCAGCAGCACAGGGTTTGCCAGATGGACCACAAGGACGCCGCCCAGCCCGAAGAGGATGAGGTTGCCGATCCAGATACGCCCGTGCAGATTCATGGGCTTCTGGCTGTAATCCCACCAGCGAGCGTGAAACCGCTTTTCCATGACGAAGCTCACCATATACTCCAGTACGCCGCACAGCACGAAGGAGATGGCAAAGGTGGTTCCGATGCCGTATTCCACTCCTGCCAGGCTCTCCACGGCGAGGGTAATAAGCACGCATCCGGAACCGTAGATGGGAAGCCACGGTCCTGTGAAGAATCCACGGTTGATGAACCGGTGATACTGAAAGTATTTCCCGGTCACTTCGATGATCCATCCCACGATAGAATAGGCAAAAAACAGCAGTATGAGCTGTACCAGTGAGGGCATGAAAACACTCCTGTTCTGATCTGTATTGGACGTTCCGGCGCCGGTGACGCGGAACTCAGTGATGGATTATACTCTTTGTACCGGACCTTTGCAAGAAAGTACCGTACGTCCCGTGACCCGCCTCTTCCCGTCCATACGGAAAAATTCCGGCGAGACTTTTTTTCATTCCCGTGATATACTCCAACTCAAAAGAACACGAAAAATAACCATCTGAGGTAATTGATCATGATCGATAACAACAGTCTTTTTCTTCCCCGGCCTCCCATGACCCGGGACTATATGCAGCAGCTGATCCGGGAGAACCTGAAAACACGATACGGGTCCGGACGGAACCTGATCCACGGGCTCTGCACGGACTACTCCTGCTTTATGGGCTACAGCTTTGCCGGCTGGGTATGGGAGAGCATGTTCTGTTCACTGGGAAAATATCACCGTCTCATCAACCGCGGGTTTCTGAACGGACCCTACTGTCCCATCTACGGCAGCGGCGCCATGCTGGCATCCTATCTTCTCAACGACATCCGCAATCCCCTGGCGCTGTTTCTCTCCTCCGGCACGCTGTGCTGCGCGCTGGAGTACGCTACCAGTGCCGCCATGGAGAAGATCTTCCATGCCCGGTGGTGGGACTATTCGGACAAGCCGATGAACCTCAACGGACGCATCTATATCGGAGGCTTTCTGGCCTTCGGTGCCGGTTGCACCTACATGGTGGACCGGGCGGATCCCGCACTTCGGGCCGTACTGAGCCGGATCTCTCCTCTCGTGCTGGATCTGTCGTCACTCCTCCTCTTTGCCGGATTCGTGGCTGACAACATCGTCACCATCCTGGGCTTCACCGGTCTGGACCGGAAGCTGGACGAACTGGCGGAGGCCATGGAACAGCAGCTGGAGACCCTGCAGGCATCTCCGGAGGCTCAGGAGATCTACGATACGATTGCCGATACCCTGTCCCGTCAGCAGCGCCGTATCCTCCACGCGTTCCCGCGGCTGGAATCGCTGCATGAGGATCCCCGCATGGTCCGGCTGCGTCATGAGCTTCGGGAAAACCGGAAACGGCAGCGTCAGTATCTCAAAAAAGCCCGTTCCCGTCTGGGAAACGGAAAGAAGACCATCGTCACAAAATCCAGATAACAGAATCAGGACTGCTGTTCCGAAAAATGACCTCGGACGGCAGTCCTTTTTTCGTTTGTCTTTATCATCCCTGCTGAGAATTGATTTTCCAACCGATCGGAAGGATTCGATTCATTGCAGGCATCATCACAAGCGCCCCCAGCACTCCTGCGATTCCCTGCAGAATGTTCGGGACCACACCGGCCGCTGCCGCGGCTGCACTTTGCAGGGCGAGGGTCTCAAAGCCGAAATACCCGGCCACCATGACCAGTTCCCCGGCGACACCGGATATCATCGATGACAAAAACAGTCCGGTGCGCTTTTTCATAACTACAAACAGCGCCCCTGCCGTGAGGCCAGCCAGTCCTTTCACCAGAAGTGTCCCCGGCGCATAGGCACTGTAGCCCAGCAGCAGATCCGCCACGACACTGCCGAATCCGGCGGCGAAGGCAGCGGGCACGGGACCCAGCACAAAAGCG
>CADCMP010000105.1 GCA_902802565.1 Oscillospiraceae bacterium
CGGCGTTTTTGGCGTGGTGGATGTGCCAGTTGTTGCGGCAGCCCGGCTCGAAGGTCACGTTGTAGACCGGGACCTGCTGTGTGGTGAGAGGCGCCAGATAGCTCTGTCCCACGAAGAACTGGGCATAGGCGTCATTGGGGTCGCCGATGGGGAAAAAGATGGTGTTCTGATACCGGTCCTTCTCCGTCAGCGGAGCCACTTCCTCGTTCCACACTTCCTTGGCCAGACGGAA
Source organism: Oscillospiraceae bacterium (assembly GCA_902802565.1). Taxonomy (GTDB): domain Bacteria; phylum Bacillota; class Clostridia; order Oscillospirales; family Oscillospiraceae; genus UBA2922. The sequence goes on from CADCMP010000105.1 coordinate 233, forward strand.
CACCGCCCAGCCTTTCGGCCAGCCCACATACATGGTGGCGTGGGTGATGATGGCGGCGATCTCTTCCTTCGTGACGCCGTGTGCCTTGGCGTTCTGCAGATGATAGGTCAGGGAGGAATCGGTGATGCCGGATGCCATGAGGGAGACAACGGTGACGATGCACTTGGTCTTTGTGCTGATGGCCTCTTCATTCCATACTTCTCCGAACAGCACATCGTCATTGAGATGTGCGAACATGGGTGCAAACTCACCCAGCTGATCTCTTCCTGCGGTCTGTTTGATTTTTTTGCTCATTGTAGGGTTCCTCCCGATCTGGTCCTGCGTGCTTTATTTTTTTCTTGTTTTCCTGCTTTTGCGGTCTTCCGCCGTCACATCAAATTCCCGGATCAGCTCCGTGGCGTACTTCTCGAAAAACTCCGTCTGTGGCACCGTCTTACCAGAATCCTTCATGATGATAATAAAACCGTGTCCGCCGATGCTGTGATTCTCCGCCTTACGTTTGAACATGTACGCATTCTCATATTCCGCGCAGGCATCGATATTGGGCATCAGCCGGAGGGCGGCCTCATAGGCCTGTTCGTAGGTAAGCATACCATCTCTCCTTCCCGTTTCTTCTGATAATAAAGATACCACATTTCCGGAGTTTTTGAAACGGAGAACAAAGGGGGCACCTATCCGGGTGTCCCCTTCTGCTGTTCCTTCCATCGAAGCTTCCGCTGTTCCTGCTTCAGATAGGCCCGGACGGAGATCTGCGTCCCGCAGAGTTCCCGTCCCCGGATGAGATCCTCCGGGGGATCTTCCGCCGGTCCGAACGTCTCCTCGCTCTTCCGGGCAAAGACTCCGATATCCCCCTGAAAGCGCTTCATATTCCCCATCCAGTTCTTCAGCTTTTCCATGATCTCCCCGGTAAATCCGCCGGCGGCGTCATAGCCGGGAGCATTCCCGTCGGCATCCACGACACACCGCACCGTTTTGTCTTCCCGGGACTGTGCCATAAGATAGATGATCCTGCCGTGAACGATGCGGGTGTCCTCGGCGGTCCAGGACCCCTCCTTTCCCGGAAGGGTCACGGACTCCCCGCCGGTGCGGGGCGCGACGGCATGGTCCTTTTCCCGGAAGAAGAACGGAAGCCGCGTCACCGTTTCCGCATCCTCCAGGAACCAGCAGGTGGTGATCCCGTCGGTCATCTCCGCCATGACGGTGCCCCGGAGCTTGTCCAGGGAATACTCCACCTCCCTTTTGACGAGTTCCTGCACGGAGACGTCCCCGTCCTCCGGGATCACCTGCCGGAGACGGAGATAGTCGTCGATCACCGGACAGTGGTCGGTATCCTGCAGACGTTTCAGAGACAGCCCGCGCTTCGCCATCTCACAGTGCTCATACAGCGCGTAGCCTTCCATCAGCCCGCCTCCTCCGTCTCATAGAACAGATCCACGAGTCCGGCCGGGTCTCCGGGTCCCGCAGGACGCCGGGCGGCGAATTCCTCCTCGTTCATCATGATGAGGTCCTCCAGGGTCCGGCGCAGCAGGGCGGTCATCTCCTCGTCGGTGGTGGACATGTTTAAAACCTGCCGGATGTTGCGGATGGTCTCCCGCAGCGTGGGACCGCGGTACAGTGTCAGGATGAGTTCCTCATCCCCGTCCAGATACAGTCTGCTCATCGGCTCATCTCTCCTTTCCCGATGGTGTGTTCCGGCGCACTTCTCGCCGGTTCCGGATGCATCATCCGGTCCAGTTCCCGGAATGCGCCGCGCAGGTTCCCGTCCTTCTGAAACAGACCGTTTTCCAGGATGTGCTCCTGCAGCCGGCCTCCCACCAGGAGGGGCACGTCCCGCTGCACTGCGCCGTCGTACAGGATGGCGCCGATGCCCCGCCTGCCGTTTTCCGGCATGGATTCATAGGCCTGCCGGGCGTCCTGCAGGGAGAGGGTCTCCAGATACTGCCCCGCCACCGGCAGGGTCATGTTCTCCGCGGCGTAGAAGCGGATCTGGCCCAGCTGCCGGTCCAGAGGCGCCGGTTCCGGGATGTCCTGCAGGGTCTGACCGGCCAGGGCGGCCAGGGCCGGACGGTCCTCCCTCTTTGCCACTTCCTCCAGATACTCCCGGATGTCTCCGGTCCTGCCTTTTTCGATGCTGTCCCGGAGGCTGGCGATGTTCTCCTCCGGATCCTCCACACCGTCGGTGTAGCCGTAATAGTCGTTCTCCCGCAGGACGGCGTCCACGCGCACCGCCAGATCCGGTTCCTCCATGAGATGCTCCAGCCGGAGATCGTTCAGATGTCCCCGGATCCCGTCGATCATCACCGCGGAGGTGCGCCGGATGATGTCCATGGCCTGTTTCAGTTCCTTCAGCTCCATGGACCGGCTCCAGGAGGCCACATACCCGAAGGTATAGCCGGAGGTGTCCAGCCCGAAGGCCTGGGACACCGTATAGGCCACGCTCTCGGCCTCCACCTCCCGGGCATGGGGATCCTTCTGGATCCCCTCCTGTTTCAGTTTGTCCCGGTCGTGGAGCAGGGCGTGGGTCACCTCGTGCAGCGCCGTCTTGATGGTCTGGGCCTGGCTGAGCCCCTCCTTCACGGCGATGCGCTTTTCCACATGGTGGTAGAAGCCGTTGACGTCCGTGCCCTCCACCGGCTCGATAGTGATAGGCACCGGGGAGTACCGGCAGATGGCCTCCAGCATGTCCTCGTATCCCGCCACGGCGGCGGTGAGAGGATGTACTTCCGGCACGGGAAGCTCCTTCCCCTCCGTCTGGGAGATATCGAAGACGGTGGTCACCCGGAACCGGGGGATGGTCACGTCCCGCAGCTCCTTCATCGGCCGCCCGTCGGCGTCCCGTTTGATCTTGTGGGTAAGGGGGTCCACCAGGGTCACTTCCTTGGTCTCCGTGACCTTCATGGGAGTGATGATCTTGATGCCCTTCTCTCCCCGTTTCACCTGCCGGCCGAACTTCGTCTGCCAGGCCCGGTATCCCGCCACCAGGGTGGCGTCCGGGCGCTGGGAGGCGATGAGGACGGTGTTGTTGAAGCTGTAGGATGAGAATTTCGCCATGGTCTTCAGGTATTTCTGATACCCCTCGCTGGTGAAGAGGGTCTTCACCCCCTCCTCCAGTTTCTTCAGGGTCTCGTCCATGGCACTGGGTTTCGTCTCCATACGTTCCTCCAATCTGTCTCAGCGCTCCAGGTCGTTCCGGACGGGGACGGTCTTCTCCGCCACCCGTTCCGGCATGGCGCGCGTCAGCTGTCCGTCTCTCACCTCGAACACGTGGTCGGAGAGATAGTCCTCATGACGCATGGCGCCGCTTAAATTGACGCTGCGCACCATCTCCTCCAGGGCCTGCAGGCGGTCCGGCTCCCGGGGCACCGCCAGCACCTCGTGCACCGAGGAGGGCAGCACGTAGTAGTCCCCGCCGAAGCGTTCCCTCAGCTGGGCATCCACTTCCGGATACAGCACCGCCACCGCGCCGTCGGCGTGTTCGGTGTTGGAGATCACCATCATGTCGTCCGGGTGCTGGCCGGGAAAGCCCAGGGCCTGGCCGATGGTGAGGACCTCCGCCGGGGTGACGACGGGGCTGTTCTTCCGGGCCAGCTCATACAGTTCCGGCTCCTTCAGGTCCAGCTTGTCCGCCAGATTTTTGTCCACGGGGATCCTGCCGCCGTTGCCCAGTTCCAGGGAATAGACGTAGACGAACTCCCCCTGCACCCGGTAGGGCCGGGTGGTGATGTTCTGGATGTTCCGTCCGTAATTGAGGATCCGGTAGGACACCCGGCGCCGCGCCTCCTCCGGGTCCCGGGTCACGTCCCGGGCGGTATTGCCCAGCTGCTGCATCGTCCGGCTCTCCTCCAGGGCGTCCATGATGTCCTGCATCACAGATGAAAAGGTCTGTCCG
>CADCMP010000106.1 GCA_902802565.1 Oscillospiraceae bacterium
ATCCGTTTTTTTTGATGCGCCCTGCGGCTGTTTCGTTTCTTTCGGGCAGATCCCCTCCTTTCCGGTCCTGTGGCGAAAAAAAAGACCTGCCGTGATCACCGGAAGAGAATATGGTTCTCTGTCCGATAACCCCGGCAGGTCGACCTCGTATCTTGTTCGGGTCCGTTTGCTCGACGGTTTATATTCAGTTTTTGAGATCCGTGTCCCCGGTGTCCCGGATGAGATCCTCGAAGGACCGGTCCAGGTCCCGCAGGGGGATCTCCGTGCGGAGGCCGCCCTGTTTGAAGATCAGGGTCCTCTCCTCCGACTCCGTGTCGTACTGCAGATCACACACCCGGTGTCCGCCCCGGTCCCGCATGGGACGCTTCACCTTCCGGTACAGGACGGGATCGGTGAGGATCCCCCGCTCCATGCCGCGGCGGTACTCCTCCTCCGTCAGCGGCGTGCAGATGCGCCGTACCAGCGCCGCTCTCCCCTCGGGAGTCTGCACATGGCGGTGCAGCTGTTCCAGCACGGCGTCCATGGCTCTCCGGGTCATGGCATCACCCCTCCGATGGGATCGTAGCCCCAGGGGCGGTCCGGATCCTCGTACTCGTAGATGCTCCGGTCCTCCCAGAACCCCGCGTCCCGCAGACGGCGGGTCAGCGCGGCGGAGGACACCTGAAGGGAGCGGGTCATGTTCTCAAAGAACATGGCGTCCCGGCGGGGCATCACATCCTCATAGCTTACCAGAGGCCGGTAATCCCGGCTCTTCATCATGGCGATCAGGACGCTGTCCGGCATGAGAAGGTAGGCGGCGAGATAATCCGCCATGCGCTCCTCCCGGCTCTCCTCCCGGTCCGTCCTCCGGTACATCACCGGCCGGGGCTCCATGAATCCCATGCGCACCAGGATATGGTGGCAGGCCTCATGCATCTCCGTGAAACGGAAGCGGGAATCCGGCACCGGAAGGGGCTGCTGCGTACAGGCGTACCGGTCGATGTAAATGGTATTCTTCAGGGGCCGGGAGATCATCATCTCCCCGTCCACGGAATAGGTGGTCACGATCTGATCGTGTTCGAACACCGCCGCGCCGATGATGCTGCCGTCGGTGCTCAGGCGCATTACTTTCCGGTGCAGGTGCAGTACCTGCGTGGAAAACGCTTCCGGATCCATCCGGTAGACCTCCCGGGTCCCCGGCCAGTCGGTGATGCGCCGCACCGTATCGGGACACTGTTTCAGGATGTCTTCCCCGATGATCTTCAGGGACTCTTTCGTCGTCATACCCCATAGCCCAGCTGCTGCTCACACTTCTCCCCGACGAACCATCTGCGCTTTCCCTCCAGGAACAGGTAGGAGACCTTGCCCCCGATCTCGATCATATAGCAGTCGGCGATCACGCCGGTGCAGAACGGAAAGGACTTCTTCACGCCCAGGATCCGGTCTACCACATACTCACAGTTCTGCCATTTGATGCGCAGCGGCCGCTGATTGCCCTGCTCGTCTATTTCCGCGATGACACGTACCGGCGTCTTCTTCCGGTTCTCCGGCACGTGGACAGTAGTGGCAGTCACCAGGCATCCCTCCTTCGCTTTTGTTTCTGTTTTGTTTCCATCGCACCCCCATGATATATCCCGGTTCCCGCCGCTGTCAATAAAAATTTGCGTTACGTCTGAATCTGTCGCATTATTCGTACAATTAGCAAGTTTTTTATTGACCCAGTGTCGTCACTGTCGTATAATGAACGCGAGAGTATATCCCCTGCCGCACGGTGTGCGCGGCAAGTGAGGAGGAACACGATATGAGTACAAAGAACCGTGAGGGATTCAACATACAGGACGCGGCCCGGGACAATCTGCTGGGATCCCGGCTGTCTCTGGCACGGCGGGAAAAGAAGATCCGTCAGGGACAGTTCGTCAAGCAGCTGGAGGAATACGGCATCTCCATGACCGCCTCCTCCTACAGCTGCTGGGAGACGGGGGTGCGCACCCCCAACGCCTATCAGCTGCTGGCCCTGTGCCGGGCGCTGGACATTGAGGACATCTCCGGATATTTCCTGGAGGGCGCGGCCCGCGGAACGGGACCGGAGTCCCTGAACGACGAGGGACAGGCCCTGGTGGAACAGTACATCCGGCTTCTGAAAAAGAGCGGCGACTACGACCGCGATCCCGGAGAGGCTCCGGAAGAGGTTCCCGACAACATCGTGGAGTTCGATCTCTACCTGCAGGCGGCCTCCGCCGGCACCGGACAGTTTCTGGACAGCGATGTCCATGACCGCATCGCCCTGCCCCGCAGCGTGGTGCCCGCCGGCACCCAGTTTGCCCTGCGCATCGCCGGGGACAGCATGGAGCCGGCCTATTACAGCGATCAGCTGGCCTTTGTCCGGCGCACGGTGACCCTCCGTCCCGGCGACGTGGGGATCTTCCTGCTGGACGGCGAGAGCTATATCAAGCGGTATGAAGAGGAGATGCCCGGTGAGGAGGAGATGGACGACTACCTCTACTCCTCCGGCAACGTGCAGAAGAAGCCGGTGCTGGTGTCCTTCAATCCGAAGTACGACCCCATCCGGGTGACGCAGCACAACAACTTCGCCGTGGTTGGAAAGGTACTCAACCGCACGGGATTCGATTACAAGGGGTGATCGCATGAGAGAGGAAACGAGAGAACGGATCCGGAAGTTCGTGACCGACCGGGACTGGGAGCAGTTCCACACGCCGGCCAATCTGGCCAAGTCCATCGCCATCGAGGCGGGCGAACTGCTGGAGTGCTTCCAGTGGAATGAGACGGACTATGACCGGGACGCCGTGAAGGCGGAACTGGCGGACGTCATCACCTGCTGCTGCGAGATGCTGGACTGTCTGGGTCTGGACGCGGACGAGATCGTCCGTGAAAAGATGGACCAGAACGAGAGGAAATATCCGGTGGAGAAAGCCCGGGGACGGGCGGAAAAATACGACAGGCTGTGAAAAAGGAACCTTTCCTGTTGCGGAAAGGTTCCTTTTCTGTCAGTATTCGGTTTTCCGTCGGTCATTCTGCCGGCACTACCTCGATGGTCACGGTGCCGGTGGCCTTTTCCAGGCAGACGGCCTTCAGCGAGTAGTTTCCCGGTTCCACCGTGCCGGATGCTCCGTCGGCGGCATGAAGGTTCGCCGTGAGGGTCGCCTCGCCGCCGGTCTCCGGCAGCGTATCGGCATCCTGTTCCTCCCCCCAGCGGAAGATCTCCACCCGGACGGATCCCTTCTCCAGGTCGGAGGAGATCGTGATCTGCTCTCCCTCGTCCACCTTCAGGCTCCCCACCAGGAAGAAGTCGTCCTTCGCGGCCCGTTCCGCCGTGATGACCATCCGTTTTTCCGTATTCTCCGTCATTCCGAATTCGGATGTTCCGCAGGCGGTGAGCGTCAGCAGGGACAGTACCCCTGCCAGGATCACCGCGAAGATTTTTCTGTGCATTGCGTGTCTCCTGTCTTCCAGTTCAGTCCTTCATCACCACTGCCGAGATGACGGGCTTTCCCTCCCGGTCCAGCAGCGGCGTGATGCCGCCGGCATAGCCGGATTTCCATACGAGATAGTTGACGCCGGTCTCGGTATCCACCAGGATCTCGCGCTGGCCTCCGTCCTTGATCGAATTTCCGTCCATGAAGACCACTTCGAAGCGGTTGTTTTTCTTTGCCATTTCAGTTTCCTCCTTTATCTCACAAAGACCACGCCGCCGGCTTCCGTCGGATGGTCCATATAGACGACTTCCTTTCCGGCTTCCTTAAAGCCAAGGACATTCCGGACGATCATGAGATCCCCTGCCGCGGCGTCGGTCATCGCGATCCCCAGAAGCAGGAGCCCGGGGCTGGCAATGACAAGGCCGAGGATCAGTGGAACGATCCCCACTACCACCATGGGCATGAGGGCCCCGAAGATGTACTGGGACCGCTTCAGAGGCACCGTACAGGCGCAGTACGGAGTCAGGGAACTGCGCATGACGCCGAATTCCACGTCCTTGAAGTGCCGGGGCGTGAAGATGCTCCAGCTCAGCCCGTGGATCAGTTCGTGCAGGACGATGCAGCCGAAAAAGGCGAGCAGGAAGATCAGCAGACTGGA
>CADCMP010000107.1 GCA_902802565.1 Oscillospiraceae bacterium
GGCTCCATTATACTGATTGTTTACAGACAGGACAAGTTTTCCTCCTCTGTTTTTAAGTTGAATTTAAGTTCCGCGGATATACTCAGAGCCGTAAGAACAAAGTACAGCAAAGACAAAGGAGGCTAAACGATGTTAAAAGAAAAGATCTTCAGTATTCTTTCCGTTGTCATCGTCGTGAGCATGCTCACCATGCTCCTCACCGGGTGCGGTTCCAAAACGGACTCTTCCGGGGACAGCGACACGGCATCTGCCGTGTCCGCCGTCAATACTTCCAGTATCGAGGAAACGGATCTGTTCACCAGCCGGGATCAGGATCCCAGCTATGACGACGCGACCTCCACTCACATCACCTTTGACGGATCCGCAGTCTCTGCGGAGGGCTCCGGCGCCGCTGCGGAAGGCAGCACCGTGACCATTACGGAAGAAGGAACCTATGTGCTCTCCGGTTCCTCTGAGGACGGCCAGATCGTCATCAGTGCGGATTCCACCAGCAAGATCCAGCTGGTCCTGAATGGCCTCACCCTCACGAACAGTGACTCTGCCTGCATCCTGGTCACCCAGGCGGACAAGGTGTTTGTCACGCTGGCAGAGGGCACCGAGAATACTCTTTCCGACGGCGGACAGACATACAGTGCAACAGTGGATGACTCCAATATCGACGGCGTCATCTTCAGCAAGGACACCCTGACCTTCAACGGCAGCGGTACCCTGACGATCCAGGCATCTGCCAATCATGCCATCGTCAGCAAGGATGATCTGAAATTCACCGGAGGAACCTACCATATCACCTCGTCCGGCAAGGCTCTGTCCGGCAAGGATTCCATTCGCATCAAAGACGGCACTTTCGAGATCCGCTCCGAGGACGATGCTCTTCATTCGGACAATGAGGAAGACGGACAGGGCTTTGTCTATATCGAAGGCGGTACTCTGGATATTGCCACACAGGACGACGGGATCCATGCGGAGAATTCGGTGGCCATCGAAGGCGGAACCATCACCATCTCGCAGTGTTATGAAGGCATCGAAGCCCTCACCATCGACATCAACGGCGGTGTTCTGGACATCACTTCTTCCGACGACGGCATCAACGCCTCCGGCGGTTCCGCCAGTACCGGCAATGACGGATTCATGGGAGCCGGCGGCGGCAACGGATTCGGAGCCGTCACCTCGGAAGACGGAGAAGAAGGATCCGGATATGTTTCCCTTGCCATGACCGATACAGCAGCCGATGCTTCCCAGACACAGGACGGATCGGTACTGCGTGGTCACGGCGGCATGGGCGGCGGCATGATGGATGTGGAAGAAGACGCCTACCTCCGCATCACAGGCGGCGAAGTGACCGTAAATTCCGGAGGCGACAGTCTGGATACCAACGGCAATCTCTATATTGACGGAGGAACCATTCTGGTATACGGTCCCACCAACAGCGGAAACGGTGCTCTGGATTACGGCATTGATGCCGTCATTACCGGCGGTACCGTGATGATCGCCGGCAGCGCCGGCATGGCACAGACCTTCGGAACCAGTTCCACTCAGTACAGTATGATGGTCACACTGGATTCCGCAGTCAGTGCCGGCACCACTGTCACGCTGACGGACAGCAGCGGAAACACCGTCCTCTCGTTCACTCCGGAAAAACAGTTCCAGAACGTGATCCTAAGTTCTCCGGAACTGGCGGAAGGCACCTATACCCTCACCGTGGGGTCAAACAGTCAGGAAGTGACCGTCAGTTCCGTCACCACGACCATCGGCTCTGCCGGAAACGGCGGAGGCATGATGGGCGGAATGCCCCAGAATGGCAGTATGCCGCAGGACGGCGGAATGCGTCCCGGCGGCTTCGGCGGAGGGATGCATGGCTCCCAGTCCGGCACCGCAGCAACAGGCTGATAACCGGATTCAGCATAAGAAGACACAGCAGATCAGGAACTGTTCGGCTGTGTCTTCGGTGCTTTTTAAGACTTGTTATGATATACTTTTAGAAAAACAGCAAACAGGAATGAACTATGGAAACGATTCGCTTTGTGGTGGAACGCATCACCTACCAGAATCCGGAGAACGGATACTCGGTATTAAAAGTGAATATGAAGGACTACCGGGATCTTGTCACGGTGGTGGGGACCTTCGGCGACCTTTTCGTCGGAGCCGTTCTTCTGTGCGAGGGATACTGGACGGAAGACAAAAAGTACGGCCGCCAGTTCAAGTCGGTGAAATGGGAGGAGGTCCTCCCTGCCACGGCTTACGGTATCGAGAAATATCTGGGCAGCGGCATGATCCGGGGCATCGGTCCGAAGTTTGCCTCCCGCATCGTTCAGCAGTTCGGAACGGATACCATCGACATCATCGACAGTCAGCCGGAGAAACTGCTGGAGATCCCCGGCATCGGCAAGGAGCGGCTCCGCCGCATCCAGGAAAGCTGGGAACAGCAGAAGGAAGTCAAGAACATCATGATCTTTCTGCAGAACTACGGCGTCAGCACCGCTTTTGCCACCAAGATCTTCAAGACCTATGGCAACGACAGCATCCGTGTGGTACGGGACAACCCCTTCCGGCTGGCAGATGATATCTGGGGCATCGGATTCAAGACTGCCGATACCCTGGCGGAAAAGATGGGATGGCAGAAAGACGATCCCCAGCGCTGCCGGAGTGGTCTGTTCTATACCCTCAATCAGCTGTCGGAAGACGGTCATGTCTACGCCACACGGGAGCAGCTGATAAAGACAGCCGCGGAACTGCTGGAAGTGGATCCTGCTCCCGTGGAGACTGCCGTGGATCTGGCCATACAGCAGGCGGATCTCATGGAAGAGGACGGAGCGGTTTATCTTCCCGTGTTTTATCATGCGGAAAAAGGCGTTGCGGACAAACTGCTGCAGATCCTTCACGCACCGGTACAGATGTCCCTTCCCCATGTGGATTTTGACTCCATCCAGCGGGAAACCGGCATCGCCTATGACGACATTCAGAAAATGGCCATCACCACCGCCATGAGCCAGAACGTGGTGATCATCACCGGCGGACCTGGTACCGGCAAGACCACCATCACCCGCGGGATCCTGCAGGCGCTGCAGCAGTCCCGTCAGAAGGTCCTTCTGGCCGCTCCCACGGGACGTGCCGCCAAACGGCTCAGCGAGGCCACCGGCAAGGAAGCAAAGACCATCCACCGTCTTCTGGAGTTCAAGCCTCCTCAGGGCTATGAGAGAAATGCCGATCATCCGCTGGACGGGGATGTCCTCATCGTGGACGAGGCTTCCATGATCGATATCATCCTTATGAACGCCCTGCTCAATGCCGTCCCGGAGGAGATGAAACTCGTGATCGTCGGCGACACTGATCAGCTCCCTTCCGTGGGGCCCGGGAACGTGCTGCGGGACATGATCGAATCGGATGTCATCCCGGTGGTGCGCCTGACCCGGATCTTCCGACAGGCACAGAAGAGCCGCATCGTCATGAATGCCCACCGCATCAATGAGGGAAACTTCCCCAACATCTCCAACGGAAGGGATTCGGACTTCTTCTTTCTGGAACAGGAGGAGCCGGAAGCGGCCGCAGAGGAGATCGTCAATCTCATCGAGAACCGTCTTCCCCGTGCCTATCATGTCTCCCCCTTTGACATTCAGATCCTCACCCCCATGCAGCGGGGCGTCATCGGCGCCGCCGCGCTGAACACAAGGCTTCAGCAGTTGCTTAACCCGCAGGAACAGGTCCTGCACCGAGGCGGGATCGCCTTCGGAGAGCGGGACAAGGTGATGCAGATCCGGAACAACTACGACAAGGATGTTTATAACGGT
>CADCMP010000108.1 GCA_902802565.1 Oscillospiraceae bacterium
GGTTTGCCGATGTTGCAGACCAGCTCATATTCCGTGCCGTTGGCATTGACGGTCTTCTTCCCGCGGTACTGTTCCAGTTCGCGGCGCTCCTGCAGGAATTTTTCCCGCTTCTCGGTGTATTCCTTCACCGTTTCTCCGTCCGGATCGGAAATAACATCTCCTTTGCTGCCGTCGACGATCACAAAGTCTCCGTTTTTCAGGATTCCGGTGGCATTCTCAACGCTGAGAACAGCAGGGATCTCCAGCGCCCTGGCCAGAATGGCCGAATGAGAAGTCTTTCCCCCGGTCTCTGTAATGATACCAACGATATTGTCCTTATTGATCCCAGCCGTAACGGAGGGGGTCAGTTCCTTCGCCAGCAGAACGGTGCCGGCAGGAGCATCGCTGACTTTTACTTCCTTGACTCCGAGAAGAACTGCCAGAAGTCCGGATTTGATATCACGGATATCGGCTGCTCTCTGCCGCATCATCTCGTCTTCGACGTTGGCAAACATGTTGATAAACATATCGCTGACGCTTTCAAACGCAGCCTCTGCACACTGTCCTTCCCGGATCAGGCGCTCTGCTTCTCCGGTCATATACGGATCCTGGATCATGGACACATGGCCCAGCATGATCTCTGCTTCCTTTTCACCGGCAGACGCTTTCAGTGCTTCTGCCTGAGCTTCCGTCTCATGAATGAATTCCTGGACTGCTTTCTGGAAGCGCAGAATCTCCTGTTCGGGATCTTCCACCTTGGTTGGTGTGTATTCCAGAGACACCTCTTCGATCAGCATGATTGTGCCGACACCAATGCCTTCTGACGCACCAGTTCCTTTCAACATATTGTCACCTCGTTCTTTTCAAAGTTCTAAGATCGGGCTTTACTCGCCAAAACCGCTCTCGATCATCGCAGCAGCTTCTGCCAGTGCTTCATTCTCGCCGTCACCATCGCAGATCACGTCGATCTCGCTTCCGACCTTGATGCAGGCGGCCATGATGTGCATCAGGCTCTTGCCGTCAACATCTGCGCCATTGTGCTTGATGGTTACTTTGCAGCCGTATTTTGCCATGGTATTGGCAAATGTGGTGGCAGGGCGCATGTGAAAGCCCTGAGCATTGGAAACAGTAAAATGTTTGGATACCATATCAATTCTCCTTTATCTTACGATGTGATTATTTTTTTGCAGGTTTCTTCAGGACGGCAAGCATCAGCATACCAACCACAGAACCGATGGCCAGTGCCACGAAGTACATCAGCCAGTTGCCGATGGTCGGCAGGACGAAGATACCGCCATGGGGTGCCATAAGAGTACAGTTGAACAACCAGCTCAGGCCGCCTGCAACTGCAGAGCCCACAATACAGGACGGGATGACCTGCAGAGGATAACTTGCTGCGTAGGGGATTGCACCTTCTGTGATGAAGGACAGACCCATGATGTAGTTGACCGGACCGCTCTTCCGCTCATCTTCTGTCCAGAGCTTTTTGAAGAATGTGGTGCTAAGAGCGATGGCAATGGGAGGAACCATACCGCCGATCATGACGGAAGCCATGATCATGTAAGCCGCAGTAGGATCTGAGGTCGTCGTAGCATTGGCAAGCATGCCGGCACCGAAGACGTAGGCTGCCTTGTTGAACGGGCCGCCCATATCGATGGCCATCATTCCGGCAAGGATGCAGCCGAGCAGTACACCGAGATTGTTCTCGTTCAGGCTGATAAGAGCATTGTTCAGGCCGTTATTGATAACACCCATGATGGGGTTGACTGCACACATCATTACACCGATGATGCCAAGACCTGCCAACGGGAATACCAGTACCGGTTTGATACCCTCCAGTGCCTGCGGCATCTTTTCGCACATCTTCATGCACTTCTTCATCAGCCAGCCGCCGATAAAGCCTGCAAGCAATGCGCCAAGGAAGCCGGACGGAATGGTGGCTGCTGCGCCGGGATCGGCAAAGGTCGCACCATTGGAGGCAAGCCAGCCGCCAACGAAACCGACGAGCAGGCCCGGACGGTCGGCGATGGACATGGCAATGAATCCGGCCAGAAGCGGGAGCATAAAGTTGAATGCGTATCCGCCAATGGTCTTGAACCAGGCTGCTGCTGCGGTGTGGGAACCGAAGTCTGCGCCGCCTTTAACACCGGCTGCAGCATCGATCAGGAAAGCGACGGCAATGAAGATACCGCCTGCTACGACGAAGGGCAGCATGTGGCTGACGCCGTTCATCAGGTGCTTATAGAGTTTGCGGCCGAAGGATTCGTTGTCATCTGCGGCAACTTCCTGCGCCTTTTTGTCGGAATGGAAGACAGGAGCCTCCCCGTTGAGGATCTTGTTGATGAGCTCTTCCGGTTTGTGGATTCCGTCTGCCACTTTGGTGGAATAGACCGGCTTTCCGTCGAAACGTGCTGTCTCAACGCTCTTGTCAGCGGCAATGATGATACCGTCACAGTTTGCGATGTCTTCCGCGGTCAGCACATTCTTTGCGCCGCCGGAGCCGTTGGTCTCGACTTTGATGTTGATCCCCATGGCTTCACCGGCCTTTGCCAGTGCTTCCGCTGCCATGTAGGTATGGGCGATGCCGGTGGGGCATGCCGTGACTGCCAGAACGCGGGGGCCGGCTTTCTCAGCAGCGGCAGGTGCGGCGGCCACAGGGGCTTCCGGTTCATCCGCTGCTTCTTCCGGGAATTTCTCGGTTTCCTTGGCATCGATGATAGCAAGGAATTCTTCCGGAGTTTTCGCTTCCTTCAGGCCTCCGGTAAACTCCGGATCCATCAGAAGCTGCATCATCCGTGCCAGCACTTCCAGATGTACATCACCATCTGTGGTGGCTGCGATCATAAACAGCAGTTTGCAGGGGTTTCCGTCCGGTGCATCATAATCCACACCGTCGGGAACGGTGATGGCAGTCAGAGCGGGAGCCTTGACTGCTTCGCTTTTTGCGTGGGGAATGGCGATCTCCATACCGATGGCGGTCGTGCCCATCTCCTCGCGTTTCAAGATCCCTTCCTTGAATGCGGCAACGTCGTTCAGGCTGCCACATTTGTCATGAAGGGATATCAGCATCTCAATGGCTTCCGCTTTGCTCGCAGGAGCCGCATTGAGCAGGATTCCTTCCTGTTTCAGAAGATCCGTAATACGCATATCTGTTCTCCTTCTTTTATTGGTTTTCAGCTTTCTTCGCTGTAAACTTCCATTAATTCGTCGATCAGTGCCCGTGTCGCCAGGCCCGGCAGGAATGCAGTGGCGTTTCCGCATGCGCTGCCAAGTTTCAGTGCGTAGGCATAATCTTTCTTCAGCTCGTATCCGGCCACGAAGCCAGCTACCATGGAGTCGCCGGAACCCACCGTGTTGACAACGTTGCGGGAGATGATTCCAAGTGTATGCACCTTGCCGAATTCATCCACCAGCAGTGCGCCTTCACCGCCCAGAGAAACCAGCACGTTCTGTGCTCCCATCTCCTGCAGTTTCCGTGCATATTTCTCCGTATCCTCCGCCGATTTCACCGTTGTCTCAAACAGCTCGGACAGTTCCTGCCGGTTGGGCTTGATGAGGAACGGATGATACTTCAGAGAATTGACCAGAAGTTTTCCGGTGGCATCCACCACGATACGGATATCTTTGTCTTTCAGACGTTCCAGAAAACGCTCATAGATATCATTGGGCATGGTGTTGGGAACACTTCCGGAAATGATGAGAGTATCGCCGTCGTGTCCGTTGATCTCGGTCTCGTCGTTGTGCTTGATCTTTACATTGATACGGGAGAGTCCTTCCTTCAGATGGATGAAATCCGGATGGATCCCCGGTTTCACAAGGCTCTTCTCAATAGCCTCCCCGGTGAAACCGGCTACAAATCCCAGCGCCGTATTCTCCAGGCCAAGCTCCGACAGAACATTAGAGACATTGATTCCCTTGCCTCCGTAATAATATTCCTCCCGGGTGGTTCGATTGGTGATACCGGCAACCAGACTCTCCATGTGGACAACATAGTCGATGGATGGATTCAGAGTAACAGTATAGATCATTCACTCACCTCCTTAATTACGGTTATTTCCGAAAAGTCACCTTCCGGAATATGATCGGTTATAATACAGCAGGTATCCAGCGGGGAAAATGATACTGGATAAACCCTGCGGAATTTCGTATGGTCCGCCAGCACATAGGCGGTATAGCTCTGCCCTACCGCTCGTTCCTTCATGCGTCCCTCTTCCACGTCTGGTGTCGTAAAGCCGGCCTGAATATCTATACCGTTGGTGCCCATGAAAGCCTTGGTGAAATTGTATCCCTCCAGGCTTCGGATTCCTTCCGCTCCAACGATAGCTTCGGTTATCGGCTTGATCTTTCCTCCCACCAGATAGGCATTAAGGCCCTTTCTCAGAAGCTTCAGGGCATGGGACACACCATTCGTCACATAGGTGGCATTCCGATTCGTGATATGATCTACCAGACAGGCTGTTGTCGTACCGGAATCGATATAAATAAAATCATGATCATTGATGAGGGTTGCGGCATACTTCCCGATGCGCTCTTTCTCCTCGCGCATCACAAGCTCTCTGCTGCTGACTTTCTCATCTCCCGCGCTCGGGATCTTCTGTTGGATCGATGTTGCTCCACCAAAAACTTTTCGCAGTTTTCCTTCTTCATTCAGAACATTAAGATCCCGCCGAATGGTAGATTCTGAGCTGTTCAGAAGCCCGGTCAGCTGAGTGACAGTCACCGCGTCGTGCTTGTTTAAATAATCCAATATGACCTGATGACGTTTCTCCGTCAACATGGCTATCACCTCATTGTTAAGATTACCACAATCTCATTCAAAGTCAATCAATCTCGGTCACATTCGTTCATTCGCACTATGGGAACACTCCTTTTTTGGATGCTTTGTCGAGAGCATTTTCATGCGCCGGGGTCATTTCTTTTTACACGCAAAAAAAGAGCTCTCCAAAAGACGGACAAAACCGTCTGGAAAGCTCTCTGATCATGTTGTTTTCCGGTATTCCTCCGCCGCCCGGACCGTATTGACAAGATAACGTATGACCTCTGCCGGATACTCCCCCGCTGCCGTCTCTCCAGTGACCATGACGGAAGAAGCGCCGTCCAGCACGGCATTGAAGATGTCGCTGACTTCCGCCCTCGTCGGGACCGCACGGTGTTCCATGGATGCAAGCATCTGTGTCACCACCATAAAATCCCGGCCCGCTGCCCGGCAGGCGGCAGCGATGCGTTTCTGAACGGCAGGAAGTTCCCATAGCCTGACGGCATTTCCCAGATCTCCTCTGGCGATCACAATCTCATCGGCCCAGGGAATCAGAGCATCCACCTGCTCGATACCTGCCGTGTTTTCGATTTTTGCAAACAGCCGGACCCCCTGTGCTCCAGCCTGCGCCAGTTCGTTCCGAACATCCTTCAGATCCTGCGGAGATCGGACAAAAGGCTGCATGACTCCGGTTACACCGTATTTCTGTGCGCAGCGGATGTTGACCCGGTCCAGTTCTGTCATGGCCGGCATGGGAACCACAAGGCCGGGAAATGCGATGCTTTTGCGCCCCACGAGAGTCCCCCCGCGTAGAACGACGGCCCGGATCCCGGCCTCCCCAGTTTCCGTTACCCGGCACAGGATCTTTCCGTCATCCAGCAGGATTTCCTGTTCCGGACGTATCATGGGAATGCTCCGGGTGGGGATCTGTATCTGCGCCTCTCTTCCATTGGAGAGAACCACACGTTCTCCCTCCTGAAGGAGGATTGGCTCCTCCAGCGGTCCGATGCGCAGTTCCGGTCCCTGCATATCGATCAGAAGTTCCGCTTTTACGCCGGCCGCCGCTGCAGCCCGGTGCATCTTCTCAATGCTCCCGGAGGCGTCGTGCAGTGTCGTATGCGAGAGATTCAGCCGGATGCCGGTCATTCCGTGTTCAAACATCTGTTTTAGGACCGCCACATCTCCGCAGGCAGGTCCCAGAGTCCCGTATATCTTCATGGAATACTTCTCCCAATTGTTCTTTCTCTGGCAGCTTCGGTTTTTCATCTCCTGAAACTGTGTCTATTATATCACTGATTTGATTCCGTCAGCCACTTTCTTTCGACACGAAACATATGGGTCTGAATGCGTCTGAATTGCGCGGGAAAATCAATAATAATTGTTGACATCCCCTGTCATTTAGGTTAGAATAACTTTCGCTGTGAGGACGATTGGCGCAGCTGGTAGCGCATCCGCTTGACGTGCGGGAGGTCACAAGTTCGAGTCTTGTA
>CADCMP010000109.1 GCA_902802565.1 Oscillospiraceae bacterium
AAGTTCTCCGCAGGCCTTCTGGCCTTCGGGGTCCTGCTGTTCCTGCCCGCCGGGACCTTCCGGTATCCCCAGGGCTGGCTTCTCACCGGGATCCTGTTCGTTCCCATGTTCGCGGCGGGCCTGGTGATGATGAAAAAGAATCCGGATCTTCTGCGGAAACGTCTGAACGCGAAGGAAGAGGAATCCGAACAGAAGACGGTCATCCTCTTCAGCGGGATCATGTTCCTGGCGGCATTTATCCTGGCCGGTCTGAGTTTCCGGTTCGGATGGCGGATGCTTCCCTTCGGGGTGAGCATCGCCGCCGCGCTGGTATTTCTGGCCGCCTATGTCCTCTACGGGGAAGTGCTGCGGGAGAACACCTACCTTTCCAGAACGGTGGAAGTGCAGGAAAATCAGAAGGTCATCGATACCGGACTGTACGGCATCGTCCGTCATCCCATGTACATGGCCACGGTGATCCTGTTTCTAGCCATGCCCCTGGTGCTGGGTTCCGTCCTTTCCTTCCTTGTCATGCTGTGCTACATCCCCATCATCGTCAAACGGATTCGGAATGAAGAGCAGGTGCTGGAGAAGGGACTTCCGGGATACAGGGAGTATAAGAAAAAAGTGAGATACCGTCTGATCCCCGGTATCTGGTAAAGCGAAAAGACCGATCCGGAGCCGGACGCCGAACGTTGAGCGGCGCAGGGCTCCGGATCTTTCTGCGTCCGTTTCCGGGAACGCAGCGTTCCGGAGGAAACGCATTCCCCACCGCCGGGACCGGTTGACGGGACGGCGGAATTGCGTTATTATATGTTAGTAAAAACTAACACGTAATGACCTCAGGAGGATGAAAACATGACTCGTGCCAACTATAAAAACTGGATGCCGAAGGGGATGGTCGTAGCGGGAGCCTGCGGGACCGGTGCTTTTCTCGCACTGTATCTGTTCTTCCGGCTCAGCGGTGTGCTCTCCGGTCACTGGCGCATGATCCTGCTCGTCCTCTCTCTGGCGGGCACCGTGGTGGGAGCGGTATCCACCCTGTGGATGACGATGCTGTACCGGAGATTCTCCTATGACGGGAAACGGCAGCTGTCCCGCCGGATCATCGAGGAAGTGGCCTCCCATGTGGATCTGCCGGAAGGCGGAGAAGCGCTGGATGTCGGGTGCGGCAGCGGCGCGCTGACCATTGCCTGTGCAAAACGCAGTCCCGGTGCCCGTGTCCTGGGCGTGGACCGCTGGGGAAAGGAATATGCTTCCTTCAACAAGCCCCTGTGTGAGAGCAATGCGCAGGCGGAAGGAGTTTCCAATGTTTCCTTCGCCCGGGGAGACGCCACCCATCTGGAATTTGAGGATGAACGGTTCGACGCCGTGGTGAGCAACTACGTGTATCACAACATCCCTGTCCGGGACCGGCAGGAGATCCTGATGGAGACTCTGCGGGTGCTGAAAAAGGGCGGCACCTTTGCCCTCCATGACATCTTCTCCAAGGCAAAGTACGGCGACATGGAAGCCTTTATGAAGAAGCTCCGGAATCTGGGATATGAGGAGGTGCGGATGATCGACACCACCAAAGGGGATCCCATCGGTCCCTCGGAGGCATTCTGGATGGGCCTTTCCGGCTCGGCCATCCTTCTGGGGAAAAAATAAAGGGACCTCCCGCTTCGAAAACAACGAAAAAAGCCATGACCCGCCTCCTTCAACGGAGACGGGTCATGATCATTGTATGACGGCTGTGATATAGCACTCACAGCCATTTTTTCTTCTTGAAGAAGATCAGGCACGCCACCACGATGACGATACATACCACAAAGACGATGGGATAGCTCCAGGGCCAGTTCAGTTCCGGCATGTAGCGGAAATTCATGCCGTACCATCCCGCAATGAGAGTCAGGGGAAGGAAGATGGAGGTGATCACCGTGAGGATGGTCATGATGCGGTTCTGCCGGACATCCACCTGGGTGGATCTGGATGGTATAGTCCCGCAGGGCCGTGGCCATGTCCCGCAGCCGCTCCACCCGGCTGAGAAACTGCCGGAAATACCGGAGATTCTCCTGCCGGAAAAAGCCGTTTTCGTTTTCTTCCAGTTCCTCCGCCAGGTCCAGCAGCTGTTCATAATGGTTCTGAAGATCACGGATGTCCCGGCGGATCTCGTTGAGCCGGGTGACGGGCAGGGCGTCCTCGTGATCTTCCAGGACCGCCTGTTCCATGGTGTCCATCTCCAGCTCCAGCCGGGTCATCAGCGCCAGGTCGTCCTTTACGATCTGCTCCAGAGACTGGGGGCACGCCAGCGCCGGGTGTTCCGTATGGTCTCCACGATGGCTTCCGCGGCTCCGGTATCGTCAATGAAGATGATGCCCTTTTCATCCAGCGCAAAGGAGAACTTCACATCTTCCGCATCGAAGTCTTTCCGGTTCGGGATGCAGAAGGTTCCGGTGAGGGAATCGTAGTTGACCTGGGCGTGGGTGGTGAAGATCTCGGCCTTCTCCGGTTCCTCAATGTCCATGCCGAGATCGAACTGTTCTTTCTGTGCACGCCATGCGGAATAGCTGAGGAGGGAGACATACTGCGCGTCGTCCTCGCCGATCACCGGTTCTGCCACCGGTTCCAGTGTTTCACGGATCGAATAATACATGGTGCACTCCTTTCAGAACTGTTTTTCTGTGCTCTATTATATATCAGCAACGGGGAAAATGGAAAGAGAAGATAAAGACGGACCCTGCCGCGGGGCGGGGGCCGTCCGTTTATTTGTGATATTACATTCCGAGGATCCGGATGACCCGGCCGTCCTTCCGGAATACGACGGTCTCAAAATCCTCATGACGGCCTTTTTTGTGCCCCCGGAGGATCTCATGATAGCGGCGGTCATCCCCGAAGGGAGCGATCTCCTCCGGCGGAATGCCCTCAAAGCCGGCGGGACAGCCCACGGTCTTTTCCAGCAGCTCATAGCAGCCCCGGGAATTCAGGAACCAGTCCACGATGCCCGTGTCGGCGGCTTCCAGTCCGTTGACATCGTCGCACGTGATGTTCAGCAGTTTCCAGCCGGGACGGTGCTCCCGGTAATAAGAGCCGAAGCAGGTCTGCAGGGAATCGTAGAAGGAGAAGTGTTCTTCCAGTTCCGGATGTTCCTTCCGCAGCCATCCTTTCACGGCATGATCGTCCGTGATGATCCGGGCACCGTTTCCCAGATCCCGGTCCAGCAGATCCGACACCTGCCCCAGGCTCCGTGCCCGGGTCCAGGTGGGAGTGACCACCCGATCGGTCCCGGCTCTGAGAAGAGCGGCGGTGAGCTGCTCATAGGTGAGGGGAGTGCCGTACCAGGTCTCCAGTTTTTTCAGTACACAGCTGCACAGCATGGCCACGACCTTCGTCTCCGGATCCCGGAGGGCCGATTCGATGGAGGCAGTGTCGATGGTGGGAGTATGGGGCATTATTCATTCTCCTCCTGAATGACAGGTTCCGTTTTCTTCTTCCGGATCTGCCCGATCCCGGCGGCGATGTCCGTCAGGGCGATCCCGGCGAACATGGCGGGGAAGATCGCCATGAACTGCTGTATCAAACGCTGCGGCGGCATAAAGAGCATTCCCGGGAATGCGATCCCAACTGCCGTAGCCAGCCCCGGCAGGATCAGAAGGATCTCCGGAATCAGGTCCGCAGCCCTGCCGATCACCTTCCGGTAGCAGCGGGACCGGACCGACAGCAGCAGGCCCCAAAGCACCGGGAAGCCGATCAAAGTCGTTATTATGTACGGCGTGACCTGATATCTTCTTTGTCCTGTCATCAGCAGATAATCCGACAGTTTTATAAAGATCGGAAACAGCACGATGATCAGGACAGTCAGGGCGCAGTACGCGATCCAGTTATTTCGTTTGCTCATAATGATTCTCCTTGTTCCGCATCGTTGTTCCGAAGTTTCCGGATCCCGAGGATCACGTCTCCCAGCGCGAAACCGGCCAGAAGACTGGGGTAGGGCAGAGTTCTTCCCTCATAAAAATCCTTCAGGTAGTAAAAATACTGCCTCAGACCGATGGTGAACATCCCGATGATCAGGAGGATCACCAGCAGGAACACCGCGATCTCCGGAATGAGCCCGGACTTCGTCGTGACCGCTTTTCCATAGCAGCCGGAACGGATCACCATGAGCATGCTCCACAGAAGCGGGAATCCGAGAATGACCGCATAGAAAACGTAGTACAGATGCCCCCTGCCAGCCGCCAGATAGTGTTCCAGACGGATGGATTCTTTTGCGAAGACGATATACAGGATGACGGCCAGGACCGTCAGGACGCAGTAAGCGACCCAGTTCTTTCGTATGCTCACAAATATCCCCCTTTTTGGCAGGATGGATTCCGGCCCCATTCCAAAAGAACCGACCGAAATCATCCGATTATATTTCTCACACTGCTAATATTTTAAAACAGGGCAGGGGGTAATGTCCAATGGTACATTATGGAAGCTGCTTCTCAGACAACCGGAAAGAGTGGACATCTTGGAAATCTTAGTTTTTTGGCGGAACTGTTGTGTTTGTAACAAATCCCGCTGTAATTGTTGGAATTCCATCAAACACTGCCTGATTTGATGGTTGATATCATTTTTCCTTGTTTTTTATACTAGATACATGAAAGCTGCATCGGATCCCCCTGGTGCAGTTGAGAGACGGACCGTGCCAAATCCCCTGGCACGGAAAACTAGGGAAAGGAGATAATGAATATGTTTACCTTCTTGAAATTTATCTGGGTTATCACTTGGCCCCTGCACATCTGGACCATCTGATCATCCAGAAGAGCTGACTGAAAATCGCCGGGAGATTCTTCTCCCGGCGATCCATTTTTTCAGATGTTCATTCCGTGTCCGGATTGGCGGCGTCCCCCAGACCGGTAAAGGTCACGGATTTCACTTTCAGATCCTTGAATTCCTCATAGAAATCAAAGTCATCGGTGTTTTCCATGGGCTCTCCGTCGTAGTCAAAGAACACTTCGTAGGCGAAAAGTCCGGAATTAAGGCCGGCCTTCATTTCGTCCAGATCGTAGAACCAGTACGTCCATCCGTCGTCAAAGAGTTCCTGACCGGTCTTTCCCACCAGCTTGTCCAGTTCCTCCTGGGGAGGGATCTGCTCGCTGAGGTTCGTCAGCGAGGTCACTTCCAGAGGAGCCAGCAGCTTCTCCACCGCGGCGTCATGTTCCTCGTCGTATTCGATGCTCATGACCTCATCGAACAGTCCTTCGGGCATGTCCGCCTCGGCGCGGTAGTACACGCCATCGGCCTCGAAGGCGAAGATGTACTGCGTTTCGGTGGTGGCGTCCTGGAAATCGCCGGTTTCCTTAAACGGAAAGACATCCGCCATGGTCTTTACCTGTGAGGGATCGAAGCGGACGGAAGCGGTACTTTCCGTCGCTGTCTGCTGGGCGCAGGCCGTCAGCAGAAGCAGCAGCAGGCACGCTGCTGCGATGAGGGTGCCGATTCTTTTCATAATAAATCCTCCTGTTTTCGGAGCCGATGTCAGAAAGACAGACCGATCTCATCGGCGAAAAACATCGCTCCGGTGATGATTACGGTGATTACGATGAGAAAGATGAACGCGATCACGAGCGCCGGTGTCCACAGCTTGGCGGTCCCGCCGCCTCCTTTGGTGCATTGCGCCAACACCTGTTCATTGCCTTCATCCCGGGCGACGACACGCAGGCACAGCCCGATGACCGCCAGACCGATGAGGAACGCAAGAACATAGAAGATGACGTTTTTCGCATTGCTGAAATCAATTTTGGAGAAGACAAAGATGCGGTTGGAAAATACAGCGCCATGCTGCTTCTTGACCAGCTCCTCCACCACAGAGGCCCCGTTGTTCAGGAAATGCACCAGAACGCCCGGCCAGATGGAGTCGGACGCCAGGAACAGCAGTGCCAGAACGACGCCCATGGCGAAAGCGTAGAAAAACTGCGTGGCATTCTGATGGATCAGGCCGAACAGAAGGGAGGACAGCAGCACTGCTGCGCGGACCCTGCCGGTGCGGCTGTACGCGTTTGCCGCATTGCCGCGAAGAAGGAACTCCTCGCAGAATCCGGGGATCAGGGCAACGGTCACGATGTTCAGCAGGAAGGGTCCTCCGTAGAGACTGTTTGACACCACGTCCAGCAGATTCGGGAACAGGAGATTGGTCAGGTTGGCAATGAGGCCGGCCACCGGCTGTAAGGCAACGGTGATGATCACTGCCATGAGGAGCGTCCGTCCGCGAACCCTTCGGAAACGGAAGGCCTGCGGGAAGGGGATCCCTTCCTTC
>CADCMP010000110.1 GCA_902802565.1 Oscillospiraceae bacterium
CACGCCCAGTTCTTCCTCCAGCTTCTTCATCTGATAGCTTAAAGGAGGCTGACTCATCATCAGTCGTTCCGCCGCCCGTGTCAGGTTCAGCTCTTCCGCAACGGCGATATAATAGTGCACCGTCTTCATTTCCATGATGTTCCCTCTCCTTCGGTCCAGTTCTTACGGGATCATTTTATCATATATTTTTTATATGATAAAGCAATAATATTAGTATTTTACTATAGTTTAACAATGGGCTATAGTGTAGACAGAAAGAAAAAACAAAGCTCCTTACCGGAGCGGAGATCATTTATAACACATATTTTGGAGGTGTCTGAGATGAAAGTACTGAAGAAGATTGAGGTTTTTCTGGAAGAACTGTATGCGGAATATTCGATCCGCTGATGACAGATAAACGTTAAAGAATATGCCGGAAGGCAGAAAAAAGAGCTGCTTGATTTGAGAAAATCAAGCAGCTCTTCCGTTTATCTGTTTGGTAAAAAAGGATTATTGAAAAAACCTGCCAAAGGAGGCAATATCACTCAAACTCGATGGTGGAAGGCGGTTTCGCCGTGATGTCGTAGAGGACGCGGTTGACGCCGGTGACCTCGTTGACGATTCGGGAGGAGACCTTCTCCAGCACTTCATAGGGGATCCGGACCCATTCCGCAGTCATGAAGTCCGACGTCTGTACGCTGCGCAGTGCCACGGCATAGTCATAGCTTCTGCCGTCACCCATAACACCCACGGACCGCATATTGGTCAGTGCCGCGAAATACTGGCTCATAATGGGCTCCAGCCCGGCGTTGTGCACTTCCTCCCGGAAGATGAAGTCCGCCTGACGGAGGATGTCCAGTTTGTCCTTGGTGATCTCCCCGATGCAGCGGATGGCGAGGCCCGGCCCCGGGAAGGGCTGACGGGAGACCAGATACTCCGGCAGATGCAGTTCCCGGCCCAGCTGACGCACTTCGTCCTTGAACAGCAGGCGCAGCGGCTCGATGATCTCCTTGAAGTCCACGTAGTCCGGCAGACCGCCCACGTTGTGATGGCTCTTGATGGTGGCGGCATCCCCCAGTCCCGACTCGATGACGTCGGGATAGATGGTTCCCTGAGCCAGATAGTCCACCTTGCCGATCTTCCTGGATTCCGCCTCAAATACGCGGATGAACTGCTCGCCGATGATCTTTCTCTTCTCTTCCGGCTCGGTGACTCCGGCCAGCTTCTCCATAAACAGATCCTCCGCATTGACGCGGATGAAATTGATGTCCCATTTCTTGAAGGCGGACTCCACCTCGTCTCCCTCGTCCAGACGCATCAGTCCGTGATCCACGAAGACGCAGGTCAGCTGATTTCCCACCGCTTCCGCGATGAGGGCCGCCGCCACGGAGGAATCCACGCCGCCGGACAGGGCCAGCAGCACCTTTCCATCGCCCACTTTCTCCCGGATCTGATCGATGGAAGTGCGCATGAAATCGCCCATGGTCCAGTCGCCCTTCACATGGCAGACCTCATACAGGAAGTTCCGGATCATGTCCCGGCCGTGTTCGGTGTGGTTCACTTCCGGATGGTACTGGACGCCGTAGAAACCGCGGCTCTCGTCGCAGATGGCCACGTTGGGGCAGGCTGCGGAGTGGGCCACCAGCTGAAAGCCCTCCGGCACCTTCTCCATGTAATCCCCATGGCTCATCCAGCTGATGCCCCGGGCGGGCAGTCCCCGGAAGAGACGGCAGTCGGTATCATAGAAGGTCTCGGTCTTGCCGTATTCCCGGGCGGTGTCGTCCTGTGCGGCAGTGACCCGTCCTCCCAGACTGTGTGCCATGAGCTGACATCCGTAGCAGATGCCGAGGATGGGCACACCCATGGTGAAGATCTCCGGAGAGACCTGAGGAGAACCCTCCTCATAGACGCTGTTGGGTCCGCCGGTGAAGATGATCCCCACGGGATCGAATGCGCGGATCTCCTCCATGGTGGTCTTATAGGATTTCACTTCGCAGTACACATGGCACTCCCGGACACGGCGGGCGATCAGCTGATTATACTGTCCCCCGAAATCCAGGACCAGAACCTTCTCATTTTGCATTGCTGTGTTCTCTCTTTCTATAAATAACGATCGGCGGGTCACCGTATTTGGTTCCCGCCGTTAGTTTCAGAACAACTGGATGATGGCATCCCGTTCGGCGCCCACGGAGACATACTTCACCGGGCAGCCGATGCTCTTCTCGATATAACGGACGTAATCCATCGCTTCCTTCGGCAGATCCTCCGGTTTCCGGCACCAGGAGATGTCCTGATGGAATCCCGGTACGTACTCGTACACCGGTTCCGCCCGCTCCAGCTCACCGCCGGTGGGGAAATAATCCACGATGTTTCCGTCTACTTTGTAATGGGTGACCACGGGGATCCGTTCCATGTAGGACAGCACGTCCATCTTGGTCAGTGCCACATAGGTGCAGCCCTGCATCATGGCACCGTACCGGGAGGCGACCACGTCAAAGCCGCCCACACGGCGGGGCCGTCCCGTGGCAGCGCCGTACTCACCGCCGGCGGCGCGGAGCTCTTCCGCCTCGTCGCCGAACATCTCGCAGGTGAAGGGTCCCTCTCCCACGCAGGTGGAATAGGCCTTCATGATGCCGATGCTCTCATCCACATGGAACTGGGGAACGCCGGCACCGATGGGTGCGTAGGCGGCCAGGACGGTGGAGCCGGAGGTGTAGGGGTAGATCCCGAAGTCGATATCCCGCAGCACGCCCAGCTGGGCTTCGAACATGACGTTCTTCCCTGCCTTGATCTCGGCCGTCAGATATTCCGTGGTGTTGCAGATGTAGTCTTCAAAAGGCAGCCCGTAGGTGCGCAGCCAATCCATCATCTCGTCCACGGTAACCGCTTCATGGCCGTAGCCCTTTTCCACGGTGAGGTTCTTCCACTCCAGCACATCGGCGAGATACTGCTTCATGCTCTCCAGATGTTTCAGGTCTCCGATCCGCAGGGTCTTTTTCATGTATTTGTCGGCGTACACCGGTGAGATGCCCCGGCGGGTGCTGCCGTAGGCCTTGTCCCCCAGACGGTCTTCTTCCAGACAGTCCAGCAGCTTGTGATAGGGCATGCAGATGGTGGCGCGGTCCGAGATCTTCAGGTTCTCCGGCGTGATCTCGATGCCGCCTTCCCGGATCTTGTTGACCTCGTTGTACAGGTGCTCCAGGTCGATGACGACACCGGGTCCGAGGATGTTCACGGTATCCTCCCGGAGGATGCCGGAGGGCAACAGGTTCAGGATGAACTTGCCCTTCTCGTTGACCACCGTGTGTCCGGCGTTATTGCCGCCCTGCTAGCGGCATACGATATCGTACTGGCTGGAGAGCAGGTCCACCATGCGGCCTTTGCCCTCGTCGCCCCAGTTGGTTCCGACTATTGCTGTAAGCATCGTTCGTGCCTCGTTTCCTTTCGGTATTTGAATTCACAGGTCTCCCTGCGGCATGGTCTTCGCAGTTATACTTTGATCTCCACTTTCGCGCCAAGCTCGTCCCGGTGCTGCTCCAGCACCGGACGCACCACATCGGCAAGGTACTTTTCCGTCTGCTGTGCGCTCATGCCGGTGAAGGTGGAGGGATCGATGAGGGTCTGCAGTTCCTCCTCCGTCAGATCGAAGAGAGGATCCTTCCGGAAGATTGTTGGGTCTGCCGTACATCTTGATCTCCTGGGCTGCCGCCACGGAGTACTGGCGGATGGCCTCGTGCAGTTCCTGACGGTCGCCGCCCTTTTCCCGCACGCAGTACATGAGGATGTTCTCGGAGGCCATGAAGGGCAGTTCCTCGTTGAGGTGCTTCCGGATGACTTCCGGATAGACCCGCATGCCGGAGATGACATTGATGTACAGGCTGAGGATGGCGTCGGTGGCCAGAAATGCTTCCGGCACGGACAGACGTTTGTTGGCTGAGTCGTCCAGGGTCCGCTCGAACCACTGACCGGTGGTGGTCATGGCTGCGTTCTGCAGATCGCAGATGACGTAGCGGGCCAGAGAACAGATACGCTCCGAGCGCATGGGATTTCTCTTGTAGGCCATGGCGGAGGAGCCGATCTGCTTGGTCTCGAAGGGCTCGTCCACTTCCTTCTCATGGGAGAGAAGGCGGATATCATTGGAGAACTTCGTGGCGGACTGGGCAATGCCGGAGAGCACCGCCAGGACCTGGAAGTCCACTTTTCTGGAATAGGTCTGGCCGGAGACGGGCACACAGGAGGCAAAGCCCATCTTGTCGGCGATCTTCTGATCCAGCGCCCGGCACTTTTCCTCATCCCCGTCGAACAGTTCCATGAAGCTGGCCTGGGTGCCGGTGGTGCCCTTGCATCCCAGCAGTTTCAGGTTCTCCAGCTGGAACTCCAGCTGCTGCAGATCCAGCATCAGGTCGTTGAGCCACAGGGTGGCACGTTTTCCCACGGTGGTGGGCTGTGCGGCCTGGAAATGGGTATAGGCCAGAGTGGGCAGATCCTTGTGTTTCTCCGCGAAGTCCGCGAGGGCCGCGATGGCACTGATGAGGAGCTTCCGGATGAGAAGCAGTCCGTCCCGCATGCGGATCACATCGGTGTTGTCTCCCACGTAGCAGGAGGTGGCGCCCAGATGGATGATGGGCTTGGCCAGCGGAGCGGCTTCCCCGAAGGTGTGCACATGGGCCATGACGTCATGACGCACTTCCCGCTCATGGGCGGCGGCGGATTCGTAATCGATGTCATGGATGTGTTCCTTCATCTGGGCGATCTGCTCGTCGGTGATGTTCAGGCCCAGTTCCTTCTCGGCCTCCGCCAGAGCGATCCACAGCTTCCGCCAGGTGGAGAACTTCACATCGTCGGAAAACAGATGTTTCATCTCATCGCTGGCATACCGGCCGCAGAGGGGATTTTCATAGATATCGTGCATGTCGGTCCTCCGTTATCGTTTGGATTCGGTTTATTTTCCGGATTCCTTGGAATTGGCAAATGTGGAAATGGGATGGCGTTTGTGCTCGCTGCGGGCATGGAACCGTTCGATGATCTCACGGTCGCGCTCCTCCGCTTCCCCGGTCATGAGGTAACGGTCGATGGCGGCATAGGTGACGCCCATCTCCTGCTCGTCCGTCTGGCCGTCGAAGAGGCCGGCGGAGGGAGCCTTGTCGATGATGCAGCGGGGCGCGTTCAGGTACTCCAGGAACTCGAACACTTCCGTCGCCGTCAGATCGCTGATGGGGTTGAAGTCATGGGCGCCGTCGCCCCATTTGGTGAAGTATCCCATATACGCTTCGCTGGCATTGCCGGTCCCGGCCACCATGCGTCCTTCCGCGGCGGCCACGGCGTACAGCGTCGTCATGCGCAGTCGGGGAGCGATGTTGGCGATGGCAAGGTCCGTCATCTCGGTGATGGTGGCCAGCTGATCCAGTTCCTTCTGACGCACTTCCGTCAGATCGATGACGCGGGTTTCGATATGAAACTGCTCCGCCACGGCGTTGCCGTCGTCCTTGTCCAGGCCGAAGTTCCGCTTCGAGGCACAGGGCATGATGATGCCCACGGTGTTGTCGCAGGCCGCCTTGCACAGGATGCCCACCAGGGCGGAATCCTTGCCGCCGGAATTGCCGAAGACGATGCCCTTGGAGTGGCTGGATTCCACGAGATCGCGGATATAGGCCACGCGCTGTTCAAATTCCACTTTATAATCTCTCATAATGATTCGCCTCACATTTTAATGACATGTTATTTTATCACACTTTTTTTCCGTGGGAAATAGACGCATGTAACAAACCGAGAAACAGAGGATGGGGACGATTTGGGCGACTTCGAAATTCCGGATGGAACTGCACCCCCACAAAGAAGTCCTGGCCGGGCAGTTCCACCGTTTCCACGATGACTCCGTCGGGGGATTTTCCGGACAGAATCATGCCCCTCTCGGCCATGAGATCCCGGTAGTCGTTATTGAATTCATACCGGTGACGGTGCCGTTCCCGGATGGTCTCCTCTCCGTACCAGTGACGGATGACGGTGTCCTCAGGGCTATCATACCTCATGAAGGGTTCTTCAGTTTTGTGGTCCCTGATTGTGTGACTGCCATCGGTCCTGAAGTGTTTGCCAATCAGGTGAACCTCCAGTCGATTACTTTCCACGACAATATTACCAGCATCGGAAACAGGGCGTTCGATGGAACTCTTTTGACAGATCAACATATCGATTTGCCTGAGAATCTGCAAACAATCGGCGATTTGGCGTTCCGTTGTTGGGCGAAAGAATTCACTTATGGCATTCATCTGGACAGTATAGGGGAGAATGCTTTCTATAACAACCCCCATCTGGAATCGGTCACCTTCAGGAATCCCCATACCCCGAGACAGTACGCGGGTTTGCAGGAGATTGGCAAGGAAGCGTTCGCCTTTTGTACGAATCTGAGAACCTTTACTCACCCGGGTTTTCTGAACAAGATAGAAGAAGCCGCTTTTGCGGGATGCTCGTCTTTACAATCGATTAACCTGTCGCGAGCAAGGCAGATAGGAGATAATGCCTTCAACAGCTGCCATGGCCTTACTGAACTCAACTTCAGCTGGCGATTGCAGAGTATTGGAGAATCAGCATTCGTCGGTACTTCTATTACAAGCTTGGTCCTTCCGGAGGGAGTGAAAACCGTTGGTAAGAGGGCGTTCAAAGGTAATTCGGCATTGGAGTATGTCTTGATCCCTGCTTCGGTAAGGACCTTCGGGGATGAAGCATTCTTGAATTGTACAAGCCTTTCTCAAATTGTTTTTGAAGGTCGTCCGTCCGATGTGGATTATGGTGCGTATATGTTCAAGAATTGTACTTCTTTAAGGCAAGTTACCCTACCGTCATTAATGCGTTCCATGCATGGAATGTTCTACGGTTGTTCCTCCCTTCAGACAGTTGTGATTCCGGGACCGCATACCTATACGCCCTCGTCTTCCAAGAACTTTCACATCGTCGGTGACGATTTTGCATACTGTACTTCTCTGACTACGATAGACATTCCTTCGAATGTCAAAACTATCGGTAGGGGTACTTTTGAGGGCTGTACCAATTTGAGGCATATCAATATCTATGGTGAAGCCCCTCACTTGTGGTATG
>CADCMP010000111.1 GCA_902802565.1 Oscillospiraceae bacterium
AGGGTAGGTGACATTTCCCACTCGCATGCCCAGCTCCCGGGCGCGGATCCGGTCGATGTGGTCGATACCGATGGAGCGGGTGGTGATGTATTTTACCCCCAGATCGTGGAAGGCCTCCACCACGGGACGGGACATGTCACAGGGCGTACAGCTCACCGCGTCATACCCCTTGGCAAGATGATAGTTTTCCGGGGAGGGGTAGTCCAGACAGTAACCGAACGGGATGCCGTACTGTTCGCTGCACTGCCGCGCGAAGGGAAGTTCGTCCTCCGGACGGAGATTATAGAAAAAGATACTCATATCTGCGCCTCTTTTAACTGTAGTCGTGAATAACAGTTTAGTCGCAATCGGCGATTTTTGCAAATGTTCTTCGGGAAAAGATCCCGATAAAAGAATCATGGGCTGCATCCAGTGCAGCCCATGACAGGTTTGATAGAAGACCGGCGGTCATCCCATGTTCTGATTTGCCTCGGCAATGGAGTGAGGGGTCAGGCCGAGATTGCTCTGGATCCACTGCATGCAGCGCGCGGCATCCGCCGGAACACTGATAAAGGCATACTCGTAGGAACCGGATGCATCTTCTTTTGTCAGCTCAATGGTCCAGGTGGTGACATCCCGGCAGTATTCCTCATCATCCAGATAATAGTTGAGAATGGTGGAGTCCTCCAGATCCGGAATGAGACAGTTCACCACCAGATCCTGAAGCTGATCCGTGGACAGCTGGTACTGCTTCGAATCTTCGATCTCCGGAAGGTAATAGTCCACCAGACCCATCAGTTTCGGATCCTGCAGAAGCTGTATGAGGCGCTCTTTCCGGTTCTGAAGGAAGGAGCGGGAGTTGATCACTTCTCCCATCCACTCGCTGTCCGCCTTTCCTTCTTCCGTAGCGGGATCCAGATAATAGCTGCGGCTCATGACACGGCCGTTTTTCAGGGCATAGTCCAGATAGAGAAGATGGCTCTCCGCCTCCGGGGCATTGCGGTGGATCTCCCGATGATCCAGAATGCTGCGGTGTGCCTCGCGGCACAGCTCGATGGTATCGGGATCCGTAATGCTGATCTGATCCACCTCACTGCCGTACAGAGGCGTCTGCGGACCGGAATAGTTGATCTGCACCGACTGGATCTTCTCCAGCGGTGGGATCCGGGAAGCCACATGGAACCAGTCATACCGGTATCCGAAGAGCATGACGGCCAGAAGTACCGTCAGGATCCCGCAGCGGGTGAGTGACTGCCGCGTAATGACCCGGAAGCTCTTCCGGATAATGACTTCCGCCAGATAATATCCCAGGATCCCTCCCAGAAGGGTCAGTACCAGGATCCGTGCAAAGCCGGAGCCGACACCGGTGGCCGCCATCCCGCTCATTACTTCGGAACCCAGAGACAGCAGCAGGGCGCATCCCAGGGTCATGCAGATACGGAACAGGGGTTTCAGGATCGGGAAGGATACGGTATCGCTGACCGTTTCCGCCCGCCGTTTCCGGTACAGAAGCCAGGCAAGGACGATAAATGCCAGTCCCGCCAGCGCATAGAGAATCAGCATCCGCCAGTCCATGCTGGCCTCTCCGTAGGATTCCATATACGTATAGTAGGGATCCGGTCCGCTCCGCATCAGCATCAGAAGAGGAGAGAGGTACATGGTGGGAGTCTCTGCGAGGCTCACTCCGAAGATGAGCTTGCTCGCCATGACCCCCAGAAGCAGGGAGTATCCGAACGCGGCCACGCTCAGCACTGCGTACACCAGCGGCATGATGAAGATGGAGCCGGTGAGCATCCCGCAGAACAGGGCAAAGCCGAAGAACACAAGGTTCATGAGGATGAGGGTCAGGAGCACTTTCCCTACGGTCATCAGAGAGACGGATCCCAGAATGATCTGTGCTACCAGGACCAGAACGGCCGTCAGGACGTTGGCCGCCAGAAGTCCCGTCAGGCAGGCACATACCAGCGTGCAGAACAGAGTGTTTCGTGTCACCGGCAGGGACGCGTACAGGGAGTTCTGACGGCTGGAATACAGATAGCCGAACAGGATCATCACCACAGCTGCCGCCATGACAAAGGACAGGATGAGCCCGAAATGCCAGGCCCGGATCAGCGGAAACTGAGTGGCATAAAAGGATGCGCTAAGTGAGGAAGGATCCTTCGGCAGGATCATATCCAGCGGGATCGCTGCAATGAGGGCAAAGGCATATACCGCGAAGACCGCCCAGTAACGGCGCAGCGTCTCCCGAAAGATCGTCTTATTAAAGAAGGATGTTTTCGACGCCATAACCGGCACCTCCTAACTCGTGAATGAAGATCTCCTCCAGGGACAGGGGTACGGCCTCCAGATACGCAGGGGAGAGCATTTTAAACCGGTCCAGTGCGGTCTCCCGGTCACACCGGAAGATCAGCTCCTTCAGATTTCCGGAAGAGGACTCGTGCACCAGCGGAAGATCCACGGGAACGTCCGCTTCCTCCGGCAGGACCACCTGGATCTTGACGATCTGATCCTGCAGCTCCGTCAGATCCCGCTCCAGCATCATGGAACCCTTCTGAATGATCCCCACATGATCGCAGACATCTTCCAGCTCCCGCAGATTGTGGGAGGAGACCAGGATCGTGGTGCCTTCCGCGGCCACCTGGTCCAGCAGCAGGCTCCAGATCTGACGGCGCATGACGGGATCCAGCCCGTCCACCGGTTCGTCCAGGATGAGGATCTCCGGATGCATGGCCAGCACGGTCCAGAAAGCGGACTGCTTCTGCTGTCCGCGGGACAGTTTCCGGATGGGCTGATCGGCGGAGATCTCAAAGGCCGCCTTCAGTTTCTCGAAACGGGCGGAATCGAATCTGGGATAGATCCCCCTGTAAAACCGGGCCATGTCCGCCGTGGTGGCCTGGGGGAAGAAGAACACTTCATCGGCAATGTATCCGATGCGTTTCTTGATGTCATTGTTTTCGTATACCGGGCTTCCGTCGATGGTCACCTCGCCGGAGTCCGGCCGGTAGATGCCCGTGAGATGACGGATGATGGTGGATTTGCCGGCGCCGTTGGGGCCGATGAGGCCGTAGACGGATCCGTCCGGCACGTGCATATTGAATTGATTGAGCGCGGCAAAGCCGTCAAAACGCTTGACCACGTTGACTGCTTCGATCATTTCGCGTCGCCTCCTTCGTCTTTGAGATGCCGGATCAGTTCCTCCTCCGACACGCCCAGGAACCTCAGTTCCCGGACCGCACGGTCCAGATCCTCCCATCTCCGGCGCAGTTCTTCTCCGGAGATCTCCCGGGAGGGGCTGACGAAACTGCCTTTACCGGGGATGCTGTATATGAAGCCTTCCGCTTCCAGTTCCCGGTAGGCACGCTGGATGGTGTTGGGATTGATGGCGAGGGTTCCGGCGATCTCCCGTACTGAGGGGAGTTTGGATTCCGGGGTCAGAACTCCGCCGATGATCAGCTGCCGGAGGCTCTCTTTGACCTGCAGGTAGATGGGCCGCGGATCCCGGGAGTTGAGCGTAATGGGAATCACAAAATCACCGCCTTTCTTTGTGTTAACTGTATTAATACGTTTAATACAGTTGCAAGA
>CADCMP010000112.1 GCA_902802565.1 Oscillospiraceae bacterium
TGTGCTCCGGCTTTGGTATAGGTATGGGCATTGTCATTGAGGTAGATGCACATATCCTCTTCCAAATGTCCGCAGCCCTCACCCATGAGACGGCGGGACCGGCGGCAGGAGCAGGGACCGACGGAGATGGCTTCCGCATTTTCGATGAGCGTGGAGACCTCGTCATAATCGGCCACTTTCGTATTGTTCTTTACGGCCGCTTCCACAGGAATGACACGCATGAAGGACATGCCGGGAGCGGCATTGGGGCCCAGGATGGCCACACGCCGGCGGGTATACTCCTCGAAGCAGACGCCCAGATCCGGATACTTGTCGCACTGTTCCCGGTTGGACATGATGCCTTCCATGATGCCCGGGACCCAGATGGGATAGTAATAATAGGTCTCTCCGTTCCGGACACGGCTGCGTACCGCACCGGTTTCAATGAGCTTATCCAGCAGTTCCAGCGTCTTTTCCTTGGAGAAGCCGGATTTCTTCGCCACTTCTTCCAGGGTGCGGTTGGTATTGAGACGCAGATGCATGAATACTTCGCACATCTCGTCATCGATGATGGGTTCCAGAATCCGGTACTCGGGATCGTTGTAGGTGATGCCGGTGTAGGTCAGGCTCTCCATACTGATCTTCGTAGCCAGTTTCAGGATGTTGGGTCTGTGATTTCTCATTTCTTCCTCCTCCCCGACGGTGTCCCTTTCATCGCCGGGTACAGTTTATTACCTCTTTTGATCTTTCACATAGATAGATGCTTTTAACGTTATAATTTTATCATGGTTGCAGCTCGTAATTCAACTACTACCAAGGGAATCTCCGGAAATGAATCCCTTTTTCCGAATTCCTCCTGTTGTTCCTTTTCTTTTGGACTCTTTTCCGTTATGATACGGACAGAAGGAGTGAATCAAATGCATCAAACAAAATCCTCCCGTTCCCCTCTTCGGCATTTTCTCGGATTCGTCCTTACTCTGCTGATTCTGTGCATCGCCGTACTGGGGGCATTAACCATCTATGAACTGAGCCGCATGGACCGGGATACCCGGGGCGATCTTCACCCCGGTGCGCTGGATTCCTTCCAAAGTACCGGTGATAACATCGACTGGGGACTGGATTCCATTTCCGGTATCAAAAGCCGCAAGGTCATCAATATCCTCCTCATCGGGCAGGACCGGCGCGAGGGCCAGGAATCCCAGATGCGCAGCGACTCCATGATCCTCTGCAGCGTACAGAAAAAAAGCGGAACCATCCGTCTGACTTCCCTGATGCGGGACATGTTCCTTCCCGTGGCCGGAGGCCGGTACGGACCGCTGAACCTCACCTATTACGCCGGCGGCATGGAACTGCTGGATGACACGATCCAACAGGATTTCGGTGTCACCGTGGACGCCAACATGGAAGTGGACTTCTTCCGTTTCATCGCCCTCATCGACCGGCTGGGCGGACTGGATCTGGAGCTGACTCAGGAGGAGGCGGACTGGCTCAACGGCACCACCGGGGACTACTGGCAGAGCCAGTGGAACGCGGACGCCGGGATCAGCAACGCCGGATGGAACCTCCATGCCGGATGGAACTCCATGACCGCCGAACAGGTCACGGACTACTGCCGGCTGCGCGTGGTGGGAAAATCCGACTGGGAACGCACCGAGCGTCAGCGCACCGTCATCATGGAGATCCTCCGGAAAGTACGTCTTCAGAGCCCATTGGATCAGATCCGGTTCCTCCACAGCGCCATGCCCCTCATCCGCACGGATCTGGGGATCGGCACTCTGTTCCGTCTCGGATTGGCGGCGGTGTTCCATCGCTTCGACACCTTTGAGAACAACCGCATCCCCGTGGCGGATGCCTACCGTTCCACCAATGTCTACAGCAGCGACTACGGAAATCTGAATCTCCTCATCCCGGATCTTCCGAAAAATGCGGAAGCACTGCAGAACAGCATATACGGATAAAACAGCGAGACCTTCCGGAGAAGGTCTCGTTTCTTCTTTCCTTGTTCAGTATCCCGCTTCGGTCAGCAGTTCGATGGCCAGGGAATGCTTGGGCACGGAT
Organism: Oscillospiraceae bacterium; assembly: GCA_902802565.1. Classification (GTDB taxonomy): domain Bacteria; phylum Bacillota; class Clostridia; order Oscillospirales; family Oscillospiraceae; genus UBA2922. Next base: position 2,038 of record CADCMP010000112.1, read on the forward strand.
TCCTCCATCACGGTGCCGGGATCGAACCAGGCTGCGTCATCCACCTCGTCGTTCGGCACGAAATCCCCCTCCGCCACGGTCACCACGTAGCAGAACATGAGGGTGTTGGAGGGCTCATAGTAATGGCTGTGGCTGTACCGGCAGCCCGTCACCCGAAGGCCGGTCTCCTCCCGGATCTCACGAACCACGGCATGTTCCGCCGTCTCCCCTTCATCGATGTATCCCGCCACGAGATAATACCGCTCCTCATGGTTCTGTTTCACCAGGAGCATCCGGTCTCCGGCTTCGTTCAGGATCACCATCACCACCGCGGCATTGTATCGGGGAAAACGCCAGTCACCGCAGGCAGGACAGAACGGGATCTCCCGCTTCTCCTCCTCATGATACCGGTGCTCCAGCCGGGTCCCGCAGAAGGGACAGTATTCCATCGGTCGTTCCGCCATGATGCTGATGCTTCCTTTCATTCAGATACTGTATTTTATCACGGGAGCGGCGAAGAATCCACTGCCCTGTGGAATCTGCGTCACCACCGCCATCCCCGTCATGATACAATAACCATACTACTATATCATTTGAGGTAACTATGTCGAAGAAGTCTTCCGACAATTCCATATACGGCAGCGGACGCAGCGGGATCCTGTGGTACTTTCTGGAGGGCAGCAAGAAGTTCTTCCTGCTCAGTATCCTGTGCTCCATCGTCACCAGTTTCCTGGATCTCATCAGCCCCCGTCTCGTGGGGGTCACCGTGGACCTGATCACCGGGGAGTTTCATGAGGATTCCTCGGCGGCTCTCCGCGCCCTTCTGGGGAAACTGGGCGGCGCCGCCTACGTGCGGGAACATCTGGCGGTCATCGCCATGGTGGTCATCGTCCTTGCCCTGATGGGCGCTCTGTTCCGGTACTGGTATCAGGTCCTAAACTCCATGGGTGCCGAGACACTGGTGGAACGGATGCGAAACTCCCTCTTTTCCCATCTGGAGCGGATCCGCTTCTCCTGGTACGGAGAGAACCGCACCGGTGACCTGATCCAGCGCTGCACCTCCGATGTGGAGACGGTGAAGGAGTTCCTGTCGGAACAGCTGACCAGTGTGTTCCGCATCATCCTGCTGATCATCCTGTCATTGTATTTCATGTTCCGGCTGAATCCGAAGCTGGCGGTGCTGTCCGCCGTCTTCGTGCCGGTGATCTTTCTGTATTCCATGATGTTCTTCCGCAAGATCGGCGAGACGTTCCTGGTGGCGGACGAGGAGGAAGGCAATCTCTCCTCCATCGCCCAGGAGAACCTCACCGGTGTGCGGGTGGTCCGGGCCTTCGGCCGGGAACGCATGGAGCGGGAGAAGTTCCGGGTGCAGAATGATATCTATACGAAAGCCTACATGAAGCTGTCCATCCTCATCTCCTTCTTCTGGTCTGCCGGTGACTTCATCTCCGG
>CADCMP010000113.1 GCA_902802565.1 Oscillospiraceae bacterium
GAGCATCTCCGTTTCATTGAAGCCCCCCAGCAATTCATGCCGATCACGGCAGATCAGCCCGCTCTCCGTAGGGATGATGGTGGCAAGCTCCTGCTCCTGTCCTTCATCCAGACCGCGGCTTTTCAGCAGCCCGTAAAAGGATGCGATAGAGCACAGGATCTCAAACACATGAAGGCACTGAACATCGCCGGCTGTGATGTAGATGCGCTCGATATCGGGAACGGTCTTTCCGATCAGTTTCTCGGAGATGCGATCATGCAGTATGGAGAAATCACAGTTTTTTCCCTGACTGCCTTCGCACCGGCCGTCAAATCGAAAGTCCTGAATAACGCCGTCACTGTCTGTTGTCATCACAACACCGATCGGCACTTCACGGTTCAGGCCTCCGAAATGATAGATGCTCTTCTGCCAGCCGATCAGCTGATACTGTCCGCCTTCCATGGGACGGACGATCGTACCGCGGTAGCGGGTAATAAGGACATCCCGGTCACGAACATGCGCGTCAAAGACAAAATCCAGGGCTTCCAGCTCTTCGACTTCAGCCAGAACAGGAAGATCATGTATCTCCATTCTGCACCTCCTCAATAATACGGAGAACGTCGGCTACTGTCTGGATCTCCGGGAATCTGCTGTCCGGAATCGCGATGCCGAATTCCTCCTCAGCGGCCACGACGATATCCGAGAGATCGAAACTGGTGAGACCGAGGTCAGCCACCAGCCTGGTATCATCGTTCAGCTCCTCTGCAGAAACGCCTGCAGACTCCGCAAGCAATGCGAGCACTTTCTCTCTCAATGAAATAACCTCCTCTGCTTTAAGAGACTTTGCGACGCTTGATCTTCCGCGTCACCGTCTTTTCAAATTCATGGTCGCGGAGAATGAGATCTCCGATCTGCTGATGAACCGGCAGTCTCCGGTTCAAGTGGGAGACCACGTGCCAGCAGGCCTCCTTGTCCGGAAGGATCCCCGGATCCGTGAACAGTTCCGCCGTGATTTTTCCGTCCTTCTCGGAAACGACAGCTTCTTCGATCCCATCGATGCGTGTCAGCTTTTCCTCCAGCGCTTCCGCAGAGACATTTTCGCCGTTTGCGAGGACGATCAGGTTTTTCTGGCGGCCGCGATAATGGATGAAGCCCTTACGGTCAATCCATCCCAGATCTCCGGTATGAAACCAGCCGTTCTGAAAAGCCTTAAGATTCAGGATTCCGTCTTTGTAATAACCCGGGGAAACGCTGTCACCACGGACACAGATCTCACCATTAATGATCCGGACCTCACAGCACGGAAGAGGACGTCCGATGGAACCGATGACGTTGGCATCGGGCAGGTTCGCGGAGACGATGGGCGTGCACTCGGTGATCCCATACCCCTGGATCACTTCAATTCCGAGATTCTTGTAAAACTGGATCAGCTTTTTGTCCAGAGAAGCGCCGCCGCACATGAAGTACCGCAGCTTTCCTCCAACGACGTCATAGATATCTTTGAACATCAGGTGGCTGATATCGATACCAAGATGCTGCAGTCCCCCGGACACGCGGAGTCCCCTCTGAAGGAGTTCCAGTTTTCCTTCTTTCTTTGCCGTGTTCAGGATCTCCTTCTGCATCATCTGAAGGACCAGAGGGACACAGACGATGATGGTGGGCTGATACTTCTGGAGATTCTTCTTCAGATGACGGAGACTGTTGTTGATATAAAGAGTCCCGCCGCAGTGCAGCGCACCGACGATATTGGTCATCAGTTCAAATGTATGGCTGACAGGCAGAATGGAAAGGCCGGTGTCTTCCGGGGAAAGGGGAAGAACGGTCATTGCCGCATTGGTGTGGCTGGCCATGTTCCGGTGGGTCAGGATCACGCAGCGGCTCAGCGCCGTGGTACCGGAAGTAAAGTAGAGTGCCGCGGGAAAATCCGGAAGCAGCTCCGGAAAGAATTCCCGATCCAGATCCCGGATCTGCTCCAGGAGCGCATGGATCTCATATATGTATATCTCGGGATTGTGCTTATGGATCATCTCTGCCTGACTGCGGCAGGTCTCATCAAACAGAAGGATATCCACATCCGCCTTATCACAGTAATAATCCAGATCTTCTTCCGTGGATCCGAGATGAAGCGGAACCGCAACACAGCCGGAGGAAAGGACAGAGAAGTACGCCGTAAGCCAGGAAGCACCATTGGGACCCAGCAGAGCGATGTGACGGCCGATGCCGTACTGCTGTTCCATCCATGCGCCGAACTTGCCGCATGCAGTCTTCAGCTCCGCCCCGGTGATATGGGGAAAACCGGGATCGTCAGTAATGAAAAATCGTGTAGAGGGATAGTTTCCGGCCGCGTGAAAAACAAGATCACGCAGATTCTGATATTGTGGGTTCTGAGTCATCCGAAACACCTCTCCTTGGTAGCATTTACCTACTATGTCAGTATGTTTATAGAGCAAAAAAATATGCTCAGACGAGGGGCTGTGAAAATAATAACATCTCCGTGGAGAAAAGGGAAGCTACGACACTATACAGATAGTCAAATCTGTCGAAAAAGTGCGCATTTGTTTCGTATTGTGAACTCAAACTATTCCGATACTATCTCAATTGGGAATGTATCGTGCGCTCAGGTCGGGATTATGGAGAAAAATTAGATGGATATCCCGACTATGGATTTTAATAAGGAACCCGTCACACAGGAAGAAAAATACGGAAAATTCATCATGGATCTGCAGGATGAAAACACGGCAAAACAGGCCGCTTTTCAGCTGGAGCTGATGGAGAACAGCGGTTTTGCAGAGGCAGCTGTGGCACTGGGCCAGTATTACAAGGATACGGATTTGAAAAAGGCAACACGCCACTTCACGATTGCCGCCAATGCGGACAATGCCGAAGGATATTGGGGCCTTGCGATCCTGACCGAGCACAATACCACACCGGATCCGGATAATGAGCAGGATCAGAAGTGGATCTCCTACTGCAGAAAAGCCGCAGAACTTGGATGTGCCGATGCCAGAAATGAACTGGGCCACATCTATAACCGCATGGGCCATGTGCTTCCGGCGACATACTGGTATATGCTGGCCTCATTCTTTGATCGTCCCGATGCAGGGTACAGTCTGGAACAGATGGCAAAGCAATGGTTCTTTGACGGCAAACCGGAAGATACGCTGGAAGGCGTGGAAGGATTTGACGTCGTTCAGCAGCGGGCGGCATCCAGTGCGCTGGAACTGACCTGCGGAAATGACGATCCGGATATTATGCAGGACCTGATCCGTCTGTCTATGCTCGGCGATCCTATGGCAAGCCTCATGCTGGGGCAGGTCTATGAAAATGTCCATGATTATTCTTCCGCCATCAAATACTATGATGAGGGTATCCAGAGCAAGGACCCCCAGGCAATGCGCTGTTATGCGGATCTTCTCATGATGGGCAACGGAGTGGAGAAAAACGAAGGACAGGCCATCAGCCTCTATAAGGAAGCTGCGGCACACGGCGATCGTACCTCCATGTATGTGCTGGGACAGTATGAGAACTTCGTGATTGAAGATCCCTATATGGCTGCTTACTGGTACGGAATGTCTGCAGCCCGCGGATTTGAGGCGGGGCGTAGCAAACTTCGTACCCTCTGTGAGGAACGCAAGAAATCCTGAGATGATTAAAATCCCCTGACCGGTTGGTCAGGGGATTTTTTCAGAAATGATCAGAACATTTTTTCTGAACCATCCTCTGAAATATTAAACGGACGGGCGTTATAGCCTTCCGACTTATACTGTTTTACCAGATCCTTCAGCGCCTCCATGACGAACTCTTTTTCTTCGGAGCTGCCGATTTTGAGGTTCCTCATGCGCATGTCCGCGTGATAGAACAGCAGTACACCGGTCCAGGAGCGGCAGTCGTAGACGGCGCATTTTGCGACAGGAATATTCTCCTTGGATTTCGGATCGTAGATATAATAACCTTCGATCAGATCACCTTTGGAACTGTCCAGCATCAGATCGGCCTGATAGCCGTCATACTCGCTCACGCCATTGGTACGGATATCCAGTGCACGGAGCCAGTACTTCATCAGAGTGGGTTCGTCCATGGGATTGGCTTTGGTGCTGGCAAAGGCCAGGAAACGGGACTGGGTATCCAATTCGTTGCAAGTCAGTTCCTCATAACTGGAATTGATCATGACGCAGCCGTTGTCGTTGAGGTTTCTCAGCCAGTTATAGAACATAGGGTCCACATTCATCCGTTCCACACTGAGAAGATATCCGTTGGGCCGGACATGACTGGCGAGTTTTTCGGCATAGGGTGCGGAGATCCGTTGATAGCTTTGGAACAGTTCCGGCAGCGGTGCGAAGATGTTGAACAGATAGTCTTTCCGGTTTTCCTGTGCGGTGCGGAAGGAACACACGGTGTCGAACACCTGATCCTTTTTCAGATCCCGCACATCCTTGCGCAGAAATTCCACGTTGGTGATATTCAGCCGTTCCGCCAGTTTCTCGGCGGCGGCAATGGCGTTGCGGGAACGGTCCACCGCAGTGAAATGAGAGGAGGGGAACATGCGGGCCATAAGGCAGGTGATAATGCCGCAGTCGCAGCCGACATCCAGCACTTCACTGCCGAATTTCGTCTCGTTCTTTTTCAGCCAGTCGGCCAGGACAGGATAGAATTCACCGTCGTAGATGCCGGAATAAGCATAGCCTGCGCGTGGCTCCTCGTATTTGGCATCATAAAAACGCTTGTCTCCGATCAGGCCGTCCATTTTGCGAAGATACATCATGGTACGGTCCTCGCCGATGGCATCCTTCATGATATCGTACATTTCATCGTCGTTATGGGCTGCTTTGAGGTTCAGTTCCTCCATCAGTTCCGAAACGATCTTTTCAATATCCACAGTGTATCCCTCCGTGTCATGCAATGGACTTATTCTAAAACGAATCCGGTAAAATGGCAACCGCAGAGAACGGAAAAGTGCTTGCGCTGAAAGAGATACACAAAGAATGGCTTTTTCGAATAATTGGTTAAAATACCGACAGCCCCTTTCAATTCACAATCAAAATGGCTATAATAGGAACATTAATACAAACAACAAGTTTCTGCTTGTCAAATTTGCCGTAAAAGGCGCAGGAGGTAATACTATGAAAAAGGATATTGACTGGGGAAGCCTCGGCTTTGAATACACTAAAACCGATAAACGCTTCATCGCAAGATATCGCAACGGTGCATGGGAAGACGGAGTGCTCAGCGACGATGCCAGTGTCGTAATGAGCGAGTGCGCCGGAGTCCTTCACTATGCACAGGAATGCTTCGAGGGCCTGAAAGCCTATACGACGGAAGACGGCCGCACCGTCTGCTTCCGCCCTGATCTCAACGCCCAGAGAATGCATGATTCCGCCGTACGTCTGGCCATGCCTCCGTTCCCGCAGGACAAGTTCGTTGAAGCGGTGAAGGCAGTCGTCAAGGCCAACGAGGCATGGGTACCTCCTTACGGAAGCGGTGCGACACTGTATGTCCGCCCCGTCATGTACGCAAACGGTCCCGTCATCGGTGTCAAACCGGCAGATGAATATGAGTTCCGTATCTTCACAACTCCCGTTGGCCCGTATTTCAAAGGCGGCGCCAAGCCGGTGAAACTGAAGATCAGTGATTTTGACCGTGCCGCTCCCCACGGAACCGGCAATATCAAGGCAGGCCTGAACTATGCCATGAGCCTGTACGCCGTGGAACTTGCCCACGAGGAAGGATTCGCGGAGAACGTTTATCTGGATCCTCCCACCCGCACCAAGATCGAGGAGACCGGCGGCGCCAACATGCTCTTCGTGGATGGAGACGGCAATCTGGTGGTTCCGAAGTCCGGAAGCATCCTTCCGTCCATTACCCGCCGTTCCCTTGTGTACGTGGCAGAGCACTATCTCGGCTTGAAAGTCATTGAGCGGGAAGTCACGCTGGCAGAAGTCCCCGACTTCAAGGA
>CADCMP010000114.1 GCA_902802565.1 Oscillospiraceae bacterium
GGTTCGCCTGACCCGGATCTTCCGGCAGGCACAGAAAAGCCGCATCGTCATGAATGCCCACCGCATCAACGAGGGAAATTTCCCCAACATCTCCAACGGCAGGGAGTCGGACTTCTTCTTTCTGGAACAGGAGGACCCGGAAGCGGCAGCGGAAGAGATCGTCAATCTCATTGAGAACCGCCTGCCACGCGCGTACGGAGTCTCCCCTTTTGACATCCAGATCCTTACCCCCATGCAGCGGGGCGTCATCGGCGCTGCCGCGCTGAACACAAGGCTTCAGCATCTGCTGAACCCGCAGGAACAGGTTCTGCACCGGGGCGGGATCGCCTTCGGAGAACGGGATAAGGTGATGCAGATTCGCAACAATTACGACAAGGACGTTTATAACGGTGACATCGGCACCGTAACAAAAGTGGATCTGGACGAACGTCTGCTCTACGCGGAGTTTGACGGCCGCGTTGTGAGCTATGAGGTATCCGAACTCAACGAACTGGTCCTCGCCTACGCCACCACGGTACACAAGTCCCAGGGTTCGGAGTATCCCATCGTCATCATGCCCATCATGATGTCCCATTTCGTCATGCTTCAGCGCAATCTCATCTATACCGGAATCACCCGGGCAAAGAGGATCATGATCCTGGTGGGTCAGAAGAAAGCACTGGCTTACTGCATCCACAATCTGACAGTGGATCAGCGAAACTCGCGGCTTCGGCAGCGTCTTCAGGAAAAAAGAATGGCTCAGTGAACGATGAATCATCGAACACTGAGCCATTTTTTCTTTTGATCACTCCCGGTACCGTTCCATCATGGCTTTAAACAGGACCGCCGGTGTGGGCGGTGTATAGGTGATGGCGTTGGCTCCGGCCTCGATGGTCTTCAGAATGAGATCCGGTTCATTGCCGCCGGTGGCGATAATGGGAACTTCCGGGTGCTTCTCCCGGATCTTCCGGACGATATCCGGTGTCTTGGGTCCGCCGGCCACGTTCAGGATATCCGCACCGGACAGAAGTCGCCGTGAGATATCTGTTTCCTCACTGACCACGGTGATCACCGTGGGAATATCCACCGCCGCAGATACAGCCAGAAGATTTGCATTGGAGATGGGTGCGTTCAGTACGACGCCCATGGCACCCTGCATCTCCACATCCTTTGCCAGAGAGACGGTGCGAAGTCCCTTGGTCGTCCCACCTCCCACACCGCAGAAAACCGGTACATAGGCCGCTTTGATGATGGCATCGCTGATGGCCTGCTGGGGCGTGAAGGGATATACGGCAAATACCGCATCCGCGTCACAGTTCCGGATAACAGCGATATCCGTGGTGAACACGAGACTTTTGATCCGGCGTCCGAAGATGTTGATTCCGGAAGCCGTGCGTATCTCCTCCGGCATTTTCAGAATATTATGCCGCAGTTTGGATTCCACCTGAGGAATTGCCGGTCTGGTTTGCTCATCGGTCATTTCCGCCGCCTCCTTGTATGATTGCTGGTAGGGTCATTCTAGCGTATTACCGCACAAATGACAATTGCCCCCAAAAAAAGATATCCATCCTGAACGGCATCGGTTATAATGGACGCATGTGATCAGAGAGGAGGAGAAGCCATGGCAGAAGACAAGACCCGGCACTATGCATTTTTTCAGAACAGGGACTGTGAATACTTCCCCTGTCACACCGGCCTGGATCCGGAGGAGTTTAACTGCCTGTTCTGTTACTGTCCTCTCTACTGTCTGGGAGAGACCTGCGGAGGAGATTTCCGCTATACCGAAAACGGAATCAAGGACTGTACCGACTGCATCTTCCCCCACAAAAAAGAAAACTACGCTCTTGTCAACGACCGCTTCCCGGAGATCCGGGAAAAGGCCCGAAAAAAAGAACCACCGGAATCCTGATCACAGTGATGTGTACCCTCTTTACTGGACAACAACCAGTAAGGAGGGTATTTTTATGCGCTATACGTATGAGTATAAGAAAAAGTGTGTTGAAATGTACCGAAAAGGTAAATGGCCTGAAACACCATTAGGCATAACAAAAGATGGCTTTCATTCGATGGTAAGAAAATGGGCACGGGCCGAAGTAGCTAACGGGTCGGAAGTTTTACAGCATACTGGGAACAACAGAAGATGGACTCCGGAAGAAAAACTCGAACTAGTATCAGAAGTATTAGCAGGAGCGTCGGTCTTGTCTGTAGCAACTAATGCGGGAATAAATCCCGGAGTGCTATATCAGTGGGTTCGCAAATATAAAATTCTAGGCTACAATGGTCTTGTGAACAAGAAAAAAGGCAAACCACCGAAGGAGCCTAATATGAAAAAAGAGAATGTTGTTGATCCCAAACCTCTAACAGAATCGGAAAGAGAAGAACTGATCCGGTTACGAGCTGAAAATGAATATATAAAAGCGGAGAATGAAGTAATAAAAAAAGAAATCGCCTTGAGAGAAGAAGAGGAAGCTGCGCGACTCAAGGCGAAAAAGCAGCGATCATCAAAGAACTCCGGAAAAAAGGATTCCAACTGAAATACCTTCTAAAAGCAATGAGAATGGCCAAGTCCACCTATTACTTTGAGATTTCTAAAACTGATGTGGTAGCTATCCGCAATCAGGATCTTATGGTTGAGATTCGGGAGATCTTCGAGAAAAACAAAGGAAGGTATGGCGTCAGAAGAGTCCACCGTGAGCTTTTAAACCGTGGTTATAAGGTCAATCACAAGCGGGTTCAGCGCCTTATGCACACCATGGAACTTAAGGGGAAACGGCCTAAGGAGAAGTATCATTCTTACCAAGGTGAAAAAGGTAAGATTGCAGAAAACATCATCGATCGAGACTTCAGTACTACAGGTCCACTTCAAAAATGGACGACCGATGTTTCTCAGTTCAATCTTCCATGGGGCAAATGCTATCTGTCGCCAATCTTGGATATGAACACCAATGAGATCATCTCGTACGATCTATCTCTTTCGCCGAACCTTGAGCAGATTAAGAGGATGCTCGATGATGCATTCAAAAAATTCCCTCATGTGGACGGTCTGATCTTTCACTCAGATCAGGGATGGCAGTACCAGCATCAATGCTTTAGAGAGAGGCTTGAAAAACATCATATCATCCAGTCTATGTCGCGCAAAGGAAACTGCTATGACAACTGCATCATGGAAACATTCTTTGGAAGATTGAAGAATGAGATGTTCTATGGTCATGAGAAGGAATATACTTCCTTTGAACTGTTTTCCAAAGCTATGGACGAATATATACGCTACTATAACAATGAACGGATTCAGGCAAAAACAAACTGGATGCCTCCCGTTAAATACAGGAAAGCATCCAGCTCTTGTGCCTAATTCATAATTATTCTATGTGTCCAGGATTCTGGGTACATATCATGATGAAATGAAGCGGTGGTTTTTTTGATTTAGAAATGAAAGAATCATTTCTTTGCTGTTCTCTAG
>CADCMP010000115.1 GCA_902802565.1 Oscillospiraceae bacterium
TCCCTCGATGACCTTGCCGAATGCAGCATACTGGTCATCAAGATGCGGAGCATCTTCATGCATGATGAAGAACTGGCTTCCCGCAGAATCGGGGATCATGGTCCGTGCCATGGAGAGAACGCCTCTGGTATGCTTCAGTTCGTTCTTGTATCCGTTGGCGCCGAATTCACCGGGGATCTGGTATCCCGGGCCGCCCATGCCGGTGCCTTTGGGATCGCCGCCTTGGATCATGAATCCGGGGATGACGCGATGGAAGATCACGCCGTCATAAAACTTTTTGTTGATCAGAGAGATGAAGTTGTTGACCGTATTGGGAGCGACTTCCGGATACAGTTCCGCCTTGATGATATCGCCGTTCTCCATTTCGATGGTTACGATCGGATTGCTCATATTCATTGATTCCTTTCTTTCATTACACGATCCATGTCGCGCTGTGCGTCCTTCTTCGCGCTGGCTTCCCTCTTGTCATAAAGCTTCTTGCCCTTGCAGACGCCGATCTCCACCTTCACTTTGCTGTCCTTGAAGTAAAGAGACAGCGGGATCAGCGCGACGCCCTGCTGCATGACCTGGGAATTGAGCCGATTGATCTCCCGCTTGTGCATCAGAAGTCTGCGCACACGCACTGGATCGCGGTTAAATATATTACCTTTTTCATAGGGACTGATATGCATGCCGCGCAGAAACAGTTCCCCGTTCTTAATGGAACAATAAGAGTCCTTCATGTTAACCTGTCCGGCACGGACGGACTTGACTTCCGTCCCGGCAAGCTCGATCCCCGCTTCGTATTTCTCCAGCACGAAATAGTCATGGAACGCCTTGCGGTTCTGTGCGATCTCCTTGATCCCCTGCTGTTTGGGCATGAGCTCACCTGCCTTTCTTATCGTTCTCCCCGCTAACGGGCAAAAATGATTTTAACATAGAAGCCTGTAAAATAAAAGAAACAAACTATTAATGTTTCCATTTGCCGTTCCTCTGCGGCTTGGTCTTGTGGTTCCCTTCTCTTTATGCTAAAATCTCATAAAAAACAACGAACGAAACGGAAGGTTACCGTCTTCGTATCGCAGACCAAGGGGGAACATCACCATGGCAGATGAAGATAAATACAAACGGTTACGGGAACTCATCGAACAGCAGGAAGCGGAACTGGACAAAGGTCCGGAAGAACTGTGGTACAACGGTGAAGGCGATATCCTGGATACGGAAGAAGGCCGTGCCAAATTCTGTCAGCTGAACAAGTCGTCTGTCTACACGAAAGACGATCCCGATTTCTTCGGCGGCCGCATCACGGTATTCAACATTCAGGGAAAGACCATGACCATCAAACGCAGATGCAAGGCCGATACCACTCTGTTTGAATCCAAGGTCTATGATGCCGACGGAAAACAGACCGACAAGTTTTATGAGCCTTATGAGGACGTTCTTTGAATCAACGGGAGACAGCACACGGAACGGACTTGCAGGAGAGCATCCTCTCTTAATTGAATCATTCTTAATACGTTGATCCAGTGCAGTCTCCGGTAGATCAGAGACTGCACTTTTCATTTTTATTCTCGATCATCCAGGCACAGGCGTCCGTCTTTTCAGCAATTTCGGTATGCCTTTCATGACAATCCAATAATAGGAGGCAATATAATGTTCGTAGCAGCAATAGCTCAATTTGCAGTGAATATTCTCGTTCTGATCTGGATCTTGAAGAAAAAGCCCGGCGAACGGTTTTCCAAAAAAACAGTTGTAAAATCCCTGCTGTGTGGAATGCTGGTCCTGGTTGTAGGGTTCCTCCTTCCCCTGAAAAAGGATACGTTTTTCGGCATGAATCCGCTCCTCTCCGGTTTTCTGACCGCTTTTCTGACCGCTGCCCTCATGGAAGAGGTATTGAAATACATTTTCTTCCGTCTGGCGATCTTCAGAAACCGTGAAGTTCTCTGCTGGAGAGATGCAATCATTGTCTGTGTAATGATCGCCATCGGGTTTTCTCTTGTGGAGGACCTTGAATTTGCGGTTACCGGCGGCGGTGACAGCATACTCCGTGCTCTCCTGCCGGCTCATATCCTGTTCCAGTTTGTCATGGGTTATTATTACGGAAAAGCCCGTGTTACGAAACAGGTAAAATACGACGTGCTGTCGCTGGCTGTTCCCATCCTGATGCACACCGTATTTGACATGTTCTTGATTGCAATGATATCCATCCTCGGAGATCCCAAGCAATATGCGCATGCAAGTATGGAAACTCTTCAGAGTCTCCCCTACGGCAACTATCTGGTCCCGTTGCTAATCTGCACCTTTGTCGTCATTATTATCACCATTGTGGGATTGATCCTGATGTTCCGAAAGATGAACCGCTGGAGCAGAAACGGGGAAAAGCAGGAACTGCTGAATCCGGCAGAATGATATACCGGCCGATCTCTGTGCCCCCGTACTGGGAACACGGAAATCCGTCGATTCAGAATCAGGCGGGAGGCGTTTTCGCCCCTGCCTGATTCTTTTTTTCTCACACAGGTCTGCCCCTGTAGCATCTTTCTTCCCAGGCTGGCATCTGTTGGTTCGATAACACAAATTTGCAAATCTATTCAAAACATGTTATAAATGGTGAATACAAGCTGGAATTATGGCTATTTTCAAATCCAAGTGGTGAATCAGTGCATGATTCATCCCTGTTTTTTGGAGAGACATCATGAAAAAAGCAAGTACCATCCTGTTTATCACCATGATACTGTCACTGATCTCTGCATGCGGAAATATGGATCTTACCGAGTCCAATTCCGCACATCAGCGTTACAACAGTGATGTGTCGGTGTGGTATGTGGATGATCAGAGCGATCTCTGGGACCATTTCGAGGATCTGGCCGCGGAGTATAACGAGACCAACGGAAAAGAACAGTCGGTCACGATCACTTCCCGATCCTTCCCGGACGATCAGTCTCTCGTTCATGAACTGATGGACGCTTCCAGGCCTCCCTCAGTCGTCTTATGCAGCGGCGAAACAGCCGCTTATCTCGATTTCATCGGAATCCCTCATTCCACAAATGAATGTTTTCAGGAATGGCAGCTGGCGCATTTCGACCAGGATTTTCTATCCTCCGGAATGAATGACAGCGGCCTTATCAGCGTGCCCATCGCTTTTTCTCCCGAGATCCTGTTAATCAACAACCAGCGTGTGGAAGGCGCTGAAAGCTACGCAACGGAAAACCTCTCCACGCTGGAAGGTATCAATTCCACATCGTTCCATTTCAGAAACGAGACCGGAATGCCGTTTTTCACCGCAGAATCCTTCGCTTCCGTCATCCGTACCACCATGGCTGCCCGCGGAGAAGATTTCCACGGGAAACGTGATGTGGATATTGCCAGCGACAATTTCAAATACGCCTATAACGTTCTGGCACAGATCGCTTATTATCGGGCTCTTGCCCTGTCGGACGAGGATGCCTC
>CADCMP010000116.1 GCA_902802565.1 Oscillospiraceae bacterium
ATAACCAAAGGGAAGATCTTCTTCCACTGCGGTGATGCCCCTCGTGATGCATCGCATCACAATGGAATCCCGTGTCTTCAGACATGGGAGGATGTCAATTGTCCGCGTCCGGTTTTGCCACCACCAGACAGTCGTGACCGAATCCGATGACCACGGCATCCGAGCCCGACGGGATGACATCCGCGCCTTCCTCGGTCACGGCAGGGAAGATCTTGCCGGCGATGTTCAGGGAGCCGGACTGTTCCGGTCCGATGTCGGATTCCGCCTTTCCGGTCATGCCTGCCAGCGGGCTGGCCCGGAAGGTGTAGTCCGGAGTCGGCATGAAATGGCTGGGAATGGGAGGTGTCACGAGAAGCTGTACCACGGCACCGCAGAGAAACAGGATCAGCTGGATCCAGGGAGCCAGATGGAACAGCGCGGCGATGAGTGCCGCCAGAGCACCTACCGCGTACCAGATGGCCTGCAGGCCCACGGTCATGGACTCGATCACCAGAAAGATCACGATCACGACGGCCCAGAGAAGCCAAAGGGATGCACCGCTTAAGAATAACATGTGTTATCACCTCCGAGTATGTTCCTATTATAAACGGAAGGGCTCTTCTTCTCAAGATTTTCTTTCTTTCCGCCCCGGAAACCGGGGGAGAGACGCCGGTATATGGCGTTTTAACTCAATTTGAATTAATCTTCTTTACTTTCACACTTTAGAATGTTAAAATGTGTTTTAAGAGAAGTCGTCGCATTTGTGACATTTAAGGAGAGAAAAGTGAACAAGATCAATCGTAACAAGAAATATGAACGTATGTATCAGGCGATCATTTCCCTGAAGACGCTGGAAGAATGTGAAATGTTCTTTGATGACCTGTGTACCGTCACGGAGCTTCAGGCCATGGAACAGCGTTTTCATGTGGCGGAATGCCTCAGCAAGGGAATGATCTATAACGACATCCTCACGGAGACCGGCGCCTCCAGCGCCACCATCAGCCGTGTCAACCGTTCTCTGCAGTACGGCAAGGGCGGCTATGACGTGGTGTTCCCCCGTCTCAACGGTGAGGAAGAAGCAGACAAATGATGGATGCCTATCAGTCGCTGTCGGGATTTTATGACAGTCTGACGACGGATATTCCGTACGAAGCATTCGCAGATTATTATGAATCGGTATTTCAGCAGCATCCTGGAGAATTCCGGATGCTGCTTGATCTCTGCTGCGGCACCGGGACCCTCACCAGGATCCTGGCTCTGCGGGGATATGAGATGATCGCTGCCGATGCTTCGGAAGAGATGCTGATGCAGGCCCGGGAGAAGTGCGCGGATCTTCCGATGCCGCCGCTGTTCCTCTGCCAGGAGGCGGCGGAACTGGATCTGTACGGCACCGTGGATGCCGCGGTGTGTTCCCTGGACGGGATGAACTATCTTTCCCCGGAGGAACTGCCGGAGGTGTTTCACCGTCTGCATCTCTTTATCCGCCCCGGCGGGATGCTCATCTTCGATATCCGTTCCCCGGAATCCTTTGCCGCTCTGGACGGCGGGATATGGGTGGATGAGACCGAGGAGGTCTTCTGTCTCTGGCGTTCGGAGTTTGATCCCGAGGAGAGGATCATGTATTATGACATGGACCTGTTCTCTCCGGAAGGGGATCTGTGGAAACGGGAGCAGGAAGAGCACATCGAATATGCCCATGATCCGGAGTTCCTGAAACAGGAGCTGCGGAAGGCCGGTTTCTCGGAACCGGTATTCACCGATCAGGCGCCCCAGGGCGATCAGGGACGCCGGTTCGTCATCAGCATCAGAGAGGAATAAGTTTTATGGATCGAATCATTCGTGCAATCGCAGCCGACAACTTTATCAAGATGTCCGTCATCGACGCGAAGGACACCGTCCAGCGCGCCGTGGATATCCATCATCCTTCCGTCACCGCCTCTGCCGCACTGGGACGGGCACTGTGTGCCGCGTCGCTGCTGGGAAACATGCTCAAAGAGGATGACGGTTCGGTGACGCTGCGCATCAACGGCGGAGGACCGGCGGGTACCATCATTGCGGTCTCCGACTCCGAGGGAAATGTACGGGGATTCATGAATAATCCTCAGGCGGATCTTCCTTCCCGGGAAGACGGAAAGCTGGATGTGGGAGGCCTTGTGGGTACGGACGGTCTTCTGACGGTGAGCCGGGACCTGGGACTGAAGGAGCCCTATGTGGGATCCACGGAACTGGTCAGCGGGGAGATCGCGGAAGATCTCACCAGTTTCCTCGTCAACAGCGATCAGGTGCCCTCCGCCTGCGGGCTGGGCGTGCTGGTCGATCCCGACGGTTCCATCCGGGCGGCCGGCGGGTTTCTCGTGCAGCTGATGCCCTTTGCGCCGGAGGAGACCATTTCAAAACTGGAAGACAACATCTTTTTCATGGATCAGCTCACCACCATCCTGGATGAGGACGGGGCAGAGGAGCTGTTCAGGCAGGTGCTGAAGGATCTGAACGCGGAGATCCTTGGAGAAGAGGCTATCGAGTACCGCTGCAGCTGTTCCCGGGAGAGCGTTTCCAATGCCCTGCGCAGTATCGGGAAAGAGGAACTGGAAAACATGATCCGGGAGGGAAAAGAGATCTCCGTGGGATGCCAGTTCTGTGATGAAAACTATGTTTTCACGGTTTCGGAGCTGGAGGAACTCCTTCCGTAGTTCCCGTTTTTTTGCTGGAAAAATCCTTTCAAAATGGGACATTAAATTATTGACATTGATATTCGTATCTTGTATAATAATCAAGCCGCTGAAAAAGAGCGCGTATGGGAGCGTAGCTCAGCTGGTTAGAGCACCTGCCTTACAAGCAGGGGGTCACTGGTTCGAGTCCAGTCGTTCCCACCACGATTTGCCTTGGTAGCTCAGTTGGTAGAGCAGCGGACTGAAAATCCGCGTGTCGTTGGTTCGATTCCGACCCAAGGCACCAAATACGGAAGAAACTTCGGTTTCTTCCGTATTTAAAACAGAAGATGCGGGCATAGCTCATCTGGTAGAGCGCCACCTTGCCAAGGTGGAGGTAGCGAGTTCGAGCCTCGTTGCCCGCTCCAATGGCGACATAGCCAAGTGGTAAGGCAGCGGACTGCAAATCCGCGATTCCCCGGTTCAAATCCGGGTGTCGCCTCCAAATCCAAAGAAAACTCCGACGTGTTTAACACGCCGGAGTTCTTTTTTTGTTTTGCGTTATTCGCCGGATACTTCAACCACGCCGTCTTCCTTGACGGTAATGGTCATGCCGGTCTGGACGTAATCCAGAAACTCCTGTCCAAGACGGTCCACGACGGGCATGGAGACGTCCGTCCAGACATCGCCCAGGATCGCCCCTGCAGCGGCAAGGGAGTCGATGGTCTCGGAAAAGAGCAGACATGCCGGCTGTTTTCCCATCTGGCAGGCTCCGAACAGGACCATGCCTCCGGTGGTGGATCCGATGGTCATGGGCAGGCACAGCGCCTTCGCCAGCATGGATTTCTTATAGATGTCCGGGTTGCTCTGGTCGCCGCATTTGACTTTCTTGTCGCCGAACTGCAGCGCCATCTGATAGGACGCCAGTGTGTTGAAACCGCCGTGAGACACCAGTGCTTCCGCGGTGCAGGTGCCCGGAACGATCACGCGGCCCTGAAATGTTTTCATCGAGAACCCTCCTTTCCGGTGATGATGTCCAGGATCTCCGCCTCCGTATAGTAGCGCGAGCTGGTATAGGTGCGCAGCTTGTTCGAAGAGGTGATGACCGGTTTCTTCTTGCACAGCGGATTGTTCATGTACATCAGCGGACAGATATAACTGACCACGACGCCCGCATCCGCCAGCTTTCCGGCCCGCTCGGTCTTGTTAAATTCCTTGATGACCGGGGTGGAAGCGGTGAAGACCGTAGGCACGGTGACTTTCGTCCGGCCGTTTTCCTCCAGCTGTCTCGTCACATTGTCCGTCCAGTCCTCCAGCTGTTTGAGCGTCATGTGGGGACATCCGACGAAACACAGGGCCGGCTTCGCGTCCGGATCCTTCCAGATGACCGGATAGCTCTCCTTGACCCGCTGCAGTTCCGCGTCATCGATCACATAGACTTTCGCGTCCTCGCGGATCAGACTTTCGCCCTGCTGCTTGGCCTCCGGCGTCAGGTTTTCAATGTGATAGAGACCGACCGCGCCGTTGGAGGCACAGGCGGCACCGAAGTCCTTAAGATAGGTGGTCGCCTCATCCGTGAGCTCCGTTCCCAGCCATTTGTCCAGTCCCTTGACATAGGGAACGTCCTCCATCACCTTCAGACCGATGGCGGAGCCGAGGAGCTGCGCTTCCGGTTTGTGTTCGCAGCGTACTTCCACGATCCAGTGTGCCTTGCGACCCTCGTCGGTAAGCAGACCGAACTCCGGAACGAATCCGGCAACGGAACCCATCAGTTCCAGGATGCCGGAATTGCGGTTGCAGCGGGCACCGAGGACGGAGTTTGCATAGATGACAGCGGAACTCTCCGCCCAGGAAAGGATGTCTCCCTGTTTGGGGACATTACCCACCTGAGGCAGATAGCTGGTGCAGGTATAGCTGTCTTCATCCAGCAGTCCCATTTCCTCCAGCTGTTTCTCATAGGAAGCCTGACGGCTGTACATGAGTTTGTTGAATACGATGTCTTCCAGAAAACTGCTGGGAACATTTTTGTCCAGCGGCCGGGGATCCGCCGTGAATTTCTGCTTGCTCAGCAGTCCTTCGTCCAACAGTTTCTGATAGAGGTCATACACCGGTCCGAGGGTTTTCAGACCGAAGCTGATGACGGTATGGCCGTATTCGCTGGTGACCGGAACCATGCGCTCTGCGTCAAAGGCATCGCCGTACATGACGAGGGTCTTGACGACTTTGGCCATGGTTTCGCCTTTTTCACCGTTCAGCAGCGCCTGCTGCTCGGGTGTAAGAATCATGAAAAAACCTCCTCCTTTGTATGGTATTTTCTCTGATTCCATTATATATCACATTGTGAGAGAAAAAACGCATTCAAAATGAGTTTTTTCCGGGCGAAAGGTCATTTTCTGCAAAACAGACAAGAACCCCGGCATGCTTTTGACATGCCGGGGTATACTTTGTGATTTCAGGATTTTGCCAGGTTCGCCAGATATCCGATGATGTTGTCGTTGATCTGTCCGGTGAGGGCACGGTTGTAATTGCACAGAAACGTGCCGGAAATGAGGATCATCATGGCTTCCGCTTCCTTTTTTCCCACTTCCTCGCCGTATACGGAAATGAGGCATTGTTCCATGATCTCCCGCCATTCCCGAAACTCATCCGTCACCATTTTCCCGATCTCCTCGCTGTAATGGCCCAGTACGTAGGTCTGAGTCGTGGCGTTGGGGCGCAGTTCGCCTTCCGGCGCTGGGGCGCAGTTCGCCTTCCGGCGCATCCGCAACGTAATTCATGAAGTCGTTCAGGTACGCCAAATTGGAGTCATAGTCCTTCCGGTTGTGAGTGATGAACCAGGTCATGCAGTGCTGGGTCATGTAATCCTTCGTGTATTTGACATAGGTCAGGATCAGTTCATCCTTATTCTCGAAATAGTTGAGAAGTTTCGGATGCGACATGCCTGCCTCTGCCGCGATATCCCGGAGGGAGATGGTATCGATGGGCTTTTTCTCTATACAGCGCTGGAAAGCCATCAGGATCTCCATGCGCACTTTTTCTTTATCAACAATAATAGGCATGGTTTAACAATAGCACAACCTTACCAAGTGGTCAATAAAACTGTTGACAGAGAAGAGGATGCATGATATTTTTTATTTACCAAGTGGTAAATAAAAAGGAGGAATCGAACATGACTCTGAAACAAGAAAAAAACCGAGCTAAGTTTCTGGACAGCAGACTGGATGACGAGACTGCGGCCAAGGTAGAAAAGTGGAATCTGGCACTGCTGGCCGTGACGCTTCTGCACGATGCGGATCACATCATGCAGGCTCACCGCTGGAACTATCATATTCCGCTGCAGCTTTGGATCATCAACCTTGCAGTCTATGTGATGCCGGTGGTCTCTGAGTTCCTGATCCGCAACAGGAGAGCTTCCTCCTTTGGTGCGGTAACTGCCGGCGGACTGCTCACCACTATCGCGTTTGAGAAAGTACACTTCTGGAAGCCCACCACCGATGTCTGGGGCGTGTGGAACAACAACTATTTCAAGATCAACAAGGGCGTTTGGCATGAGGGCCAGTTCATTCAGGGCATCACCTGGTATGACTGGGTACTGCTGCTGGATCTGGTCGCACTGTGTGTCCCCATGACCTACAAGCTTCTGAAGATGCGCAAGGAGTACAAGGAACAACTCGAAAAGTAAAGAGAACCGCGGCGGCAGAGAACAATGGTCCTGTCGCCGCTTTTTGTGAGGGAACCCATCATGAAAACAATCAATCTGACCATTCTCGGTATGGACTGTGCCGCCTGTGCCGCCACACTGGAGCGTTCGATCCGCCGTCAGAAGGGCGTACAGAACGCGGCCGTAAACTATACTGCCGGCACCATGGAACTGACGTATGATGACAGCGCTCTCATGCTGGAGGATGTGGTCCTGTATGTAAAAAAAGCCGGCTACCGCGTCCCTGTGGAGGAGGCGGATCTCCTGCTGGCGCCAGAAGCGGACAGGGGTGCCGTAAAGGCCGCTTTGGGCCGTGTGTACGGCGTATGCGGTGTGGAGGATGCTCCGGACGGGAATCTCATGGTGACGTTCCGGCCTGTGGGTCTTGACAGTCAGATGCTGCTGAATGCGGTTCGATCTGCCGGTGCGTCCGCAGAGATAACGGATCTCCGTGCCGGGGAGGAGTACCACCAGCTGGACACAAGGATGCGGCTTTTCCGGATCCTCGTTACAGCGGCAGGGCTCACCGCTCCGCTGATGCTGGAACTGCATCCCAAAGTACAGTTCGTACTGGGTACCGCACTGCAGTTCGGCCCCGCCCGGTATTTTCACAGCGGTGCGCTGCGAAATCTCAGAAACCGAACCTTTGGAATGGATCTTCTGGTTTCCCTCTCCAGTTCGATCATCTATTTCTACAGCTCCTTTGTCGCGCTCACAAGAAAGAGCAATTTCACACTCTATTTCACGTCGCAGGGCGTGCTGCTGAGTCTGATCCTCTTCGGCAAGTACATGGAGCAGGTCGCCGCCGGGGAGGCCGGTTCTGCCATCCGGAAACTGCTGCGGCTTCAGCCTGTCTCCGCCATGGTGCGGAGAGAGGGAGAGTGGAAGGAACTGTCCGCGGATCAGATCCGCACCGGCGATGAGATCCTGCTCCGACCCGGCGAACGCGTCCCTGCAGACGGTGTGATCCTCTCCGGAGGATGTGCTGTGGATGAATCCATGCTCACCGGGGAAAGCATGCCGGTGGACAAAAGCGAGGGAGATGAGCTGGTAGGAGGCAGCCTGAACCGCTCCGGTTCCGTCACCTATCGGGCCACCACCATCGGAAAGGATTCCGTCCTCTCGCAGATCGTTGCCATGGTGCGTAAAGCTCAGACCGAAAAGGCACCGATACAGCGCTTTGCCGACGCGGTGGCACAGTGGTTTGTTCCCGGCGTCGTGGCTGCGGCAGCCGGTACGTTTGCCCTGTGGTATCTCATATTGCAGAGGGGAGATCTGGAAACGGCGGTCCTCAATTGCTGCGATGTTCTGACCGTTGCCTGTCCCTGCGCGTTGGGTCTTGCGACTCCAACCGCAATCATGGTCGGCTCCGGCGCAGGTGCGGAACGGGGCGTGCTGTACAAAAACGGCGGTGCACTGGAGAGTGCCTGGAAAGCGGATACGATCATTTTTGACAAGACCGGAACTCTCACAGTGGGTAAGCCGACACTGACGGATATCTGCCCGCTGTCCGGCGTGACGGAAGAAGAACTGCTTTCTGTCAGCGCTGCCATCGAGACCCATTCCGATCATCCGATCTCAAAAGCGATAACTGCATATGCAGGAGAACATCGATCTGAATTTGAGACAGCTGAAGTATCCGATTTCATGTACCTTCCGGGACGCGGTGTCACCGGTATGATCGAGGGAGAGGAAGTGCTGTGCGGAAACCGGAACCTTCTGAAAGAGCGGGGAGTGTCCCTGGCGGAACTGGAACAGCTTCCGGATCTCCGCAAAGAAGCGAAAACCGAGCTCTGCGTCGTGAAGAACGGGAAGCTCCTGGGTGTCCTCGGCGTGGCAGATGTGCTTCGGGAAGACGCGGCTGAGACGGTACGTGCACTGAAGGCCGAGGGAAAAGAAGTCTGGATCATGACCGGTGACAGCGAGGAGACTGCCAGAGAAATCGCAGCAGAGACCGGTGTTGAGAATGTGCTCTCCGGCGTGCTTCCGGAGGACAAGGCTCAGATGATCCGTGAACTGAAGTCACAGGGAAAGACCGTGTGCATGGTCGGCGATGGGATCAACGACACACCGGCACTCGCTACGGCGGATATCTCCGTTGCCATGGGTACGGGATCGGACGTCGCGATCGAATCCGCGTCCTTGCTTCTGCCCGCCGGAAAGCTGTCAAAACTGAGGGATGCTTTCTCTGTTTCCCGGAAGACCATGGGCACGGTGCGGCAGAATCTTCATTGGGCTCTTGGCTATAATCTTGTCAGCATCTCGGTGGCGGTAGCGGGACATACAGTGCCCGGAAATCATCATTTTCGGACTGCTGCAGACACGCGGTGTCATCGATGCGGATGTAGCCTATTTTCAATCTCTGGTGACCGTGACATTCGATCCCGAGATCATTTCGGAGGAGAAGATCCTCCAATTGCTGAATGAAATGGAATACGAACCCATCCCGCGCAGACCGACGGTATCCGAACAGATCGCATCCAGGATCGGATATCTGTTTCGCGGAAAGAACAAAACGGGAGAAGAACAACGATGAGCGCACCGGAATTCCGCAAAAAGCTGGACGGGATCATCTGCCCGAACTGCACATCAATCATTACCCGGAGACTGTCACGGGAAAAAGGGATCAGCAACGTGAAGGCGAGCTATGTCAGAAGTGAACTGTCCCTGAACTATGATGAGGAAGTCATTTCGGAAAAAGAGATCGAAGCGCTCCTTCAGAAAATGGGATATCCCGTGGGAAAGGGAAGAAACAATTTTCTGGCGGATGCACTGGGGATCCTCGGTATCGCGGTGCTATATTTTGTCCTGACTTATCTTACGGGGATCGTTCCGATGCCGGAAACTCAGGGAAATCTTTCCCTGGGCGTGATCTTCCTCACCGGCCTTTTAGGAGGCGTGCACTGTGTCGGAATGTGCGGCGGCATCATGCTGACTCAGCACAATGCGCTGGCCTACAACGGCGGACGGCTGATCGGGTACACCATCATGGGGGTCATCTTCGGCGCAGTGGGGAGCGTTCTCGTTTTCAGTCTGCGGATGAAAAGCGCGGTCTTTATCATCGCAGGGGGCCTGGTGATCCTTATCGGGCTTCAGATGTGGGGGATCCCATTCCTCAGAAAACTGAGACCGGGGCTTCCTTCGCCGTGCCGGTTCCGCGGAACGCCGTTCCTTATCGGAGTTCTGACCGGGATCATGCCCTGCGGCATACTCTCCTCCATGTGGCTTGTGGCAGCATCCGCCGCCTCACCGTTCAAAGGAGGGGCCGTGATGCTGGTATTCGGGCTGGGGACCTGTGTCATCATGCTGCTGTTTGGAGGTCTTGGCGATGCTCTTACCCGAAAATACAACAAATATATCCTCAAGGGCAGCACCATGCTCATCATCACAATGGGACTGATGCTGATGGTCAAAGGAATCCGTCTTCTGTGATCCAGCTGCGAGGAACAGGAACTGCTCCGCATCCTGCGGAGTTTTTCCTTTTTTACAAGACAAACCGGTTCCGATAATGTAAAATGAGGATACGGTTACACCGAAAGGAAGAAAGAAGAGGAACAGGCAGTGAAGAAACTGATCATCATACTGGGCGTCGTCGGCGTATCGCTGTCGGCACCACTGGTGCGCATCTCATCCGCACCCGCCATGATCTTGGCGTTTTACCGTGTGGCCATGGCGGGGGTGCTCCTGCTTCCCTATGTCCTCCTGCGGAACCGGGAGGAACTGAAAGGGATGAGCAGGAAAGACTGGATCCTTGCGCTCTTCAGCGGCGTGTGTCTGGGACTTCATTTTTCCCTGTATTTTGAATCCCTCCGGTATACCAGTATCGCTTCCTCCGTAGTATTTGTGGATACGGAGGTGTTCTTCGTTGCCATGATCATGCTGGTGATTTTCAAAGAAAAGATTCCGCCTCTTGGCTGGGCGGGAATCCTGGCGACCTTTCTGGGAAGCGTCATCATCGCACTGTCGGATTCCGGCAGCGGCGGGGGAGCCCTTCTGGGAGATATGATCGCACTCGCCGGCGCCGTCGTGGTGGCAATCTATACCATCATCGGTAAGGTACTGCGTCAGAGGATCAGCACCACGACCTATACGCTTCTGGTTTATATAGCGGCATCCGTGACGGTGCTGATTCTGCTTCTGGTCAACGGCATCCCGCTTACCGGATATCAGCCGGTGGACTACTGGGCGGCCTTCGGCATGGCCGTGTTCTGCACACTGCTGGGACACAGCATCTTCAGCTGGGGACTGAAATATGAGAGCGCAGCTTTCATCTCCAATTCCAAGCTGCTGGAACCGGTGTTCGCCAGCCTCATCGGCATTGCGCTGTTCCGGGAGATCCCGCGGCCTGCGGTGATCCTGGGAGGACTTATCGTCATTGGCGGTGTCTTTCTGTACACCCGGGTTTCCGATTCGAAATCTTCCTGAATAAAAATATAGAATAAGGGCAGCTCCTGAAAAGGAGCTGCCCCTTGTTTATTTGGGTCGTTATTCCTCATCCTGCGATTTCTTCCCGATGCGGAAGAGAAACACATAAGACATGAATCCGATGCCGATGAGTGCGCCGATCAGTACCGGCAGAAACAGTTTCTTCAGGACTCCGTAGAACAGAAACAGCACTACCAGAGCCCCGATGAAACTGCCGCGCGGCAGAAAAACCGTTTGCCCGCTGCATGGGATTCTCATGATCTTTGTTGTTCCGGATATAGTTTTCAGTGAGCCTGCCGTTGATATACGCGACGGCGGTTCCATAGGCCAGACCCAGAAGACCTCCCAGGATATAGAGCAGTACGGACAAAGGACATTCCTCCTTTACAAGGATGGTGAATTATTGCTGGTACATTTCCTCGACATCTTTCTTGATGTCTTCGGTGGTCATGTAGGCTTCAATTCCGCCGAGACCGGTGTCCTCATCGATGCATTCATCCTTCTTGACGGGAGCTTCCGGTTTCGGGGAGGTATCCACTGCGGTGGCATCTCCGATCCCCATGGCTTCTCCCACCATGCCCAGCGAGGAGATCACATTGGCGATATCCGAGGGCATGTAGATCTTGGTGGCACGTCCGTCGGAAACATCCTTCAATGCCTCGATGCCCTTGAGCTTCAGTACGTTTTCCTTGATGTTGGCATCGTTCAGGTGACGGATACCGTTGGCCTGTGCCTCATACACCAGCTCGATGGAGCGGGCACGGCCTTCTGCCAGAGCGATCTGTGCGTCGCGTTCCGCCTGAGCAGCGAGGATCTTTGCCTGCTTGTCGCCTTCGGCACGGGAGACGACGGCTTCCTTGTGAGCCTGTGCTTCCAGGACCGTCTGACGGCGTTCGCGCTCGGCGCGCATCTGCTTGGTCATGACTTCCTCAATGGCCTGCGGCGGCTGGATGTTCTTCAGCTCCACGCGGGTGACCTTGATGCCCCAGGGATCCGTGGCTTCGTCCAGCACGGCTTCCAGACGCTGGTTGATGGCGTCACGGCTGGTAAGGGTCTGGTCCAGTTCCATCTCACCGATGATATTACGGAGAGTGGTGGCGCTGAGGTTCTGCAGACCGGCCAGAGGAGATTCGACGCCGTAGACATACAGTTTCGGATCGAAGACCTTGCAGAACACGACGGAGTCGATCTGCATGGTGACGTTATCCTTGGTGATGACCGGCTGGGGAGGGAAGTCCAGGACCTGTTCCTTCAGAGAAACTTTCTTGGCGATGCGGTCGAAGAACGGGACCTTGATGTGGATTCCGGCCTCCCAGATGGTGTGGAATTTACCGAGACGTTCCATGACATAGGCCTGAGACTGGGGAACGATACGGATGTTGGCGAT
>CADCMP010000117.1 GCA_902802565.1 Oscillospiraceae bacterium
GAGTGGAAAGTGTGCACACTGAAGGAACTGCAGCAGCAGCCGGTGGACATGCTCACCACGGTATTTATCGGAAACAGCAGGACACGGGTCATCCGGGGAAGAATGGTGACCCCGAGAGGTTATGAACTATGAGCATCCTGATATTCGGAGGGACGGTGGAAGGACGTACTCTGGCAGAGCATCTCAGCGGCCGGGACGTCCCGGTGACGGTATGCGTGGCAACGGATTACGGGGCCTCCATGATGGAGGAAACCGAAAATCTTCATATCATTTCCGGGCGTCAGACTCCGGACACGATGCTGGAGATCATGGAGAAAACAGATGCCTCAGTGGTGGCGGATGCCACGCATCCCTATTCCCAGGCAGTGACGGAAAACATACTCAAGGCACTGTGCCGGCGCCCGGTGCCCTATATCCGGGTGGAACGGGAGCTGGAAATAACGGAAGACAGTCGACAAAACGGGCGGTTTTTTGATACCATAAAAGAGGCAGTAGATTATCTGAACACAACAGAAGGGAAAGTGCTTATCACCACCGGAAGCAAAGAGCTGGAAAGCTATACGGAAATCCGGGATTATGAGACACGCTGCGTGCTGCGGGCGCTGCCTGCAGAGGACGTGGTCCGCAACTGTCTGGAGCATGGCTTTTCACCGGAAAACCTGATCCTCATGCAGGGACCCTTTTCCCTGGAAATGAATATTGCCACTATCCGGCAGACGGACTGCCGGTATCTGATGACCCGCAATTCCGGTTCTGCCGGCGGCTTTCCCGAAAAGGCTGCCGCAGCGGAAGAAACCGGTGCGGAGCTTATCATAATCGGAAAACCGAAGAAGCGGATCCTCCCGCCGGGAGGAAGGCGAATGAATCTCGGGGAAGCCATGGAGTATTTGAGCACACGCTAGGGGGAGTTCAAAATGAATGAGCGGAAAAACAGCAAACGGATCATCCATCTTGTGGGAATGGGACCCGGAGCACCGGAGAAACTCACCGCGGAGACCATTATCATCCTGAAAAAGGCGGAGCTGATCGCAGGGTCAGTACGCATGCTGGAGCAGGCCAGAAAAGTGGTGCCGGATCTGGATGAAAAGACGACACTGGCAAGTTTCCGGAACGAGGAGATCATCCAGTTTATCGAAGATCATCCGGAGTGCACCAACATAGCAATTCTCTATTCCGGTAATGTGGGACGCTATTCCGGGGCGGAATCCATGCGTCGGCGTCTGATGCAGGAATACATGACCTTTGATCTGAAGATGATCCCCGGTATTTCCGCATCTACAGAGTTCCTGACGAAACTGGGAATTCCGGAGAAGGATGTGCTGGTGGAGAGCGTTCATGGCCGTGATGTGCGGCTGATCCCCCTGATCAAGACCCACCGGTATGTGCTGGTGTTCCTGGGAGAAGGGGACACGGTGACGGAGACGGCCAAGAAGCTGATGGAGTACGGCATGAACCTCGTGCGAATCACCGTGGGACTCCGCCTGAGCTATCCGGAAGAGGAGATCCGTGTGGGATCTCCGAGAGAATTTGTGGAACAGCCGGTAACCGGTCTTGCCATTGCATTGTTTGAAAACCCCGAAGCCAGAGCAGAACCGAAGAGCTACGGGATCCCGGATGAGGAATTCATCCGCGGCAAGGTGCCCATGACGAAACGGGACGTGCGTATGCTGTCCCTGTCCCGTCTGGAACTGGAAGAGGACTCCATCGTCTATGATGTGGGTGCCGGCACCGGATCGGTATCTGTGGAGATCGGCCAGCACATCCCCTACGGCACGGTTTATGCCATTGAGCGGGACGACCATGGAGATCATCCGCGGGGAGGCCCCGCAGGCACTGGAGGAACTTCCGGATCCCGATGCCGTCTTTATCGGCGGCTCCGGAGGAAATCTGGGTGCCATCATTGAGGCCGTGCTGGCGAAGAATCCCTTTGCCCCCATCGTGATCAATACCATTACGCTGGAGAGCATGGCACTGATGGTGGAACTGAAGGAACAGTTCCGGGACAACTATGATTTTGAGATCACGGAATTCTCCGTGACACATCTGGCGGAAACGGGGAGCGTTCATATGCGCCGTCCCGACACGCCGGTAATGATCATTAAAATCAAAGCAAGGGAAGGAAGGCAGAATGGGCGAGACGATCGCTAGGATCCTTCTGGCAGCACCGGCCTCCGGCAGCGGCAAGACAACATTGACCTGCGCGCTGCTGGAGGCGCTGCGCCGCCGTGGCAAACATCCGGTCTCGTTTAAGTGCGGACCGGATTATATCGATCCCATGTTTCATCGAAGTGTACAGCAGGTGCCGTCGTGGAATCTCGACAGTTATTTCACGCCTCCGGACATGCTGTGCAGTTTGTTTCAGGACCACGCCCGTCTGGGCGATATCGCTGTGTTGGAAGGCGTCATGGGATATTATGACGGCATCCGGGGGACCGACGGAAGGGCCAGCACCTATGAGATCGCGTCCCTTACCGATACTCCGGTGATCCTGGTGGTGAACCGTCAGAAGGAGGACGAGACGGTGGTGCAGCAGATTCGTCGGATCCTGGATTTCCGGGAAGATCATCATATTGCCGGCGTGCTGCTCAACTGCATGGATCCGGACCGGGGGGAAGAACTGGAGAAGATCCGGCGGAACTGCCCTGTTCCGGTACTGGGAGCAATTCCGTACCGTCCGGAACTGACCATTTCCTCCCGTCATCTCGGGCTGTATCAGCCCCAGGAGGATGCGGAGATATCCGCAAAAATTGGAATGATGGCAGATCTTCTGGAACAGTATGCGGATGTGGATGCGCTTCTGAATATTGCCGCGAACGCAACGGAATGGAACCCCGTGGAAGAACCGGAGATCCCCATGCCGGAGAAAAAAATCCCCGTCCGTCTGGCCATCGCCAGGGATGAGGCATTTTCCTTCTTTTACAAGGAAAACGAAGAACTGCTGCAGCGAATGGGAGCGGAACTTGTTCCGTTTTCCCCTCTGCATGATCCATGCATTCCGGAGGATACCGACGGCGTGCTGCTGCCGGGAGGATATCCGGAACTCTGGGGAAAGGAACTGGCAGCAAATGAGAATATGAAAAGGACGCTCCGGGAAAAGATCCGAAAGGGACTGCCCGTCATTGCGGAATGCGGCGGATTCCTGTATCTCCAGAAAACGCTGCAGACAGAAGGAAAGAACTATGACATGACCGGAGTGTTTCCCGGAACCGGAGTCCGGAGAGATCATCTGGTACGCTTCGGATACATGGAAGCGGAGATCCGTACCGGCGGGATCTTCGGAGAAAAGGGCACGGTGCTTCGCGGGCATGAATTTCACTACCTGGACACCGACTGCAACGGGGAGGATCTTCTCTGCCGGAAGACCAGTACCGGACATGAATATGATGCCGGCTTCTGTACCGCGACCCTGTACGGAGGATTTCCTCATTTTTATTTCTACGGGTGTCCGGAAGCGGCGGCGGAGTTTATCCGCACCTGTCAGTGCTATCGCATCAGAAGAGAAGTCCGAGCACGGTGGGACACCATGGGAAAACCCATTGATGGCCTTGGAAAACTGGAGAAGATCCTGACACAGGTTGCGGTTGCCCAAATACGGAAAGATCCCGTCACCCGTCCCGGTGCGTTGGTGGTCTTCTGCGCGGATCACGGTGTGACTGCGGAGGGAGTTACTCAGACAACGTCGGATGTAACCCGAATTGTGGCGGAAAACTGTGCTGCTGGAAGATCCACGGTGAATATCCTGGCCAGCAGAAGCGGAACGGATGTCTATACCGTGGATATTGGCATGGTCGGTCCGGAATATAAGGAAAAGGAACTGTGCACAGACGCGGTCATCTCCCGGCGTGTCCGAAACGGAAGCGGCAATATCGCGAAAGAGTCCGCCATGTCGGAAACGGAATGCCGGAGCGCGATGGAGGCGGGAAGAAATGTGCTTCGCCAGATGAAAGAGCGGGGATACTCCATCGTGTCAATAGGAGAGATGGGGATCGGGAATACCACCCCCACCGCGGTGCTGGCCGGTCTCCTGATGAAGCTGGATGCGCCGGAAGTCACCGGACGAGGCGCCGGTCTGTCCAATGATGGACTGGATCGGAAGATCCGTACTGTTCAAAAGGCAATGGACCGGATCCGTGCCTTGGGAGATATCTCTCCCGAAACGGTGCTCCGGGAGGGCGGCGGCTTGGAAATTGCCGCCATGACAGGTCTCCTTCTGGAGGCGGAGAAGCAGAATATGCCGGTGATCCTGGACGGTGCCATCACTTTGGTTGCCGCCCTGGTGGCGGTGCGGATGGATCCCCGGAGCCGCAGGATCCTTATCGCGTCGCACGATCCCCAGGAACCTTCGGGACATCGAACTCTGGAAGAACTGGATCTTCCGGCAGCGATCCGGGGAGACCTTTCGCTGGGAGAAGGGACCGGGGCAATGCTGCTCATACCGATGCTGGAGGCAGTTCAGGAAGTTTATGAATCCATGGGATCCTTTGAGGAGATCCATGTGACGCCGTATAAGAGATATCACAAGGGAGAATCATCATGCTGATCCTTGTATTCGGAGGGTCCGGCAGCGGGAAATCCCGGTTCGCCGAACAGCTTGCTTCCGAAGAGCAATCCATGGAACGATGGTATATCGCCACCATGCATTCCGATGGATCCCCGGAAACGACGGAACGGATCCGCCGCCATCGCCAACAGCGTCAGGGGAAGGGATTTCATACCCTGGAGTGGAGCTGCGGGCTGCAGAACCGTTTTCCGCAATGGGTAGAACAACATCCGGAACCGGCATCTGTGCTGCTGGAGGATCTGGGAAACCTGGTGGCAAATGAGGTGTTTTCTCCCGGCAGGCTTTTACAGTCTTATGAGGAAGAGATGGAAACAGTAAGAAAGCTCCTTGTTCTTCCCGTGCGAAACATGTCGGAAGCAGGACACCGGGTTGTTGTGGTATGCGACATGATGGATG
>CADCMP010000118.1 GCA_902802565.1 Oscillospiraceae bacterium
AATTTTTCAGAGTGTAATATCACAGATGAAAGAAGCAACAAACAGATGTATCGGGGTTATCGATAATCAAGGTTTCGTGGTGGCGTGCAGTGAACTGTCCATGATCGGCTCCCGGCTGAAGGATTTTCAGGTCTCGGATCATGAATTGGAAAAGGTTACGGTATCCGATGTGCGCACCTATAAACTGATCGGCATTAACGGCAATAAGTTCGATTACGCGGTTTTCGTGGAAGGAACGGATGAACTGGCTCAGAGCGGATGCGTTCTGGCGGCAGTTGCCTTTAATGAGGCAAAAACGAATTATGAAGAGAAGCATAACAAGGCTGCTTTCGTAAAGAATATCATTTCGGACAATATTCTTCCCGGTGACGTTTATGTGCGCGCAAAGGAGCTTCACTTCGTGACGGAGGTTCCCCGCGCCGTATTTCTGGTACGTCAGTACGATCATCCGGAAATCGTTTCCGTGGAAGTCATTCAGAATATGTTCCCGGATAAGCAGCATGATTTCGTTCTCTCTGTCAGCGAGACCGATATCGTTGTAATCAAGGAACTTTCCGCGAATGATGACAGTGAAGAGATCCTGGCAATGGCCCACTCCATTGAGAAATCTCTTCGTGATCAGCTCCAGGTCCACTGCGTCGTTGGCGTCAGCACGGTTGCCAAGCACCTGAGAGAACTTGCGGACCGTTATAAGGAAGCGCAGGTCGCCATTGACGTCGGCCGGGTATTTGAGACCGAGAAGACCGTGATCAGTTATGAGAATCTTGGCCTGGGACGTATTATCTATCAGCTTCCCACTACTCTTTGCGAGATGTTCCTGCAGGAAGTCTTCAAGAAGAATCCCATTGAGTCTCTGGATGAAGATACTCTGGAGACCATCAACAAGTTCTTCGAAAACAATCTGAATGTTTCCGAAACATCCAGAAAACTGTATGTACACAGAAATACTCTGGTCTATCGTCTTGAGAAGATCAAAAAACTGACGGGTCTTGATCTGAGAGAGTTTGATCACGCAATCGTGTTCAAGGTTGCAATGATGGTCAAAAAATATCTGGATTCTCTCAGTGCAGCCGGGGCCAATCGCTTGAAAGGCTGATCATACTCGTTTAGGAGGATATCCTTATATGGTTGAAATGAAAGATGTCAGCATGGTGTATCAGAGCAGCCAGACGGAAGCTCTGTATCATGTTAACGTTACAATAAATGAAGGGGAATTCGTTTTTCTGGTTGGACCTTCCGGTTCCGGTAAAACGACCATTACGAAGCTTCTCACCGGTGAGATCCAGCCCACAGAGGGATCCATCATTGTCAACGGCTTCGATATGGGACAGCTGAAGAAGAACAAAGTTCCCAAGATGCGCCGTACTATCGGTGTGGTATTTCAGGATTTCCGCCTGATTCCGCATATGAACGTATATGACAATGTGGCTTTTGCCATGCGTGTGGTAGGTGCTCCGGAGAAAAACATCCAGGAACGCGTTCCCAAGATGCTGGAACTTGTCGGACTGGAGGGCAATGAGAAACGTCTTCCGGAGGAAATGTCCGGCGGCGAACAGCAGAGAATCGGTATCGCCAGAGCACTGGTGAACAATCCCCGCATGATCATTGCAGACGAACCTACCGGCAACCTGGATCCTGTCCGCTCATTGGAACTGATGCTGATCCTTGAAAAGATCAACAATGAAATGGGCACGACGATCCTTGTTGTTACACATGAAAAGGAACTGGTGAATGCGTTTTCCAAACGTGTTATCTCCATTGAGGATGGACGCGTCATCAGTGACGGAATGGACGGGTATTACGGCTATGATCAGTAAAACAGGTTATTTAATACGGGAAGGTTTCCGTGGTATCTTTACACACAAATTCATGTCCTTTGCCACAGTGGCGGTAATCGTTGCATGTCTGATCATTATCGGAAGTCTCGGCGTTGTCTCCGTGAACATCAGTTCTCTGATTCATAATCTTGAACAGGAGAATGAGGTCGTCGCTTTTGTGGAAGAGAATCTCTCCGATGAAGAGGCCAGGGGACTGGAAGCCTCCATTTCCGGCATTGAAAACATCGCATCGGTGGAATATGTGACGAAAGAGACTGCCATGGATAATTTCATGAAGGACTATGACTCCGTCCTCATGGAAGGAATCGATTCTTCGGTATTCCGCAACCGGTATGTCGTTCATCTCAATGATATTTCCAAAATGCTGGAGACTCGAGATGCTCTCGCTGCGATTCCCGGGATCGCCAAGGTCAATGCGCACATTGATTACGCAAACGGCTTTATTACGGTAAGGAATATCGTTACCGTTATTTCTCTGGTGCTCGTTGCTGTTCTGGTGCTGGTTTCGTTTTTCATCATGTCCAATACGATCAAACTGGCTACCTACAGCCGACAGGATGAGATCGCCATCATGCGAATGGTCGGTGCGACCAATGGCTTTATCCGTCTTCCCTTTGTCGTGGAAGGACTGGTACTTGGTATCCTTGGCGCTCTGATCGCGTTTTTTGCGGAATGGGGACTTTATGAGCTCGTTACCGGAAAGGTGATGGAGACCATTGCCGGAACCTTTGTCAAGGTAGTTCCGTTCAGTGAGCTGGCATTGCCCGTGCTGCTGATCTTTCTTGCCATCGGTGTCGTTATCGGCGGAGTAGGCGGTGTCAACGCCATTCGTAATTATCTGAAGGTTTAAGACTATGAGCAATAAAACAAGACAGATCATATGCATCGTTCTGGCACTTTGTTTTATCATCATGCTGGTCATTGCAGTACTTCCGGTCGGATGATAAACGCGTGCGAATGACTTTTTGATTACATTCTACCGGGCAGTCTTCGAGACTGCCCGGCAAATTGCGTATTTTGGGAGGCGGACCTCAAATGGATCAACAGAAAACCGTTATCCGTAGAAGACGCCGGGGAGTGAGACCCTGGGCAGTGATTCTGCTCTGCATCCTCTGTGCCGCGATCGCGGCTGCTGCAACGCTGTTTTATACGTACGGACAGTTTGGCGGCAGAAAGGAATTCAAGGATGCCAAGCGCTATCTTGAAGTGCAGAACGCTGTGACGAAGAACTATATCGGTGACTATAAGGCCGGCGATCTGAAAAATGCGGCAGCATCCGCAATGATCGACAGCCTGGGAGACCGGTGGAGTTACTATATGACCGCAGATGAGTATAAATCCTATAAACTTCATTCTGCCAACCAGTATGAAGGAATCGGTGTTACCATCGACAAGGATGATGAGACCGGAGGATTCCGTATCCGGTCGGTACAGGAAAACAC
>CADCMP010000119.1 GCA_902802565.1 Oscillospiraceae bacterium
ACGAAGGGATTCCAGATCGAATTTCTGAAGCTCCACACCGTTGATCTGAATACAGCCGCTGGTAACATCATAAAACCGAAGAATCAGATTCAGTATTGTCGATTTCCCGGCTCCGGATCGTCCGACGATCGCAGTCATGCTGCCGGAATCTATTGTGAAATCCAGTTGATGCAGCACTTCTTCTCTCTCCGGATAAGAAAAGGACACATTCTGAAACTCAACTGTTGGAAGCGGTTCTTCAAATTTTGCCCTGACAGGGTGTTTCGGCTGTTTGACAGGAGGATCTACCGCAATCATATCAAACATCTCTCTCGCTACGGAAATACCAAGAAACGATGCATGCCATGCATTATTTAATTCTGTCATCGGCTTGCTGCACTCCACTGCCAGAAATAGAAAAGCGGAAACGGCAGCAACCGGAATTGCACCATTCTGTGAACGGATCGCAGCAATAACGACCGTCAAAGAAGACGTTATTACCGAAAGAACAATCATGAGCGAGGAATTTGACAGAGAAATCCCCGTATTCCGAATGGATCGGTGCCAGAAATCCGTCGCGTTTTTATAAAGGACCTTTCCCATAGGACCTTCTGCGTTAAGCGTCTTCAGTGTTGTCATTCCCTGAACAGCATCAATATACTGTGAAGTCATCTGTGAATACTGCGTCCAGTAATCATCGACACTGCGGCTCATGATCGGGACCGTAATCAGGGGCACCACGACACAAAGAATCATGGAAATAAGCAGGATAAAAGAACTGACAAGATCATATCTCGCTAGATAGACAAACACGAACCCGCCGGACAGAATCACTGTTAGTATCTGAGGGATGTAGCGCACAAAAAACGGTTCCAGAGACTCCACTCCGTCCAGTATAAGGGATGTAACCTTACCGCTGCGTTTCTCACTCATATATCCCGGTCCAAGCTGAAAAACTTTGTCAAGAATTGAAAGCCGCAGTTTTTCTTTGATGCTGGCGGCCATCGTCTTTGTGTATGTTTCATTGAAACGCAGGACCAGGCACCGCACAGCGATTGCAACAACAACACCGGCCAACAGGATCAGAACCTGTCGTACGGGAGAACCTTCGAACACGCTATTCACGGTTCTGGACATCAGAATCGCCTGTGCAATACTGGCTGCGGAAACCAGAAGCATCAGAACGGTTTTTACTATTACCTCGCGTTTGATTTCTGATACGTAAAACAATAGTCTGCTGTAAACATTCATATCAATATGAACACAGCAAGTGCCCCGAAAAGGGGGCACTTGCACTCTTTCGTATTATTTTATTCTATTCCAAAATCTCATTTGAAGAGATCCGGGAAAAAGTCCGCGGCCATCCGTTCTACGGAATAGGCCATACGGTCGCCGGGAAGAACGCTTTCCAACTGAATGGTTGCAAAGCGCTGATTTTTGACACAGTCAAGCTGGGAAAGGACCGGATTGGAAGTAATCTCCTTGATCTTCTCTTCCACTGAGGGAGAATCATAATCGTGGATGAGGATGATGTCCGGTTCGCGAGCCAATACTTCTTCGTAGCTGACGGTGACCCAATCACGTTCGGTGATATCATCAAAAATGTTCTTTCCACCGGCTAGTTCTACCAGAAGAGTTTCGAAGTTCGTTCCGGAACAGGTAAACACACCGTCATTGCCGCTGTCGTAAATCAGAACTTTGACCGGTTCTTCTCCCTTGACTTTGTCCTGAACTGCGGAGATGCGGTCTTTCTGTTCCTGAATGAATTTTGCTGCGGCATCTTCAACATTGAAGATCTTTCCAATATCTTCAATCTCCTTGTACTGATCCTCCAGTGTCTTGGCTGCATTAACATACACATTCATGCCGTACTCTTCCACTTCATCGATTACGACACCTTCTTCGCCGATCTCCCAGTCCAGCGTGTAGATGAAGTCTGCTCCAGAGGACAGAATCCTCTCTCTGGTCGCCGATGAGTGGTTCAGCTCCGGAATTGCATTCACTTCATCTGCGTACTCATCCAACGGGCCTCTGCTGTGATTGACAAGGGATCTCCCCACCACCAGATCGCCAAGACCCAGAGCGACGAACAACTCAGTGCAGTTCGGCCCCAGTGTCAGGACTGCTTCCGGCTTGGATTCCACGGTTACTTCACGGTCATAGTTCGTAACGGTCACCGGGTAATGACCGTCATCTACTGCTGTATCCCCGCCCTGGCTCTGTGCTGTCTCTGGTGCGGCTCCACAGCCGGCCAGCAGGGACAACGCAAGTGCCAATGCGAACAGCAAGCATAACATTCTTCTTTTTCTCATTGTTTTATTCTCCTTATTTCTGTGCTGCGATCAATTCGCAGGTAAATACGTAATTGCAACACGACCGGTCTCTGGGTGAATTTCCGTGGTGCAGTCCACACCATAGACTTCTTTGATATTCTCCGCCGTCAGCACTTCTTCCGGTGTACCGGAAAGAACCACTTTCCCGTCTTTCAGAACATACAGCCGATCACAATACAGCGCTGCCATGTTCAGATCATGAATTGCAGAGAGCACTGTAACATTAAGTCGGCGAACAAAATCAAAGATCTGAAGCTGATAGCTGATATCCAGATGGTTCGTTGGTTCATCCAGCACGAAGAAGTCACTTTCCTGGGCCACCGCACGAGCTATGATCACACGCTGTTTCTCGCCGCCCGACAGATTCAGGTAATTGCGTTTCTCCATATCTGCCATGCCAACATGCTCTAACGCATGG
This sequence comes from Oscillospiraceae bacterium, assembly GCA_902802565.1. Lineage (GTDB taxonomy): Bacteria > Bacillota > Clostridia > Oscillospirales > Oscillospiraceae > UBA2922. Next base: position 2,731 of record CADCMP010000119.1, read on the forward strand.
TGTACGATTTTCTTATCCTCCGGAGTATCGATATCGAACAATCTCTTGTGAGGTGTGCGACCCATGGCCACGATCTCACTTACCTTGAAGTTAAACGGAACATCGTTTTCCTGACCTACCACTGCCATTTTCAGTGCAGACTCTTTGAAGGACATGTGCTTCATGTCTTCCCCGTCGATTTCAATCGTTCCACCGTCCGGTTCCAACGCACGGTACACATTTTTCAGAACCGTAGATTTTCCACTGCCATTTGGTCCGATCAACCCCACAAATTCACCTGGCATGACTTGTATCGACACATGATCCGCTGCCGTTTTTTCACCATAGGAAAAAAGCAGGTTTTCTACCCTCAGTTTGGGAACAATAGTATCCATTACTTATTCTCCTTGTTGCTGCGTTTTAACAGTACGATAAAGATCGGACCGCCGATGATTGCGGTAAGGATGCCGACTGGAAGTTCTTCCGGCGCGATGATCAGTCGCGCAGCGACATCGACCCACACGACCAGGATC
>CADCMP010000120.1 GCA_902802565.1 Oscillospiraceae bacterium
CGCATCCGCCGGGATTTCCAGGGACGTCCCACCCCGGTGTACCACTGCCAGAATCTGTCCAACCTCCTGGGCCGCACCCAGATCTACCTGAAGAGGGAGGACCTGAACCATACCGGCGCCCATAAGCTCAACCACTGCATGGGCGAGGGACTTCTGGCCAAGTTCATGGGAAAGAAGAAACTCATCGCCGAGACCGGAGCCGGCCAGCACGGCGTGGCGCTGGCCACCGCTGCCGCCTACTTCGGCATGGAGTGCGATATCTATATGGGGGAAGTGGACATAGCCAAGCAGGCCCCCAACGTCACACGCATGAAGATGCTGGGAGCCAATGTGATCCCGGTGAGCTTCGGACTGAAGACCCTGAAGGAAGCGGTGGACGCCGCCTTTGAGGCCTACGCCCGGGAATATAAGGACGCCATCTACTGCATCGGAACCGCAGCGGGACCTCATCCGTTCCCTCTGATGGTACGGGACTTCCAGTACTGCATCGGGGAAGAGGCGAGGGAACAGTTCGTCAGCATGACCGGACATCTGCCGGACAAGGTGGTGGCCTGTGTCGGCGGAGGTTCCAATTCCATCGGCATGTTCACGCCATTCCTGGCCGATCCCGTGGAGATCATCGGCGTGGAGCCTCTGGGACGGGGACCTGCGCTGGGCGATCATGCCGCCTCCATCACCTACGGCAGGGAAGGCGTCATGCACGGCTTCAACAGCATCATGCTGGCGGATGAGAACGGCGATCCGGCTCCGGTGTATTCCAACGCCAGCGGTCTGGACTATCCCGCCGCCGGTCCCGAGCATGCCATGCTCCATGACATGGGACGCACCAAATACGTTACCATCGACGACGACGAGGCCATCGAGGCGCTGTTCCTTCTCAGCCGCCATGAGGGCATCATCCCCGCCATCGAAAGCTCCCATGCGCTGGCCTACGCCATCAAGGTGGCCCGCACCGGCATGACCGGTTCCGTCCTGGTAAGCCTCTCCGGACGGGGAGACAAGGACCTGGACTACGTGGCGGAGCACTACGGTTACGGTCCGGAATTTCTGGAAAAGATGGAACAGCGGCGCAACAAATAAACCGCAGACGAATATAACAGGAACCTTCCCCCGGGAAGGTCCTTTTTTGCGCGATTCTTCAGAAACTTGGGGTACACGGAAAGAGCATATAGTGTTATAATAAGTTAATTTAAAAACAATCCCGCCGGAACACCTTCCCCCGGTGATCCGATCCTGATAATTGAGGGAACAATCCATGATGAAACGACACAGCATCATACAGCAGATGGCTGCAATCTTCCTGGTAGGCATCCTGATCGTGGGGCTGCTGACCTTCCTTCTGGTGCAGCATCGTACCAGCCGCAGCATCGAAGCTCAGGTGGAGAGCATTGCCAACAACATCACGGAAGAAGCGGTCCAGGCCATTACCGAATTTCCCGGATACGAGTTTCTGCTGGAATACTGGTACAGGCATGCCGGAGAACTGGAGATCGAGTACGACGCCACTTACGAGGACGCCCCCAAGACGGAACTTCAGAGCCAGATCTGGAACAAACGCCACCCGGATCTGCCGCTGGAGTACATCGACTCCCGCAAGATCCGCAAAATGAGTGCCGACGATCAGCGCATCTATGCCGAGATCATGTATTCCTGGATCATCACCCGCCTCGACCAGATCAAGCAGGCCTCCGAGGCCTCCTATATCTTTCTGATCCTTTCCGATGACACGTTCGAGAGACAGTTCTATCTCATGAGCGCTGCCAACCCCGGAGATGAGCGCGGACAGGAATACGAACAGGTCTATACCCTGGGTACCGACAAGGAAGCCGCAGACACCGTCCAGGAGTCCATGCGTCTGGCCAAACAGAACAAACAGAGCCTTACGGATGCGGGCATCTATGTGGACTACTATACCTATCTGGGAGAAGTGGCGGACAAACATGCCTTCGTGGGCGTGACCTACAGTCAGGAAGGCCTGGCCGAGAGCAAGATGCGGGAGACCCTGCGGGATGCGCTGGCTGCCGGGCTCTACGAGGTCATCATGGCCGCCGCCTGCCTGCTGCTCCTGCTCTACGTGGTGATCCGGCCTCTGAGAAAGGTGCAGGAGAACATCCGGGAGTACAAGAATACGAAGAACAGCGCAAAAATCATAGAAAACCTGTCCGAGATCCGGAGCAGAAACGAGATCGGGGAACTGTCGGAAGACGTGTCCACCATGGTGGCGGAACTGGACGACTATATGGACAGGATCCAGGAATTTGCCGCGGAGAACGAACGTATCGGTGCGGAACTGAATCTGGCGTCCCGGATCCAGCTGGCCATGCTTCCCATGATCTTCCCACCCTTCCCGGAACATGAGGAACTGGACATCTATGCCACCATGATCCCCGCCAAGGAAGTGGGAGGCGACTTCTATGATTTCATCATGGTGGATGATACCCATCTGGCACTCGTCATGGCGGACGTGTCCGGCAAGGGGGTGCCGGCGGCCCTGTTCATGACCATCACCAAGGTGCTGTTGCAGAATGAACTGCTCAGCGGAAAGACTCCGTCGGAAGTACTGCAGACCATCAACGAGCGCCTCTGCCGCAACAATACCGAGGAGATGTTCGTCACCGTGTGGCTAGGCATCGTGGATCTTGAGACCGGAGAGGTGACCTGCAGCAACGCCGGACATGAGTATCCCTTCGTCAAAGCACCGGACGGGCATTTTGAAATGCTGAAAGATAAACACGGCTTCGTCCTCGGAGGCATGCCGGGAATGAAGTATACCGACTATACGATAAAGCTGGAGCCCGGCGCCAAGCTCTTCGTCTATACCGACGGCGTACCGGAAGCGGAACGGGCGGACCGGGAACAGTTCGGACTGGAACGCACCCTGACCGTGCTGCGCCGCTTTGAGGATCTGCCGCCGCAGTCCATCGTTACCGGGATGAGCACCGCGGTGTACGATTTCGTGGGGGACATTCCGCAGTTCGACGATCTTACCATGCTGGTGCTTCACTACAAGGGATTTACTCCAGACGGTCAGAACTGACACACGCCGTAACTTTTTAAAATAAAAGAGCAGACATTTTGACAGAAACGTTGAAATGTCTGTCTTTTTTCACCAAAAAATAAGGACTCTTTTTGGCGAATAATCGACCGGAAAACCGGGAGGATCATCTTTTATTTTAACCATTTTGTGATAGAATTATGGATGTGCCCAAATGAGTTTCCCCCAAATGAGTTTCCACCGGAAGGAAGAGGAAGCTCCATCGGGGCATTCTCCATGTGCCGGAGAGAACGGTCCGGACGCCGTTCCGGCCTCCGGGCGCGGAGGGCAGGGAAGAACCTGCCACGATCCTGTGAGCAACAGTGTGCGTTTCGTACAGCTGCTCTCTTTTGAACGGGACCCCGGTTTCCTTGCGGATCCGGGGTCTTGCTGCGCAGTATTCACAGAAAATTTACGCGGGGACGGATTGCGTACGGCCCCGCGGTTTAATATAATGAATCTACAGATTTAAGAAAGGATCGGATCGAAAGATCGTTTGGGAAAAATGAAAAACAGATTTCTTTTACTGAGCGTCGTACTGGCACTGGTCCTGGTTCTGGCCGGATGCTCCAAACCCACCATGAACGTGGAACCTCAGGACGACGGTTCGCTGTCCATCACCTGTGACCGGATGTACGGATCGGGCGTCTCCGCCGATATCACGGTCGCCGAGGGACAGACGCTGGTCTTCACGCCGGCACTGGAAAAGGGGACCATCTACGTGCGGATCATGGCACCGGCAACGGATATCAACAAGCTTCCG
>CADCMP010000121.1 GCA_902802565.1 Oscillospiraceae bacterium
CAGTACCGCCCCGGCAAGTGCATCGCCCACGGACACCGCAAGTGCTGCACCCACTGCCTCTGCTACGGCGACTGCAGCTGTGCCTGCTGCCAGCACAGAAATCAAAAGTTACGGTTATGACGGCCAGGAAGAATGGCAAGCTGCAATCTACCGTTATCTCGTAGAGGAGATCGGACAGAAACAGTTTGAGACCGGTGAAGGAATCTACACCGTTCCTGTCGTTCAGATCATCGACCTGACTGAGGCGGAAAACGGCGGCTCCAACGTATGGGGCTGTTTTGAAGTGTACAACTACAAGATCGAAGGCGAGACCCTGTCCTGCGTATCCGGCGGAAGCTTCCCCGGAAAAATGCATGTTGCCAAAACAGCAAACGGCAGTGTCGTGGATGACTTCGCCGTTGTAGAAGACGGAGCAAACTATGACTCCAGTGCCAAGGAGATCTTCGGAGACCGGTATGAGTCCTTCGTAGCGGAAAGCTCGGATGAAAATGCCCGCAATGCAGCAAGAAAGCAGATCCTTGCAAACTATGTCAAGGCCAACGGACTGAAAGTCACCCAGTATCAGGACTACGGCTGGGATCCGGTGAAACTGTTCTGATTTGGTTTCCCATTCCGATACAACCGAATTACCGATGACACCTCAGGCCAAATCGGCCTGAGGTGTTTTCGTTCCGGAGCGGGAAAGCGGAAAACATGCTGTTTTCGAGGAAAAAGAAGATGCGACCACAAGATATTGTGGTTTCTGACGAAACGGAAACCGGGAATCCACTAGATTTTTTTGGAATTACTACTTTATTTAGAAGTGATTTTTTTGTATGATAGTAATTACGAACAATAAGGGGCAACGCCATGCCCCCGAATCTTAATACTGATGAAATGAGGTGTGTCTATATGGCAACAACAGCCCGGGATATCATGGACCTTATCCAGAAAGAAGACATCAAGATGGTGGACTTCAAGATCGTGGATATTAACGGACAATTCCGCCATGTCACCATTCCCGCATGTCACTTTAATGAGGATACCATGGTCAACGGCATCGGTTTTGACGCCTCCAACTATGGTTACGCCGTCGTGGAAAAGAGCGACATGGTGTACATCCCCGATCTGGAGACCGCAGCCATTGATCCGTTCTGCGATATCAAGACTCTGTCCATGATCGGCAACGCCATGATCATCGACTATCCGGAGAACCGTCCTCTGGCACAGTATCCCCGTAACATCGTGGCTGCTGCCGAGAAGTACATGAAGGATTCCGGTATCGCCGATACCATGCTCATCCTTCCGGAGTTTGAGTTCTATCTGTTCGACCAGGCCGCATGGACCGTGGAGAACAACCAGGTCGGATTTACCGTGGACGCTGCCCAGGCACACTGGAACAGTGCAACGGAAGGAACCGGCAATGTCGTTCCGTTCCAGAAACACTATCACGTTGCAAAACCGCAGGATCTCAGCTACGAATGCCGCAGCGAGATGTGCATGGAGATCGAGAAAGCCGGTATCCCGGTGAAGTATCATCATCCCGAAGTCGGCGGCGCCGGCCAGTTTGAGATCGAGCCCCTGCTGGGCGATTTCAAGACCATGGCAGACGGCACCATGATGGTCAAATACATCATTCACAACGTGGCACGGAAATACGGTTTCTCCGCCACTCTGATGCCGAAGCCCGTTTACAACGAGGCCGGCAGCGGCATGCATGTCCATATGCTGCTTCTGAAGAACGACGAGCCCGTCTTCTCCGATGACAACGGTTACTCTCACCTGAGCAAGGAAGCACACTGGTTCATGGGCGGCCTTCTGAAGCATATCGCCTCCCTGTGTGCCATCACCAATCCGTCCACCAACTCCTTCAAGCGCCTGGTGCCCGGATTCGAGGCTCCTGTGACCATTGGTTACGCCACCTCCAACCGTTCTGCTGTCATCCGCATCCCGGCCTATGCCAAGTCCCCGAAGATGCGCCGCTTCGAGCTGCGCAACCCGGACGCCACCTGCAACCCGTACTTCTGCTATGCAGCCATCCTCATGGCAGGTCTCGACGGCATCAAGAATCAGATCGATCCGCATGCCAACGGCTGGGGCCCCTACGACATGAACCTCTTCGATCTTTCCGAAGAAGAGAAGAAGAAACTGCATCAGCTGCCCACCACCCTGGAGCAGGCACTGGATGCACTGGAAGAGGACCACGATTACCTCACCGCCGGCGGAGTATTCCCCGAAGAGCTGATCGCCAACTTCCTGAAGAACAAACGCGCCGAGTGCAGCGAGATTTCCCGCATCCCGCACCCGGTGGAATTCGAGAAATACTACAACCTCTGATATTTTGCGTAATGGAGAGCTTCGGTCACTGCCGGAGCTCTCTTTTTGCCTCAAAATAGTTGGGGCGGTATGATGAAATAAGGTATAATGGGAAAAAAGACAGAATAAGAAGGGGTCGAGGACTATGAGCAACATCAAAAACGAGCCACGCATCACCAATCCCATCGTGGTGAAGATCCGGGAACAGCTGGAGCACCGTGCGCTGTGGATGTATTTGCTGTGCGATGAGGCGGCCAAACACGGACTGCCGGCATCGGAATACGCACCGGATGCCATCCGCCGCTGCGGACTGTATCAGGGCGCCGAGCTGCGGCAGAAAGCCGGCGGGGGAGAGTCTCTGAAGGGACTGAAGAAGACCCTGTTCTCCAAATTTGCCCAGTGGGTCTTCGAGATGGAGATCCGCCAGTGCAACGACGATCACCTGGACATCGACTTCCACTACTGCCCGCTGGTCAAGGCATGGCAGAAACAGGGATGCAGCGATGAGGAGATCAGCAAGCTGTGCGACTACGCCATGTGCGGAGATGGCGGCATCGCCGCCAGCTTCGGTTGCGAGCTGGATCTGCCCGCTACCATCGCCCGGGGCGACGACATCTGTCAGATCCGTTTCGTCCGCCGGGACAAAAAAGAGGATGCCGAACAGGATTGACATCCTCCCATGTCTGAAGACACGGGATTCCATTGTGATGCGATGCATCACGAGGGGCATCACCGCAGTGGAAGAAGATCTTCCCTTTGGTTAT
>CADCMP010000122.1 GCA_902802565.1 Oscillospiraceae bacterium
GCAACGCCCTTGCCTTTGCACTGGGCTTCCCAGTTGGCCATCCATTCACCGCCGCCCCAGCCGTAGGAGCCGAAGAGCGCAACTTTCTTTCCCGCCAGTGTAGGGGCGCAGCTGGTGACGATGGCGAAATCCGACATGAAAGGGTCCTCCTGCGGTTTGAGTTAGATATAACTAACAAACAGTCATAACAAAGAGTTAGTGATAACTAACTCTAAAGATACTATACCATGCCCGGAACCGGGTTGCAAGGAAAACTTCCTCAGATCAGGATCCCCTGCAGATGGTCCATCTCATGCTGGACGATCTCGGCGGTGAAGCCGGAGAAGGTCTCCACGTGCTTTTTGAAGTTCTCATCCTCATACCGGACGGTGATGACACGGTACCGCGTGGTCTTCCGCACGCCGGGCAGGGACATGCATCCTTCCTCCGTCTCGTAGGGACCTTTCTGACTGACGGTCACGGGATTGAGCATCACCTTGTCCTCCCCGGTCTCCGTATGGATGATAATGATGTTCTTATGGACTCCGATCATGTTGGCGGCCATGCCCACGCATTTGTGGGAGTTGGCTTTCAGCGTGTCCTTCATGTCCTGGATTACCGCCTTGTCCACGAAGGACGCGGGTGTGGACGGTTTCATAAGAAGGATGGGGTCGCAGTTGATGGGTCGGATCATGACGGGATCTCCTTGTCTTTTACGTTTTCAGTATTCGTAGTCTACCACAAATGCGTCTTTCCGAACAGGGGTTTTTGTTTCTCCGTCAACTCGAAGTGAGTTGACGGAAGTTTTGCGAAATGAGATAATTAAAATTGCTTTAAAAACGTAAAGGGGAACGTTTATGCTGCAGAAGACTGCCAACTGGATCGTGGATCACCGCAGGGTCCTCGTCATCGTCATGACGATCCTCACCATCGGCTGCACGGTGCTGCTTCCGTTCGTGAAGATCAACTACGACATGACAAAATACCTGCCTCCACACTCCTCCATGAAGATCGGCATGGACAAGATGGCGGAGGAATTCCCGGATCTTACCGAGGAATCCAATGTCCGCGTCATGTTCACGCATCTCCGGGAGGAGCAGATCCCTGTCGTCCGGAAGCAGCTTTCCGACATCCCCTATGTGAAAAACGTGGATTACGAACCGGGCAATCCCGATTACAACAAGGACGATCACACCCTCTTTGTGGTGTACACGGATTATCCCTACTCCTCCAAGGAGGAGGTCTCCATCGAAAAGGCCATCGACAAGGGCTTTGACGGGTATGAGATGGTATGGAAGAACACCGATGTTGGAAAGGGCGTCCTGCCGGCCAGCGTGGTGGCTCTCGCCATGACCTGTCTCATGATCATCCTCTTTGCCATGTGCAGCTCCTGGTTCGAGCCGGTACTCTTTGCCGCCGCCATCGGCATCGCCGTGCTCATCAACATGGGATCGAACCTCATTCAGGGGGAGATCTCGGATATCACCTTCACCATCGCGGCCCTGCTGCAGATGGTTTTGTCCATGGACTATTCCATCATCCTCATGAACCGGTACCGGCAGGAGCTGGAGTATCAGACGGACCGCGTGTCCGCCATGAAATCGGCACTGGCCCAGGCCATGCCCTCCATCCTCTCCTCCGGCATGACCACCGTGGTGGGCATGATCATGCTGGTCTTCATGAGTTTCCGCATCGGCCGGGATCTGGGCGTGGTGCTGGCCAAGGGCGTGTTTCTGAGCATGGTCAGCGTCTGCACCTTCCTTCCCGCACTGATCCTCGCCACCACGGATACCATCTTCAAATACAACAAGAAATACTTTGATCCCAATATGGACGGTCTGGCCCGGTTTACAAGCCGCTTCTTCCGTCCCATGGCCGTGCTGTTTCTCCTGCTCTTTGCGGGAAGCTATATCCTGCAGGCCAGGACTCCCTTCAGCTACACCCTGTTCCAGGACGACCCCGTAGCGGACGTGTTTCCTCTGGAGAACCAGATCGTGCTCCTCTACTCCAACGAGGACGAGGAGGCGGTGGCGAAGATCGCCGACGATCTCATGAAGGAGGATCACACCCGCAGCGTCATGAGCTACTCCACCACCCTCGCCCGGGGATACACCGTGCGGGAGCTGGCGGATGTGATGACGGATATGGGAAGCGACACCAAGATCGACCCCTCCATGCTGAGGATCATCTTCTACGATAAGCATTCCGGCGGTGCGCTGCCCAACATCTCCGCCGGGGAACTGTTCACCTTCTTAAATCATACGGTGCGCACCGATCCCCAGTTTTCCGGGTACCTCACACCGGAGATGACCGGTCAGATGGACGCCATGTCCCTGTTTGAAAGTCCCGGTGCCCTGACCCGGCCCCGGACTGCCGGGGAGATCGCCCGTCAGTTCGATCTTCCGGAGGATCAGGTGGCGCAGCTGCTGCAGTACTATGCCATCCGGCATCCCGGCAGCTCCTCCATGACCATGACCCTTCCCGCCTTCACCGCCTTCCTCACGGAGGAAGTGGCAAAGGATCCCGAGATCGGTTCCATGATCCCGGCGGATGCCGCGGAACAGATGTCGTCCCTGAAGGCGCTGACGGATACGGAGAACCTTACCCGGCCGCTGACTGTCTCGGAGGCGGCCCGGATCCTGGGCGTGGACCGCTCCTATGCCGAGATGCTGTGGGCACTCTACGGCATGGTAAACGGCGAGGGCGCCGATGCCTCCTACGACACCGCGGACTTTATCCGCTTCATGGCCGGCCAGCTGGATTCCAATCCCATGTTTGCCGAGAATATCGCCGACGATCAGGTGCAGCAGATCCGGCTTCTGTCCGGTGTCCTCACCGCCGCCTCCGCCGGCAACACCCTGACCGCCGGTGTCCTGGGGCAGACCCTGTCCCTCAGCGAACAGGCGGTGAACGGTCTTCTTGCCGCCACCCGGGAGGACGGCCTGACGGTGGACGGGGCGCTGGATCTTCTCATCGCGAACCCCGACTGGGGCCTCACGGAGGATCAGGTCGCCACCTTCACCC
>CADCMP010000123.1 GCA_902802565.1 Oscillospiraceae bacterium
GGTCTTTGCCCGCCAGTCGTGAAAATGCATCACCGCCCGGAACTCCGTGGTGGTCACGGAGAGGAGCGCCACATCCGTTTCGTATCGTTTTCTCATGAGTTTCTTTTCCTTTACAGAGCTCAATGGGATCGTACTGAGGATATTATACCATGGCATCCGGAGGATATCGACCCAGGACGGGCCTTTTCCCGTCACCCCTTTTCTGTTATAATCATGGTCACTACGAAAATGAACGAGGTACCCCATGAAAGGATCCGGACAGTCTCACAAAGCGATCTATTATATCTGTTATCTTCTGGCGATGCTGATCTTCGGCACCAACGGTCTGCTGGTGGCGGGCATCGATCTGCAGGGCGGCCAGATCGTGCTGTTCCGTACTCTCATCGGTGGAATTCTTCTGACGGCGATCGTGTTGTTCCGGGGCGGCTTTGACCGCTCCGCCGTCCGTGCCGAGGCCGTCCCTCTTCTGTGCGGCGGCGTGGCGCTGGGTCTCGACTGGATCGCGCTGTTTGAGGCGTATCAGCTTCTGAACGTCAGCCTTGCCACTCTGATCGATTATTCCGGACCCATGATCGTGCTGGTCCTCTCCCCGCTCCTCTTTCGGGAGAAGCTCACCGGCATGCGCATCGGTGCCGCCTGTCTTGTGGCCTTCGGACTGATCTGCATCAGCGGCAGCATCGCCGGGGGAGGCATGAGCATCCGGGGCCTCATCGTGGCCTTCATCGCTGCTCTGCTATACGCGGCACTGATCGTGTTCAACAAACACATCAGCCGTACCGGCGGACTGCAGTCTGCCGCCATCGAACTGGATGTGGCCTTTGTGGTCGTTCTTCTTTATGTCCTTCTCGCCGCGGGGCTGCCGGTCCCGCAGAAACATGAGATCCCGGCACTTCTTGTTCTGGGCGCGGTCAACACCGGCCTTGCCTATCTCCTGTATTTTTCCGGAATGCAGAACATCCCCGCACATTCCGTGGCGCTTCTGAGCTATGTGGAACCTGTTTCGGCACTGCTCTTTGCCGCGTTGTTCCTGAAGGAGGCCATGTCTCCGATCCAGCTTCTGGGGGCGGTACTCATTCTGGGTGGTGCGCTGCTGGGAGAATGGAAGCGGCCGGCGGCATCCGGCACATAACGGACGTCCGGTGAGAGATCCCGGTCCGATCCACAGAAAGAAAAAACTGGCGCTGCGGTCATGCGACCGCAGCGCCATGCTGTTTTCCGTCATCTCATCTGATCATATGCTTTTAATATCACGGCCATCTGTGCCCGCGTCGTCTTCCCGGTGGGATCCAGGGTGCGGCGGTCGGTACCGGTGATCAGCCGATGTCCCAGCGCCCACTTCATGGCCGGCCGTGCATATTCCTCCACGGCATCCCCATCGGCATAGCCGGTGAGACGTCCCAGCTGCGAGGTGTCTTTTCCGGCGCGCAGCGCATGCTGATACAGGATGGCAATGAACTGCTGCCTTGTCACGGCCTGTTCCGGCCGGAAGGTGTTGTCGGTGTATCCTGCCGCCAGATGGTTTCCGACGCACCAGTTCACGGCATCGGAGTACCATTTCCCTTCCGGGACATCCCGGAAGCCGGCGGAGGAGGTCACATCCGGTCTTCCCTCCTGCGCGTAGAGGGTCTGCGCCACCATCCCTCTCGTGACCGTGGCATAGGGTGAGAAGGTATCCGCACCGGTGCCGGTCATGATCTGTCGGGAGGACACATAGTTAACCGCATCCTCATACCAGTAGCCCTTCTCCACATCCCGGAAGGAATGTTCCACGGCATGAAGCTTGTCGTAGCTTCTCTGTGCGATCATCTGATAGCCTTCGTTGGTGGGATGGAGTGCGTCCCCGATGGGAATATCCACCGTCTCCACCACTTCGCAGTCATATTTTTCCGCGGTCGCGTCAATGAGAAGATTGGCGGGAATGACCACCGTTCCCAGGATCTGCCCCAGTGTGATCACGGAGCTGCCGGTCACGGACACACCGCTGATCGGATTGGGCACATGATCCAGCAGGATCTGCGCATCGGGATTCATCTGCCGGAGCAGCTCCACGATCACCGGAAAGTTCTCCGCCATCTCGGCATATCCGCTCCTCATCTTGGGGAGAAATATGGAGAAGAATTCTCCGAGCCATCCCAGAGTATCCAGAAGGTCCGTGATCTGTTCCAGCGCATTCCCGTCCTGTTCCTCCTGAAGGAGGACCTCTGCCTGCTGAAGGGCGAGGGTCTCCTCTTCCGTCTCGGCCTCATCCTGCATTTCCAGGATCGTCTCCTGCAGAGGCGCCGTGAAGAAATCGTTTCCGCCGATGCCCAGCGTGATCAGGTCCGCTTTCCGGAGATCCTCCGCGATATCCTTCAGATACAGCTGATAGTTGGAGTAGATGCCCTCCCACTGAAAATACGGATCGTTATCGTCGTGAGGGAACGTGGGATCCAGATAGTGCCGCAGATCCTTCGTGCGCATGCCGCAGTAGGCCCAGGACCGGTAACCGTCATCGGGACGGTTCTGATCCAGCCGTCCGGCGCCGGAGAGATTCAGCATGCGGGCAAGACGGGTGGCATACCCGGTCTGAGAGGTTCCGAAGACCTCGACCATCTTCTCTTCCCCGTCCTCATCCAGTTCTCCGGTGGGGATCTTGGGGACTCCTCCGATCTCCTTATCGTCATTGAGTCCGGCGGCGAAGCTGTCCCCCAGCGCCACATATCTCTCGATGCCGAACTCGTTGCGGGATTCCGCCAGGACCCCCGCAGGGAGCAGGCTCACGATCAGAAGGAGCGCCAGCAGGACTCCCGTCCCCCGTCGTATCATTGTTTTTCTCATGGTTTCTTCCTCCTCCGGGAAGGTATTTTCTGGAAATAATTATACTAGAGCTGTCTCGGAAAACAGGTGCAGAAACGCCCGGCCGGATGGCCGGCCGGGCAGCAATCCTATTCAAATGTCTCCGCCACTTTCCTGAGCAGCTGACGGATGTTCAGCTGCTGCGGACAGACTTTCTCGCAGCTGCCGCAGTAGACGCAGTCCGAGGCTTTTCCGTGTCCGGTGGAGCCGGTGAGGACGTTGTCGTAATAGTACTTTGCATTCCGGTCGTGGTAGAGGACGAAGTTGTTGTACAGCTTGAAGAGATCCGGGATCAGGAGCTTGTTGCGGCACATGATGTCCTTGACGCAGTTCCGGCAGTCGATGCAGTTGATCTCCGTAAGGCTGTACAGCGTATCACTGACATCGTGGATTCATGAAGCTGCAGTTTTCCTCCATGTGTTCCGGATCCATCACCCCGGGGATCACCAGCGCGATATTGGGGTAGCTGGCGGCGAAGCGGATGGCGTAGCTGGCGCTGCTGCCGCCGCTGAGGATCTGCAGGGTCCGTTCCGCCTCCTCCGGAAGTTCCGCCAGTTTTCCGCCCTTGACGGGTTCCGTGGTGATGACGGCCCTGCCGTGTTTGACGCAGACGTCATAGATCCGCCGGCTCTCGATGGGCGGTTCCGCCCAGTCGGCGTAGTTGAAACGGATCT
>CADCMP010000124.1 GCA_902802565.1 Oscillospiraceae bacterium
TGCCGTGTGATCACCGCGTCGGGCCGGAAGGTGGCGTCAAAGTAGCCGGTGATAAATCCGTGCTGGGTGGCCCAGATCACCGCGTCGGCGTATCCTTCCTGTCCGGTAAGATCGGCGTAGCTGACGGTGCCGGTCACCGCAGGTTTTCCGTCCAGAGCGTACAGGATCCGGGTTGCCTGCTGCCGGGTCACGAGACCCTTGGGCATGAATTCGTGTTCCCCGATGGGGCTCATGTATCCGTGGGAGACGGTGAAGTTCACGCCGTCAAGATACCAGGCATTGTCCTTCACATCCTCCAGATCCTCCGAAGGCAGCGTGGTGACTTCCGGCTCTTCCTCAACGGGAGCCGCTTCACTCACCACCTGCTGGGACGGCCTCTCGTCATTGAGGGCGAGCAGCATGGCTGCCAGCTGGCTGCGGGGCACGATCCCCTCCGGTTCCAGAAGATCCGGCGTGATCCCGTCCAGGATCCCCCGGCTCACGGCCCACTTGACGGAGGCGCTGGCATACCCGGCGACGCTGTCCCGGTCCTGGAAGGGAGCCAGCGTGCTGCGTTCCGTGGCGTCCATGGCCATCACGTTGGAAGCATAGCGGTGGATGGCGGTGGCCATCTGCTGCCGGGTGATGGGAAGGTCCGGGCGGAAGGTGTTATCGTCAAATCCGTTCAGGATGCTGTGATCGGCGGCCCATACGGTGGCCTTGGCATACCAGGTTCCCTCGGGGATATCCGCATAGAGATTCCGGAGCTCCGTCTCGGGATAGCCGTCCATGGCGTACAGGGACTGCACTGCCTGGGCGCGGGTCACCGGCTCTTCCGGCTGAAACAGCCCGGGACCGACGCCGGCCATATAGCCGCGGTCCACGGCGGCATAGACATAGTTCTCATACCAGGTATCCTCCACATCGGAAAACACCCGGGTTCCCGGAGAGACCTGCACCGTCACGTCTTCCTCCGGCATGGTAAAGGTATATACGCCGGAGCCCCGCACGGTATAAAGCTTCATTTCCGCCGGGGATGCTTCCACGGACTGCACCCGTTTCCCCTCCGGCAGCTTCACCGTCACGCGCACCTCTTCTCCGGGCGCGGCGGAAGAAGGCTCCGCCTGCACGGTGGTCTCCGGATCGCCGCAGTCGCAGCGGATGCCGAAGGAACCCTGCGGCAGGATGACCGCCGCCACCGTCACGTCGGAATCGGGCATGACGGCCTTATATTCCGTCTCCTTCTCCTCCGTCATGGTGATGCGGTTTCCCGATGCGTCCTCCATCCACACGAAGGCGGTGCGGTAGCCGTGTTCCGGCAGCACCGTCACTTCCAGCGTCCTGCCCGCCGGCAGATCCGTCTGGGACAGGCTGACGGCAGCGTGGCTGACTTCCGGGGCCGTCACCGAATGCTGCACCGCATTGGAATCGATGACGTTCTTTCCTGCCAGCACTCCCACAGAGAGGATCAGAAGGATGGCCAGAGTCAGGATCAGATATGCTCTTGTTTTCTTCACGACCCTCACCTCCTCACTGTACGGCCGGACAGGGTCTTCCTTATATAATATCTGGATATCTGCTTTTTCTTCACGGACGCAAACGTCCGTTTTACCGTGTCCTCATTGTATCATTAATGGTTATTATGTCAATTATGTTAGTTCCTAATAATTGGTTATTATAACCAATTATTTCTATTAATGGGATTATTTGGTTGTTTTTCCAGAGGCGGAACGGTATGATGTGACTGGGGGTCGGAACACCCGGTCCCTAACAGAAAACCGCACTTTTTATCGTGGAAGATCATCCTTCGTTTCCAAACGAATATCCCCAACTTTCGCGTCCCTGCTGTGCGGTCTTCTGCTTTATCCGATTGTTAGATTTTTGCTCTGGTAATGCGAGGTGATCGAGTTGCTGAAACGAATGTCCTATGCGGGAATGGTGCTTCTGCTGATCATCGCCCTCATGGGCTCCCTCGGCGTGCTGACGGGAGTGCGGGGCGACAGCCGCCAGTCCTACTCTCTCACCGCGGAGGAAAGCGAGTCCGGCACCATCACGCTGTCGGATCAGTCGCTGCATGCCGGTGACACGTTCACCGTGGAGGCACAGCCTGCGGAAGGATACCGCACCGCCTTCGTGGTGGCGGATTCTCTCACCGCCCGGACTCTGACGGAGCCCAACCGGCGAAAGACCGTCTTCACCGGCGTGATGCCGGCCCATGACATTACACTTCAGGCGCTCTTCGTTCCGGAAGAGGAATATGCCGTCGCACTGTTATACAACACGCTGCGCGGCGACTGCCAGGTCGAACCGGCCCATGCCGCGGCAGGCACACCGGTGGTCCTGAACACCTCCGTGAAGGAGCCCTATCAGGTATCCCGCATCGCCTCCACGCCGGAGGATCTGGCGGAGACCATGGTGGCCGGGGAAAACGGTTCCCGGATGTTCACCATGCCCCAGGAGGATGTGGTGCTGGAGATCGGCATGACCCGGGACGCCTTCCAGGATGTTCCCGATGACGCCTGGTATGCTTCCTACGTCTACGACATCGTGGACAAGGGCATCATGGCCGGCATCAGCTCCACGGAATTCCAGCCGGACGGTCAGATGACCCGCGCCCAGGCAGCGCAGATCCTCTATACCATGGCCGGCTCTCCCGCGGTGAATACCGCCACCCGCTTCAATGACGTGTTCCCGGGACAGTGGCATTACAATCCCATCACCTGGTGTACTTCCAGCGGCGTCATGGCCGGCTACTCCTCCGGAGACTTCCTTCCGGATGCCGCCATCACCCGGCAGCAGATGGTATCGGTGCTGTATAAATACACCACCAAGATC
>CADCMP010000125.1 GCA_902802565.1 Oscillospiraceae bacterium
GGCATCCTCGGCGCACTGGGATTCTAATTCAAACAGGAACCATCCGGCCGGCTCTTTGTGAGCCGGCCTTTTCTTGGTTAACGAAAACTCCCGGCTGTGCCGAGAGTTTTCGTTAACCAACAAGGGCTGCCGCACCGGAATTCCGATGCGGCAGCATTTCCGTTATGGGAGGTCTCCTGTTTTCTGTTTTTTTCAGACAGCTGCTCCTTCAAACGTAATGGCCACGCCCTTCCACAGAGGGATCCTGCCGGTCACGTTCCCGTGGACATCCACGTCCATCACGGCATCCAGCGTGCCCGTTCCCGTTTTTCTCTCCAGGATCGCATGATAGCGGGCGCTCCCGTCGGGATTTCTCACACCGTGCGCCCCGGGATCCAGCCGGTACGCAAGCCATTTCCCCAGTTTCAGTCTTGCTTCACCGATCATCGTGCAGGTGCCGTCCCCGGCCCAGCTGCACACCGCAAAGAGCTCGCCGTCCCGGGTCCCCAGAAAGTGCGTTTTTACCTTGTACCTGATGTGTCCAGCTGTCATGACTGTCCCTCCTTATATCCGCTGGTATTTCAAAATTCATCCATTTCCGTGATATTCTCCTCCTGCCGCGGCGGGATCCCGCCCGGTGCGGGATCAGAGGACATAGCCGCAGATCCCCAGAAACTGCAGGACGGTGCCGGCCAGGCAGAACAGATGGAAGATGCCGTGCATCCACCGCTTTGATGCCCCCAGGGCGAAGAACACCACGCCGGCGGAGTACACGATGCCGCCGGCCAGCATCCAGGCCGTGCCCTTCCATCCCACATTTCCCACCAGCCAGTGGGCGCCCAGCACCACCGACCATCCGTTGAGCAGGTGCAGTGCGGTGCAGATCTTCTCCGTGCGGTCCATGTTCCATACGGTGAGGCCCACGCCCAGCACGGAGGTGACGGAAACGAAGGCCAGCAGGATCCCGCCTGCGGTTCCGCCGATGCCCAGCAGGAATACGGGCACGCAGGTCCCCAGCACCAGCACGAACACCATGCAGTGATCGGCGATGCGGAACCTTCCCTTTTTCGGGGAGGCGGCGGGGATCCCGTGATACAGGGCGGACGTGCCGTACAGCAGGATGATGGACAGCCCGTAGGCCAGCACGCACAGCAGCGCCCTTCCGCCCCGGACCCGTTGGATCATGAGGGCCAGGGCCGCGGCTCCGAAGGCCGCACCCAGCCAGTGGGTGACGGCATTGAAGATCTCCTCGCCCACCGAGTAGGCGGGGATCCTGATGTTCTGTTTTCTGATGGCGGCAGTCATACTGCCCTCCTTTCCCGGGATCCGGCTGCCGGATCTCGTTTTTCATTTCGTTTCATCTAGTTTCGTATACTAGATTAACTCGTCAAAGATATTTTGTCAATGGTTTTCAAGAGCAGATGTTGTGTTTTCCCCTCTCCCGTGCTATGGTTATACCAGAAACAATGATGGGAACGGAGGGGTCTTATGACCGCAGAAAATCTGGAACGCGCCGCCCCGCTGGCCGCGCGGAAGCTGCCCCGCTGGGAGGAACTGCCGGATCTGGATCTGTACATGGATCAGGTCCTGTCCCTCATCCACCGGTATCTGGGCCGGGAGGAATCCCCGGACGGAAAGGTCCTCACCTCTTCCATGGTGAACAACTATGTGAAGATGCGCCTCATGCCGGCGCCGGAGAAAAAGAAATACAGCCGGGTCCATCTGGCCTATCTCATCGCCATCTGCGTGCTGAAGACCAGCCTGCCCATGGCGGCGGTGCGGGATCTGCTTCAGCAGGCCGTGGCGGAACGGGAGGAATCCGTTCTGTACAACGAATTCTGTGATCTCTATGAGGACACCGGACGCCGGGTCCTGGAGGAACGTGCCGGAGACGGTCTCTCCCGTTCTTCCGTCATCCTCCGCGCCGCCCTCCGGGCGCAGACGGAGCAGACCCTGGCATGGATGCTGGCGGAGCCGGAAATGACGGAACCGAAGGAGAAGAAACACGGTTCCGAAAAAAAATCCGAAAAAAAATAATAACGGGTATTGACATGTGACCGCTCGTTCACTATACTGCAGGTGAACGAACGGTCACATTTTTGTATGGAGGAGTTTTTTATGGCGAAAGATACCAAGGAACGGATACTGGAAGCGGCACTGGAGATGTTCTCCCAGAAGGGCTACGCCGGAACGAACATCCGGGAGCTGACGGCCTCCCTGGGGCTGGTGAAGTCCTCCATGTACCGGCATTTCAAAAGCAAGGAGGAGATCTGGAATACCCTGCTGGACGAGATGATCGCCTATTACGGCGCCCGTTTCGGCTCCCCGGAGAACCTTCCTCCCATCCCGGATTCTCTCGAAGGACTGGTGGCGATGACCAGACACATGACGGACGTCACCATTCACGACGAGAAGATCATCATGACCCGCAAGCTGCTGTCCATCGAACAGTTCCGGGACGAACGGGCCCGGGATCTGGCCACCAAGCACTTTCTCACCGGTCTGAAGGAGATGTTCACCCACATCTTCGCCGGCATGATGGACAAGGGCCTTCTTCGGAAGGACGACCCCGAGATGCTGGCCTTCGCCTACACCGCGCCCATCTCGGCCCTGATCCACTGGAGCGACCGGGAACCGGAGAAGACGGAGGAGGCCATGGCACAGATCGAGGCCTTCAGCCGGCATTTTGTCAAAACTTACGGAGTGAATTAGATCATGATACTGCAGACAGAACGGCTGCTCCTGCGTCCCTGGAACGAGTCGGACGCGGAGAGCTTATATGAATACGCGAAGGACCCCCGGGTGGGTCCCGTGGCCGGATGGCCT
>CADCMP010000126.1 GCA_902802565.1 Oscillospiraceae bacterium
CCGAACCGAACGCTTGGTGAGACTGCGTAAGACTTTCACTTTGAAAGCTGCTGGTCGCTGACCCAAGAATCCCCTGGATTTATCCATGGGGAGTGTCAAAATCCAGTTGAGATAATCCAACAACCGTTATTTTGAAAAAAACAGGCCGGATCGTTTGATCCGGCCCGATGATTTTCATAGGTTTCCTCACAGAAGACCGAGGACGATGAGAAGTTCCCCGATGGAGTAGGTGAGCATCACCAGGAAGTGGGTCTTCAGGCGGCTGTCCTTGTTGAAGCGCACGAAAAACAGGGAGGAGTCGGAGATGAAGAACAGCGCGGCACCGATGGCCGTGGTGAGGGTGGCGGCGCTGGGAACGCTGACCCAGCGAAAGATGGCAAAGCAGTTCATGGCTCCGTTGATGAGCAGATACAGGAACATGGGATAGAACAGCGCCTTCGGCAGGTGGGGCTTGAGTTTCGAGAAAATGTAGGTCACCACCGAAACGAAGAACACCGCCAGAAGGATCACCAGCCACACGGGGATTGCGGCGAAGTTCACGTCCTTCAGATAGCCGAGGATAAAGAACACATGGCTGATCATGAACGCGATGCCGCCGGCAGTGAACCATTTGACGCCCTTGGGCATCAGAAGGACATCCCCCAGCCAGCTGAAGATCAGCGCCAGGATGATGAAGGTGGAGGGGACCCGGGCCGCCAGCACGTAGAATCCCAGCAGTGCCAGCAGGATAAAGGGCTTGGTCATGTTCCGCATCTTTTTGTCCTGTTTCAGGGATGCGTACAGATGGATGGCGGTGGCGATGATGAAGACCGCCAGAAACACGTATTTCATAGTAAGTCCTCCCGTTGTATCGGTGACAGGAGACAAACGGCTCCTGTTATTATCGTTGCAACCATCATATCATAAGGTCTTTTTCGGAACAAGGCGGACGGGTGCGGCGGCACCGCAAAAAAGAATGCCAGTCTGTCCCCGGGGAGACAGACTGGCACTGCCAGGTTTGTTGTGTTGTCCGGCTGCCGGATGGTCAGGCAGCCTGTTCCAATCCGCCGGCATCGGCAAAATCGGATGCGCTCTGACCGGCGATGCGTCCGAAGACGATGAAGTCACACACAGCGTTGCCGCCGACGCGGTTGCCGCCGTGGATGCCGCCGGTGGTCTCGCCGGCTGCGAACAGTCCGGGGATGACGGCCCCGGAGGTGCTGATGACCTGGGCGCTGGAGTTGATCTTGATGCCGCCCATGGTGTGATGGATGCCCGGGGCGATCTTGATGGCATAGAAGGGTGCGTGGGACAGATCGTCATCCATGCCGTTGTTGCGGCCCCATTCCGCATCCACACCGGATGCTACGGACTGGTTCCAGGTGTTCATGGTGTTGACGAAATTCTGAACCGCCTCGCCCTGCAGTCCCATGTTGGCCGCCAGTTCCTCGTAGGTCTTGCCGGTGATGGCAAATCCCCGTTCGATGAACTTCTGGGTGAGAGCCACTTCATCCACCAGATGCTGGTCAAAGATGATGTAGCAGTATCCGTCAGGCTGCTTCAGCTCTGCCTGGGATACCACGTCACGGCCGGCCAGGTCGTTGACGAAACGCTTGCCCTGGGTGTTGACGATGATGGCACCGTGGCTGCGGACGGATTCGGATACCAGAGTTCCGTCCTCCTGAATGACCGTGGGATGGAGCTGGATCTGTTCCATGTCCACCGTGTCCGCCCCCACCGCCTGCGCCATGGCAATGCCGTCACCGGTGGCACCGGAGTGGTTGGTGGTCACGGCATTGGCAAGACTGGGATCATAGCTTGCCATGAGATCGAAGTTCGCGCCGAATCCGCCGGTGGTGAGGACCACGGATTTGGCATGGATGGTGTAGTTGTGTGCGTTGTCATTGGCCTTGACGCCCACGGCCTGACCGTTATCCATGAGGATCTCGGTGGCGGTGGTGTTGACCTTGACATCGATGCCCAGTTTCTCTACCTGGACCTTGAGCTTCTCCACCAGGTATTCACCCACGGGAGAGCCGTCTTCCGGTTTGTGCAGATACTTGTGGGTGGTACCGCCGGTGGCAACGACGGTGGGCAGGGGAGCGTCGATGGAGTAGAGCCAGTCCACGGCCTCGGCACTGTTCTCTGCCAGCGTCTGTACCAGCTCGCGGTTGGCGATGTTATGGCCGAGATTCATGGTGTCTTCCACGAAGTTCTCCACGGTGCTGTCGTCCAGCCCCAGTTCCTTTTCCACCTTGGTGTCCGCCGCGTTCATGCCGCCCTCGGCACGGAGGCTGTTGCCGCCGACGAAGGGCATCTTCTCCAGCAGGATGACGTCCTGTCCCTGCTGTGTGGCAAGGACCGATGCGGTAAGACCGGCACCGCCGGCGCCGACGACCACGACGTCACATTCCAGTTCCACCTCGTCCTTTTCCACCGGAGCCGCGGCTGCGACTTCGTTCTGGAAGGCGGCGGGATCGATGCCGCCGGACTGCAGCGCATCGATGACTGCGTTCTTGATGCCGTCGGACGTGATGGTGGCTCCGGAGACGGAATCCACCGCCAGACTCTGATTTTCGTAGATGGTCACGGGCAGCTCTTCCACTGCCACGGAACCGATTCCCTCAGTTTCGGTATGATTGGTGACCTTGATCTGATAGATCCGGTCCGGGGTCGCCACGACTTCCACGTCGATGGGACCGTTTCGCCCGATAGCGGAACCCGTAAGGGTCTGCGCATCATCCGGGACATCCGCGTCCCCGATGGTGGTGGCCGTGTGGGCGGCGATGATGTTGCCGATGATGAAGCCCACAGCAACTTTTCCTTTTTCTGTTTCTTGCTCATTCCAACCCTCCATGTTCCGCATCCGCAGGATGCAGTTAATTTTCTTAATGTATTACTGATATTAACTATAAATGAGCATGTGTTAAAAAACAAACGGTTTTTGGACAGTGGAATACTGTTTGTGCAAAACGCATTGCTAACAGATTCCGGTTGCACATTTTCTACAAAAAGTGTAACATGATGAAAATAAACAATTTGGGGAGAAGTGTGCATTGTTATGAATCAATACCGCGATTACGACAACTATCTGAAGGAACATCCCACCGCGGAGGGATATTTCGGAAAATACGGCGGAAACTATCTGGAGGATCCGGAGCTGATCAAGGCCTTCCAGGAGTATGCCGAGGGATACAACACCATTGCTCAGTCGGCCCAGTTCATTGCGGAACTTCGGCGCATCCGCCGGGATTTCCAGGGACGTCCCACCCCGGTGTACCACTGCCAGAATCTGTCCAACCTCCTGGGCCGCACCCAGATCTACCTGAAGAGGGAG
>CADCMP010000127.1 GCA_902802565.1 Oscillospiraceae bacterium
ACCGCCCGTGAGATCGCGGCGATCTTCGTGGACATGGCGGTGGGACTTGCCTGCGGAATGGGGTATGTCGGTCTTGCCGTGGGCTTCTTCCTGATCATGGCGGTCATGGTGCTGCTTCTGACCTATGTCGGGTTCGGCGACCGGGCAAACGGAAGACGTCAGCTGAAGATCACCATTCCGGAAGATCTGGATTACAGCGAGCTGTTTGACGATCTGATGGAGAAATACACCACAGGCAGTGAACTCATGAGAGTCCGCACCACCAACATGGGGACACTGTATGAACTGCAGTATGAGGTCTCTCTGAAGGATGAGAAAGCCTCCAAGGCTTTTATGGATGAGATCCGCTGCAGGAACGGAAATCTGAATATCGTACTGGGACGGATCGCAGAGAATGATTCTCTGTGACCGCAGACCAGAGAAGGCACGGTTTTTCGGCAGAAAGACCGTGCTTTCTTATTTCCGTTCCGTGATCCGGATCAGTATAAAATAAAAGAAAATTGCAAGATTATGTAAATTATGTTAAATTATTAAATTAGAGAACTTTCGTCTGGAGGTGATCGTCATTCGATTTCGAATCATTGCCGTGCTTCTCACGGTAGCTATGACGGTAACACTGTGCCCGGTGGCTTTTGCCGCCAACCCCACGACCGTGTCCGCGAATCTGCTGAAATTCGTGGAGGAATTTGAATCATTCAAGGCGGAAAAATACCTGGATCAGGGAAAATACTACATCGGCTACGGAATGCTGTGGGATGAGGCCAAGAATCCCAGCGGTACCATCACGCAGCAGGAAGCAGAGCAGGATCTGAAGGATTATATGGCAAAGACCGCCATTCCGGAAGTGTCCAGCTTCCTGTCGAAACATAATGTGTCCGTAACGCAGAATCAGTTCGATGCACTGTGCTCTCTTACCTACAACGTGGGAGCGCCGGCCTGGCAGAACGGTGACGTAGGAAGGTACCTGGCGAACGGGATCGGCAACTACAACAATCTGCAGGTCATCAATGCATTTGCAAGACTCTGCCACCGTGCCTCCGATAAGGCCCCCATGGTAGGGCTGGTACGCCGCAGGATCCTGGAAGCGGAGATGTTCGTTCACGGGACCTACACGGTCCCCGGAGGGCGGGTGTCGCCGAACTACAAATGGCTTCTCATGTATCCCAACGGCGGAACGATGACCTATTCCGATATCTATGTCTACCGTACCGGAACTACCTATAATTCGCTGCCGGTGGTCACAAAGGCGGGCACCACGCTGAAAGGCTGGCTCGTCTATGCGGAAGAGACGGTCCCCACCACCACGGACCGCTATCTGCAGCCCACGGAGACCGTATCCAAGAACTATCAGCTGATGGCCATCTGGAATAACGGCAGTACAGGCGCCAATCCCGGCATGGAACTGAACCTTCCGTCTTCCGGAACGAACGCGTCGGGTTTCGTGGATGTAAATACTTCCGACTGGTATTACGAAGCAGTCACGTACTGCAACAGCCATAACCTGATGACCGGCACCGGTCTGCGGACCTTCACTCCCAAGGGAACGATGACCCGCGCCATGCTGGCCACGGTGCTGTGGAGCCGGGAAGGGAAACCGGCCGTAAACACCAACGGCCCCTTTACGGACGTGAGCACCACCATCTGGTTCAATCAGCCGGTCAACTGGGCATATCTTGCCGGCGTCACCTCGGGAACTTCGCCCACGACCTTCGGGCCGAATGTGAATATCACGCGGGAACAGATGGTCACCTTCCTGTATAAGTACGCAAAGTACAAGGGCTACGACACCTCCATCAACAGCAATCTCTCCGAGCATTATGCCGACCGGGAAGAGATCGCCGTCTGGGCGAAGGAACCGGTGGAATGGGCACTGGAGAACGGACTGATGGAAGGAAGCAATATGAAGGACGGAACCAGAAAGATCCGTCCCAGAAGCGACATCCTTCGGTGCGAGAACGCACAGGTCATGATGAAGTTTTCCAAGAAATTCGGATAAACGAGAAACCTCTCTCCGGACAGCCCGGGGAGAGGTTCTTTTCAAAAACAAAAGCGGAGATCGTTTGGATCTCCGCTTTCAAATTATTCTGATAAGAGGGGTTATCAGAGGATTCCCATGTTGGTGAGAGCTTCCTTGGCACCCATGAGGAGTGCGTCGTCAGCGGGAAGCTGCATGACACTGCGGCCGCGGATGTCGTTGGCTGCAAACTCGGTGTCGGCGGGGATCTTTGCCACGACGTCCACACCGGGGATCTCAATAAGATCTGCCAGTTCCGGATTGGTCATGCGGTTGATCACGGCACCGATCTTCTCATACTCGATCAGATCGTCGGCGACGCCCTTGATGGTGTTGATGACC
Source organism: Oscillospiraceae bacterium (assembly GCA_902802565.1). Lineage (GTDB taxonomy): Bacteria > Bacillota > Clostridia > Oscillospirales > Oscillospiraceae > UBA2922. Next base: position 2,357 of record CADCMP010000127.1, read on the forward strand.
TGGATGCCCTTCTTGGACTGGTCGGAGACCAGGACCAGATGGGTGACCTTCTCCATGACGCGGCGCTGGATCTGTTCGATGCCGGCCTCGCCGTCGATTACGACGTAGTCAAAGCTGTTTGCCAGGATACCGATGACTTCCTTCAGGTAGGAATTGACTTTGCAGTAGCATCCGGAGCTCTCCGGACGGCCGATGGCCAGGAAGGCAAATTTCTCTTCTTCCACCAGAGCATCGAAGATGCGGAAACGTGCTTCGCTGAGCAGTTCCAGAGCTTCGCGGGCTTCACCGTTTTCCACGGAGTCCACAACGCCCATGCGGATGTCGTCCAGAGTCATCTTGACGTCAACGCCGAGAGCAACGGACAGACCCACTGCGGGGTCAGCATC
>CADCMP010000128.1 GCA_902802565.1 Oscillospiraceae bacterium
ACAGCACCGATCTTCTCATACTCGATCAGATCGTCGGCAACGCCCTTGATGGTGTTGATGACCTGGATGCCCTTCTTGGACTGGTCGGAGACCAGGACCAGATGGGTGACCTTTTCCATGACGCGACGCTGGATCTGCTCGATACCGGCTTCACCGTCGATGACAACAAAGTCGAAGCTGTTTGCCAGAATGCCGATGACTTCCTTCAGGTAGGAGTTGACTTTGCAGTAGCATCCGGAGCTCTCCGGACGGCCGATGGCCAGGAAAGCAAATTTTTCTTCTTCCACCAGTGCGTCGAAGATGCGGAAACGTGCTTCGCTGAGCAGTTCCAGAGCTTCACGGGCTTCGCCGTTTTCCACGGAGTCCACCACGCCCATGCGGATGTCGTCCAGCGTCATCTTGACGTCAACGCCAAGAGCAACGGACAGACCCACTGCGGGGTCGGCATCGATGGCCAGGATCTTGCTGTCGGGATAAGCCTCGGTCAGCAGACGGACCATGCATGCGGACAGAGAAGTTTTGCCAACGCCGCCTTTGCCGGCAACGGTTATGATCTTAGATTCTTTTTCCATGTTATTATTTCCTCCAAATGGTACCTGAACGGGAATCAGTCGTGCTGTTCGCCGGCAGCAGCTCTGCCGAAGTGCAGCTCTTTCATTCCTTCCACTTCGTCACAGACATCCTTCAGGGAGCATACCGAGCAGTCGGTGGACAGACCTTCCAGAATGTGGGTGAGGGTGGAGGTGATACCGTCGGTCAGCTTCGCGTTCTTGACGAGCTTGTCGAAGTCGATGGACGGATCGGTGATGAAGATGATCTTGACGTTCAGTACGTTGGGATCTTCTTTGTATTTTTTGATGTAGTCTGCGCCGATGGCCTTGAAGTTGACTTTTTTCTTTACGGCCTTCTTGGAGACGCGGATCTGCTCACGATGGGATTCCGGAGACATGCGGACCATGTATCCCTCGGGGAATACGTGATACTTGCAGAATTCGATATCCTTCAGAGTGCGGTAGACGACTTCGTCATCATCGTCCAGCACGCCGACGCGCACGATGGCGATACGTCCGAAGGGGACGTTGTCCTTTGCCTTGATCTGCGGCATATCCGGTCCGATGAGAATGATCTCATCCTTGTTCACCAGTTCCGAAGAGGAAGTGGGGCACAGGTAGTTGACGGAACCGGTGCCGGTGGCGCCCATTTCATAAGCTGCGTCGGACTGAAGGACCAGCTCACTGGAGCCGGCGTCTTTCCACGCGTCTTTTTCTCTGTATTCCCAGGAAGTCTTTTTTGCCTTCTCAAGCACTTCGTAGGTCTCTTTAATTACTTTATTGTATAATTCCATGTCGTTCTCCTTCTGATCAGTTTATATAACCCCTCATATAATAATTTTTCTTATTTGACTTTGATACAATTATACATAGCACCACCCATAACGATTGTGGTAAATGCTACAATGATAAAAAATGCGAAAGTTTTTTGCCGTGCCGTTTTCGCAGTTTCGAAAATGAGCGAAAACAGAACAGAAACCGATGCGTTACGGCAGGTAGGGGCGGATGGCCGCCAGAACCCTGCCGGGATCGTCTGTTACGGAAAAATGACCGCATTTCGGGATCTCATCGTAGGTCCCTTTGTGAAGCTCCGCCGCCTGCCGGTTCCATCTGCGTATGGGGACCAGATGATCCCGGGAACCCACCAGATAGTGGACCGGGGAATAGTAGGTCGGAGTGGGAAGCTTGCTCATGGCCTGCATGGTTTTACGGAACACCCGGAAGACCGGAGATACTTTCTGCTGACGAATCTGGGGATACAGAGCATGCCGGCCGTCACTTTTTGCGCTGAAGATGCCGGTAAGTACTCCGGAGAACACCGGAGAGGGCACAATGGTCATCAGCGGTGAAACGGCACTGAGCCATTTAAAGGAAGCATAGTGGTACTGTTCTCCTCCCAGCGGGAAGGTGTCGATGAGGATCAGATCTCTGCAGTATTCCGAATGAGAAGAGGCAAATGCCTGAGCGACACATCCGCCGATGCAGTGTCCGACGATGATGGCGTAACCCGCGTTCCGCTGAGCCATTGCCGTGAGGATCTGTCTGGAAGCGTCCTCCAGAGAATAGGCGGACCGGTTGTCACCGTGCCCGGGAAGATCCAGCAGTATCACATTGTATCCGGCAATCAGATCATCCAGAAAGGGTTCCCATACGGAACAATCCACGCCCAGACCGTGGAGCAGAACGAGCCATTTTCCTTCCGGTCCTCTGGAATCGGAAAACCAGTAGGGAATGGTAACTCCTCCGTGGAGGATGGTGCCGGACTGTATGGCAGGATTCTGAAATGTTTTAATGCTTTTCTTACGACCTAGAGCCAAAGGATCAGCCCCCTTTTTTGCTTCTTTTCTATCCGTATAATTATAACACAATTTAAAAAGAGGGAAATCATATCATATAATACAAAAATATCATTGGCGATTGGTGTATTTGCCTATTCACTCAGTAGGTCATCAGACTGCTTAAAAATGAATATTCATTGCGATTATTCATTATTGCAATAGTTTTTCACAGAATAACCCATTTTTATTGACATAACAGGGGGAGAAAGGCTATAATTTTTACCGTTATTATTGATTATTATTCATAAGGAAGAAAGGAATAATCACATGAAAAAGTTTGTAGTTTTGCTGCTGGCTCTGTGCATGATCTTCATGCTGTGTGCCTGCGGAGAAGAAGCAGTTCAGGAAGT
>CADCMP010000129.1 GCA_902802565.1 Oscillospiraceae bacterium
TAAAAATGCATGAACAGGAATCATACCTCTTGAGAGGTCGCAAGTAACAGGCCCTTCTAGGGCCAGTGCATGCCACCAGTTCTACTGGTGGTCATGACTTCAGTTCTGATCGATGGTGAAGGTCTTCTCCTTCAGATCCGCGTTCAGCCGGATCCAGTCTTCGCCCTTCTGCCAACGGATGGTGAGAAGGGGACCGTCTCCCTTCACGGTGATCTCGGCGTCCGATGAAAAGGCGGGATGAGAGTTTCTCAGACGGAGCAGCTCCAGCTGTTCCTGTACAACTTCCTTTTCCATGGCCTCCTTCACCTGCGCGGAGGAGAGGTTGGAGCGGTTGATCTCCTTGTGCCCGCCGGCACCGGCCCGCTCCACGGCGGCGTAATCGTTCTCGCCCGCCAGAAGATCCAGATACCAGACCTGGGGCTTGCCCGGCATGAACAGCTGGATCGCCCGCGCCAGGAGCATGGCGTCTTTTGTGGCACCCAGGGCGCTGTAGTAGGTCATGTTGATCTGGTAGTACATGTTCTTGGCACCGTGCAGATCCTTCACGTAGCCGCCCCGGCCCTTCAGGATGCCGATGAGCTCCTGGATCCGTTCCTCCGTGAGGAGGCCTTTGAGATCCAGCAGGGGGATGCCGTCGTGGCAGCCCAGCATGTTGACGGTGTGAATGCCGTCCCGCAGCATCTCCTCCGCCCAGGCGGCAAGACGGCTGCTGTCTCCGGAATCCAGCGCGTCGAGGAGCAGGCCTGGCAGGAAGAAGTCATACACCCAGTAGCCTTTTTCGGACAGGGTGCGGTAGATGCCCTCCTCGTAACTGGCATGGATCTCCGGCAGCAGGGTCAGTCCGTGCTCGTCCGCCAGCTCCTGCACCTTCTCTAACAGATCCCAGGTCTCGGGATCGTTGAGGAAGTTGCGCCGTCCCGGTGCCTTGGGAGCATAGGCAAAGGCGTCCAGCCGGACGATGGCGGCACCGTATCCGGCGAGCTTTGCCAGCGTCTCCCGGTAATGATCCCACACCAGCTCCGAACGGATGTTCAGGTCCATCTGTCCCAGATACCGTTCCGTGCCGTCGGGATTCTTCGTGATCTCCTGATAGAAGGTGTTCCAGTAGGGGACCCGCTTCCCGTCGGGGAAGCGCACCATGAGGATGGGAAGTCCCGGCTTGCGGAAGAACATGTCCCGGATGTATTCCTCGTCCGGCTGGATGTACCCTTCCTCCGTCATCTCGCCGCAGCCTTCCCAGAAGGCGTTCCAGTCGATGAAGAAGTCCCTGTATTCGGATTCCTCACCCCGGGCGGTGAGATCCCGGAACTGGGGGGACTGCACCGACAGGTGGTTCAGGATGAAGTCCAGCTTCAGGTCGATTCCCAGATCCTGCAGATCCTTCAGATCCTCCGGACGGGCGATGTCCCCGTTGATGTCATAGCTGATGACGGAAAAGCCCCGGTCCAGATCTGTGCAGTACAGGCTGGGGAGGATGTAGATGGAACGGAAGGCACCCTTCCATTCGTTTTTCAGCAGTGCCACGGTCTCCTTCAGTTCGCCCCCCATACTGTCGGGGTAGGCGTTGAGCATGGGACCGAGGTTCACGATGGATCTATTTTTCATTGGCGATCTTCTCCAGATACTCCTCGTAGGTGATCACATCTCCGTCCTTGGAGATGATGAAAGCGGCCTTTCCGCCCTGACTGGTGAGCAGATCCTGCTCCATTTCCAGCACCTTGGTGACGAAGGGGCTGTCAGGATTGCCGTCCCGGTTCCGCCGGATGCGGTGGGCCAGAGTCTCCGCCGGGGTGCTGCCCAGAAAGACGGGGATGTCCACGCCTCTGAGAAGGTCATTGTTGCCGTGGGTCCACTCCAGGATCAGGACCTGGATTTTCGAGAAATCCACGGGCTCATACCACAGCTCCGTCTCGGTGCGTCCCATGCGCCGCAGCACGATGGTGTCCGCACCCTCGTGGAACTGGCGGAGGATCTCGTTGACCTCCTTGAAATTGATCTCCAGTTCGCTGCCCAGATACTCCTTCAGCCCGGCCTCGCCCTTCTCCTCATACACCTGCAGACGCATGGCGTCGTTGTTCTTCGGGATGCGGTGGGGGTAGTTGTCCCCGGACATGGTGTAGGCGCCGATGCCGGCGGCGTTGAGGTAGAAGCTCAGAAGGGAGGCGATCTCGGATTTGCCCACACCGGAGCCGCCGTAGACGGAGACTACCGCGCGGTTGGAATCCTGTGCCCCCAGCCGCTCCATCAGGAGGGGAAAGATGGTCTGGGCCTTGCGGATATGTTTTTCGCCGATCTCCACCTTGTCTCCCGGCATGTCCCCGTGGGGGATCTCGTCGGGAAGGGCAGGGAACTGCCAGGTGTTTAGATCGATGGTCTTGATTGCCATAGATGGGTCACTCCTCTTTTATCTTCTAGCGTCATTATCACCCAACGGACGGTAAAATACAATCTGTGATTATCAAAATGCGCCGGAAAACCCTGCCTTTTAAGGCTAGGGATATAAGGCGCTATTGGTCGAAAATGCAATTGCTTTCGTAACGTAGTATAATAATACCACAAATCTCTGTAAAAGAACATGAGGATCGACTATGGAGTATTCCTACAAATTCCGCATCTATCCGAATGCGGAACAGGAAAAATTAATACATCGCACGTTTGGCTGCTGTCGGTACGTCTACAATCATTACCTGTCGAAACGTATGGAACTGTACAAAGAAAACGGATCGACCATGAACTAT
>CADCMP010000130.1 GCA_902802565.1 Oscillospiraceae bacterium
ATCGGATCTGGAACAGGTGCAGAACGAAGTGCGGAACCGCTTCGGCTATGAGATGACCCTCTTCCGGTTCCCCGCGGGGATCTACTCGGAACAGATGCTGGCTCTGTGCAAGAGCATGGGACTGCGCAGCGTCTTCTGGAGCTTTGCCCATGCGGACTGGGATCCGGCATCCCAGCCGGCCAGAGCCTCGTCTCTTCAGAAGCTGAAGGAACGCCTTCATCCCGGCGCGGTCTATCTGCTTCATGCCGTCTCCGCCACCAATACGGCGATCCTGGGCGACTTCATCGACTACGCCCAGTCCCAGGGCTATTACTTCCAGCTCATCACCAACGAATGACCACCCGGTCTTATTTCGGTGATTGTTATGGAACTGCAAGATCTGAAACAGGTGATCCTCTTCCGCGGGATGACGGACGAGGAGATCCGGGACTGTCTGGAGTCTCTTTCCTACGGGATACGCCGTTTTGAAAAAGGAGCCATCCTGCTTCACGCCGGGCAGACGACCCGGCGCATGGGCATCGTGCTCTCCGGCAGCGTCACCATCGAGAGCGCCGACCAGTGGGGAAACCTCACCATCTTAAGTCACGTGGGGAAAAACGGATTTTTCGCGGAGACCTACGCGCTGCTGGAGGATTCCGTAATGCTGGTGGACGTGCGGGCAAACGAGGACTGCGAGATCATGTTCCTGGACCTCTCCTCTCTGCGTCAGGGACCTTCCGGTTCCGTCTGGCGCAGCCGCATCACCGCCAATCTCCTCACCATCTCCGCGCAGAAGAACCGCACTCTGTCCAGCCGGATCTTCCACACCTCTTCCAAATCCCTGAGAGGACGGATCCTCTCCTATCTCCATACCATATCGATTGAACAGGACAGCCGGGAGTTTGACATCCCCTTTGACCGGCAGCAGCTGGCGGACTATCTCAACGTGGACCGCACCGCCCTGTCGAAGGAACTTGGCCGGATGCAGAAGGAAGGACTGATCCGGTTCCGCAAGAACCACTTTTCCATCCAAACCGAATAACGGTGCAAATACCAAGGAGCGGAACCCGCTGATGCAGGTTCCGCTCCTGTTTGTTTTCTTCGGATCATTCTTCCAGTTCCGGAAGGATGTCCTGGTATTTGCTCTCCAGGGAATGGGCCTTGGTGGATTCCTTCTTGGCTTTCTCCACCGCAGACTTTGCCACATTGATGGGCACTCTCGTACCGGCACCGCCGATACAGCCGTGAGGACAGGCCATGCCCTCCAGCAGGTATCCGTTGTACTTGCCTGCCTTAGCTTTCAGCAGCATCTTGCGGCAGTTGTCCAGACCTTCCGCCCGCTCCATCTTGATCTCCAACTCGGGATGCTGTTCCCGAATGCAGCTGGCCACCGCTTCCGCGACGCCGCCGCTGATGGAGAATCCGCGGCCGTCGGCGCTGGCACCGTGCATGTTGTGATCCACGGGAAGGGCCGCAAAATCCACTTCCTTCGCTTCAAACATTCCCATGACCTCATCAAAGGTGAGAACAAAGTCCACATCGCTGCGCACCGTACGGCGGGATGCCTCCAGCTTCTTGGCCGCGCAGGGTCCGATAAAGGCGATCTTGCATTCCGGGTATTTTTTCTTGATGAGACGCCCGGTGAGCACCATGGGCGTCAGTGCCATGGAGATGCACTCCGCCTGTTCCGGGAAATCCTTCTTGGCCATCATGGACCAGGCCGGACAGCAGGAGGTCGCCATGAACGGCAGTTTTGCCGGTACTTCCTCCAGAAAGTCCTCCGCTTCCTGAATGGTACACAGGTCCGCGCCGATGCCCACTTCCACGATATCCTCAAATCCCAGCGCCTTGAATGCCGAGCGCAGTTTGTTGGGGGTCAGTTCCTTGCCGAACTGCCCGGCCCAGGCCGGAGCGATGGCGGCATACACCGGGGTATCGCTGCGCAGTGCCTGGATGCACTGGAAGATCTGGGATTTGTCGGCGATGGCGCCGAAGGGACAGTTGGCAAGACACATGCCGCAGCTGACGCACTTGTCCTGATTGATGCTGGCATGTCCGTATTCATCGGACTCAATGGCATTCATGCCGCACACCTTGGCGCAGGGCCGCTCCATCTTCACGATGGCTTTATACGGGCAGGCGTCGATGCACCGGCCGCATTTGATGCACAAGTCCTGATCCACCTTGGATTTTCCGTCCACGAAGGAGATGGCCTTTTTCGGACACACTTCCTGGCAGGGATGCGCCAGACATCCCTGGCACAGCTCCGTGACCCGCACTTCATTGTCCGGACATTTATGACAGGCGAACTTGATGACATTGATCAGCGGAGGCTGGTAGTACTTCTCCGGTTTGACGCACTCTTCGGCTCCTTCCGACACCGGTCCCTCCTCGGAGGCTTTCCGTACGGGAAGGCCCATGGCGAGGCGCATGCGCTCCTTGACGATGGCCCGCTCCAGAAAAACGCTCTCCCGGTATCTGGAGATCTCACCGGGAATAACCCGGTACTGGATCTTCTCCATTTCCGACAGATCCCCCTCCTCATACTCATAGGAGAGTTTTGCGACTTCCGCGAATACCTTCTTTCGAATGTCATTGATCGATGTATAAACCCATTTCATACTGTTTTTTCCTCTTTCTCTATTTGTATCTGATATTGTCAACTTTTTGTCTATCTCAAAAAAATTGTACCGTATAACCCAACGGAAAACAAGCCTTGGAATCCATCTTTTTCCTGTCTTTATGAAGATTCG
>CADCMP010000131.1 GCA_902802565.1 Oscillospiraceae bacterium
CCCATCCCCACGGCATTCATCCCCACCCGGCGGGCCATGAGGCCGCTGCGGAACACGTGATAGTTGGTGGTGGAAAAGGCCACATTGCCCTCGCCGCCGCGCCCGCGGAGAAGATCCCGGGAGTTCCGCATGTTCTCATAGGTGGACACGGACTTGTCCTCCTGCAGGATATCCTCCTCCGGAACGCCCTGTTCCATGAGATAGCGGGCCATGGACTCGCTCTCGGCGCAGACCTCGTCCGGTCCCTGACCGCCGGAGGGCACCAGAACGGGAGCACGGCCGGTCTCGGCGATCTGTTCCCGGTAGAACTTCAGCGCCCGGTCCGCCCGTCCCTTCAGGAGAGGAGTGGGGGTCCCGTCTTTTTTCAGGCCGCATCCCAGAATGAGGATGTGGTCCTTGTTTTTATCCGGTTTGTAGGTGGTGACGATGATCATGGCGATGATGGTGCCGATGACCATGCATTCAAAGTACAGATACACGGAGGCAAAGAGGTTGGTGAGCATATCCCGGACCATCACGTAGAAATGGGAGCCGGAGACATAGTAGTCCGCCCTCCACAGAAACACGATGCCGCCCACCATCAGCACCGACAGGATGATCCCCAGGATATTGACGAACCGCCGGCCCTCATGCCGGATCAGCGCGATGTTGGAGATGCACAGTGCCAGGGAGAACAGCAGCACGATGGGAGAGGTCAGGATCATGAAGGTCTTGGCCGAACCGATGAGCAGGCCGATGAGGTTCGTGATCTGGATGTCCGGTTCATAGGTCCAGAAGTAGCTGCGGGAGACCAGAAAGACCACCTGCAGCAGATACACGAGCATCAGAATGGTGAAGCCCGAGTAGTAGATGGTGTTGTAGGAATAGGGATCGTAACGCAGCTGCCGGAAGAAGGCGCGGATCAGCATCCCCAGCACCGCCAGGTGAAATACGATGTACACCGCCAGGAACCAGGGGATGGAGATGGCCTGCCGCGTGAGGATCACGGCCATCCCGATAATCATGGACACGGTCAGGAACGCGATGTTCCACACCGTGGGCTTTTTATCCAGAGTATAAAAACGATGAAACATGGGTTTGCTCCTTTGCACGATCGGACTGGAAACGATTATACCATGGAGGTCGGTTCCGGGCAATGCGGAAGGGACGATCCTCGTATTATAAGATCCGGCCGTAACCGGCTCGGCAGAAAACCCAAACGGGAATGACGGGAAATGGATAATAATGACAAAAAAAGTAAAGATTTCTAAAAAACCGCACCTGTATTTTCAATATATATTACAATATAAGACAGATCCTCCCGGAAATGGAGAGTCCGGCGGGGATCGAACACTATCCCCAAGATATCCCCCAAAGAAGAAAGGAAAAGAAAGAATGAAAAAGAATGCGAAACGGCTGCTTGGCCTGCTGATCGCCCTTGCCATGATGGTGTCCCTGGTGGGGACCATGGCCCTGGCGGACAGCAGCACGGTCGGCCCCGATGATCAGGTGACCTATATCGGCACCAGCGTTTCCTCCGGGTTCTTCCTGGAGCAGCATGAAAATGAATGGGCTGATAAAGCGGTATGGAAAACCATAGAGGATGAGTGGGAATCCATAGATGGTACTTCTTCGGAGACCCGTCTGGCTTATCGGCCCTATGACCTGCTTGCCCCCAGAAGCGCTCCGCGCCTCGTGGCGGAAGGTCTGGGAATGATCGAGAAAGATAATCATTCCAACAGGTGCGATAACTTCCACAAGATGTGCTTCACCGGTCTGCGCACCTCCGAACTGCTCCGCTTCCTGTACGGCAGAGACGGCGCCTGGGACCAGAAAATGAAAGACGACTGGATCAGTCAGGAATATATGAATGGCGAGTACAGTGGCTTCACGCCGGCTGATGTTAACGGGCTGTATGACGAAGATGGGGGACCTCAGAGCTGGATCAAAAATTCGAAGTACGTCATCGTGGAGATCGGCGCCAACGACGTCATGACCACTGTCATCGAAAACCTCTTCAAGCCCCAGGGTTATTATGGCACCTACAAGAGCAAGCTGCGCACGGAAGAGACCTATAAGGCCATGACGGATCTGGCCATGAAGACCGGCGATCCCGGCGTCGTGGTCACCAAGGCGCTGGAACTGGCCAAGAAGGCCGGGGAGCTGCCTCTCATGATGACCGCCATGACCAAGGCCCTGCTGGAAGGCACCATGATGTTCTACACCAATTACGGTAAGGTCATCAAACGGATCTACGAACTCAATCCCAAGGCCACGGTGCTGGCAGTGGGTACCTTCAATCCCCTGAAGGGCGTCAAGATCGCCGAGAATGTACCCATCCTGGAGGCAAGCCTCCTGATGGATCCCAACATCCGGATGATGAACGCCTACATCAAGACTCTGGCGCCCTATGCGCTGAGCTCCAAGTATGATTACCGGTATGTGGACGACTACGGCATCTCGCTGTCGGGCATCGATGAGTACACCCTGATGGGTCTTCTGACGTCCCCCAACATTTCGGAATTCAACGCCACCAAGACCGGACCCATT
>CADCMP010000132.1 GCA_902802565.1 Oscillospiraceae bacterium
ATCGCAGCCGCCTTTCTCGGCGCCATGATGGCCATGGGACTGGTGCTTCTGGTGGCCCGTGTGGTACACAATATGGCAGTGCTTGTGGTGGCCGGTGTCATGATCGGATACATCTGTTCCGCCATTACGGAGATCGTGGTGACCTTTGCTGCGGACTCGGATATCGTCAATCTCCATAACTGGTCCCGGGGCAGTTTTTCCGGGATCACATGGAACAATGTGCTGGCACTCACGGTGATCACCGTGCTGTGTGTCATCGCTGCCGTGATCATGGAGAAATCCATCAATGCCTATCAGATGGGAGAGCAGTATGCTTCCAGCGTGGGCATCAACGTAAAAGTGTTCCGGGTGCTGCTGGTTCTGGTATCCAGTCTCCTGTCGGCGACCGTAACGGCCTTTGCCGGCCCCGTCTCCTTTGTGGGCATCGCGGTGCCCCATCTGATCCGGACGGTCCTGCACACGGCGGATCCCAAAAAGATCATTCCCGGATGTCTGCTGGGCGGAGGTCTGTTCTGTCTTGTGTGCGATTTTCTCGCCCGGACCATGCTGTCTCCCACGGAGATGAATATCAGCACGGTCACCGCCATTTTCGGTGCACCGGTCGTCATCGCCATGCTGCTTCGCAGACAGAAGGAAAGGGAGGTGAGCGCATGAACGATCATGCTTCCATCCGATGCGAGAACATCAGTGTGGGATACGGAGACCACGTGGTGGTCTCGGATGCCACTCTCGTCCTGCACAAAGGAGAGATCCTCACGCTCGTCGGGCCCAACGGCGCCGGAAAATCCACACTTCTGAAGACCCTGGCCAGAGTCCTTCCCCTGAAAGCGGGTACGGTGTATCTCTCCGAGAGGGATCTCATGAGCCTAAAAAACAGAGAGATCGCACAGAAAATGGCTGTCCTGCTCACACATGGGAAGGATCCCGGTATGATCACATGCCGGGAAGTCATCGAAATGGGAAGGTTCCCCTATACGAATATGGCCGGAACGATCACTGCTTCGGACCGGGCGATCGTGGAGGAAGCCATGGAACAGACGGGAGTAAGGGATCTGGCACAGCAGGAGTATACCCGGATCTCCGACGGACAGAGGCAGCGGGTCCTTCTGGCCCGCGCGCTGTGCCAGCAGCCGGAGATCCTGATCCTCGACGAGCCCATCTCCTATCTGGATATCAAGTATAAGCTGGAGTTTCTCACGACTCTGCAGAGACTGGTCAAGCAGAGGGACATCAGCGTGGTGATGACACTCCATGAACTGGATCTGGCAGCCCGGATCTCCGACCGGATCGCCTGTATAAAAGACGGAAAGATCCAACGAATGGGATCGCCGGAAGAAGTGATGGAAGGCGCTTATATGGAGGAACTGTTTGATCTTCCCGCCGGATCCTACGATGCCGTTACCGGCAGTGTGGAGATGGAAAAGATCCCCGGAGCGAGCCGGGTGTTCGTGCTGTGTGGTACCGGAAACGGTACCGGAGCCTTTCGTACCCTTCAGCGATGTCAGATCCCTTTTGATGCCGGTATCCTCTGGCGGAATGACCGGGATTTACCGGCCGCAAGAGCCCTTGCCCGGAACGTGATCGAGATTGCTCCCTTTGTACCGGTGACCGACGAAGAGATTCATCAGGCGGAGAAGATGATCGATGGCTGCGAAACCGTGGTTTGCTCACTGGAGGGAACAGACCGGGCTCATCCGGCAGAGCACCTGCAGATCCTGATGCGATACGCGGAGCAGCAGGGAAAACTGCGGGAGATGGAGGATCTGGTCCATGAATGAGTATGTACTGAAAAACGGGAAAAAGCTGCGGTGCGGCCTGACGACCGGGACCTGCGCTGCGGCTGCGGCATCCGCCGCGGCCTGGGATCTCCTCACCGGCGAGGAACGGAAGGAAATAACACTGAAGCTTCCGGACGGACAGAACGTTTCTCTGCCCGTGCGGAAGCTTCCGTGCGCCTTTGGCGCAGAATATGCGGTTACAAAAGACTCCGGAGACGATCCGGATGTCACCAACGGCACTGAGATCCGGGCCCGTGCGGAGTTCCGGCAGGACAACCCGGAAAACAGCTTCCGGGAGGAAGAATATCCCGGGGTGCGTCTGCTGGGAGGAGAGGGCGTCGGAACCGTCACGAAGAAGGGGCTGGAACAGGAAGTGGGCATGCCCGCCATCAACCGGATCCCGAGAAGGATGATACTGTCCGCTGTCTGGGAAGCACTTCAGAACAGCGACCGGGAAGAGGAGATCTGCATCACAGTGTCCGTACCGGATGGGGAAGCTCTTGCCCGGCGGACCTTCAATCCCATGCTGGGTGTGGAAGGCGGGATCTCCATCCTCGGAACCACAGGGATCATTGAACCCATGAGTGAAAAAGCCATTGTGGATACCATCGCACTTCAGATCCGCCAGAAGAAGGAAGAGGATCAGCCTCTCTTGGTGCTGGTGCCGGGCAATTACGGCAGACGATATGCAACACAGAACCTGGGACTGCCGGGGTGCCGGGCAATTACGGCAGACGATATGCAACACAGAACCTGGGACTGCCGGCCTCTGCCGTAGTCCCGTGTTCCAACTATGTCGGAGAGAGTCTGGATCTGGCGGTTGCATCCGGATTTGAAAGGATCCTCCTTGTCGGCAATCTGGGAAAACTCATCAAAGTTGCCGCCGGGATCATGAATACGCATTCCCGTATTTCCGATGCCCGATGGGAGATCATGGCAGCCCATGCCGGGCTCCAGGGAGCCGACGCCTCGATGCTCCGGCAGATCCGGGAATGCACCACGACGGATGCCATGCTGGAGCTCCTGACGGAATGGAAACTCAGAGAGAAGGTAATGGAGAGCCTGTTCCGGGCCATCGGACAGCATGTTTCAAAAAGGACCGGGGATGGTGTGCTCTGCGGAGCCGTCATCTTTTCGGAACAGTACGGATGCCTGGGACAGACGCCGGAAGC
>CADCMP010000133.1 GCA_902802565.1 Oscillospiraceae bacterium
CTGCTTTGCCAATGACCTCGATGCGGCTGTCACTATTGACGCGGGCAGTGCAGAGCACGGGACGGACCGCTATGAGATCCATATCCACAGAGATTCAGGGAAAAAACTCCGGGACCTTTTCAGGGAGGAATCCTTCTACGATGAGGAGTTCCAGATCACAATGCCCTACAAACTCTATGTTCCCGGAAAGTATGACCGCAGAAAGAAATATCCCATGGTCATATGCCTTCACGGAACCGGTGAAGTTCAGGAGCCTATTGACTCAGTGCTGATGAAAACACAGATGGCGACAGTCTTTGCAGAGGATTCGGAAGCCGGCCGCAACGAGTGCTTTGTCCTGGTTCCCAAATGCAACGTCCGCTATGACAAGGATGACAACTGGACGACCCTGAACCAGTTCGTCAGGCAGAGAACGGATTCTCCTTTCTGGCCGATGCCCCACCTGACAGTGGCCTGGAGACTGATCGAGAAACTCAAAAAAGAATACAAGATTGATGACAGACGGCTTTATCTCACTGGTATTTCATCCGGTGCCTTCGGTGCCTATGTGCTCGCGATGGAGCATCCGGACGCTTTCGCAGCCATGGTCCCTGTCGCGGGAGCAGCCAACCCCGCGAGGATCGGGGCATTGAAACACATACCTATGTGGATCTTCCACTCTGCGGATGATCCGGTCATCGTCCCTTCATTTACACTGGATCCCACCCTGGCCGCGCTGGATGGAGCCGGCATCAGCTACCGCCTGACCCGTTATCCCGAGAAGCAGATTTTCTGGCAGTCCGCCCACTTCTGCTGGGAGAAGGTCTACAAAGAAGAGGAGATGCGGGACTGGCTGTTTTCACAGCGGATCGGCGGTATAAAACAGGTGAAGAAAAAGATAGGAATACCTGCAGGAGATAAGAAAAAAGGGCATGCCATCAACGAAGATGTGCGCAATATTGCCGCACGGGCAATTGATGCCGCTGAAATCGACGCCCTCTGATGCCCTCAGACATTCTATGAATGAAAGCCGGCCTTCTATGTTTGCTGTCCCTTCCGGGACGATTGATGTAGGGAAAGGAAGTAAGAAAAGGAAGTAACAAAAGGAAGTAACAGTCGGTCTGGAAATCCGGCAAGATAAACCAACAAGGAGAAAAACGATGGAGAAAAAACTTTATCCCCTGGATGTAGGTCAGATGCTGCAGTATCTGCCCATCCGAGAAACCGGCACTCAGCGCTGCTGCAATATCAGTGTTTTTTCCGGTCTGCAGACAGAGATTGATTTTAACCTTCTGAAGAGATGCATTCAGGACGAGTTTAGGCGTTACGAGTGCCTTCGTCTCCGGTTTACTGCACCGGATGAAGACGGGAATGTAAAGCAGTACATTGCGGAAAGAGATGACCGCGATGTTCCCTTCCTGGATCTCTCCGACCTCACCATGAAGGAAGCCGACGCTTTTCTGCAGGAAAAGACCTATGAGGAGTTCAAAGAGCCGGAGATCCCCATGGTGGAGATCACCATGGTGAAGATGCCGGAAGGCTACAACGGAATGTATATCCATATTGACCACCGCCTCGTTGATTCCTCCGGCCTCATCGTGATGGTCAACGACATTATGGAGCTTTACTGCCATTATCGTTTCGGCTCTGAATATCCCAAGCCCCTCGCTTCCTTCGAAGAAGTCCTGATCGGCGATCTGAAAAAGGCAAAGAACGAAAAGCGCCGGGCCAAGGACGAGAAATTCTGGCGCGATTACCTGACGGAAAACGGCGAACCAATTTATTCCGACATTAAAGGCTCCCGAATTCTGCAGGAGAGCCGGAGAGCGCACGGGGACAAGTCCCTCCGCGCAGCGGATGTGGAGACAAAAGACCGCTCCGTTGGTGTTGCGGACTTCCATCTGGAGCCCGAAGCTACTCAGAAGCTGATGGATTTCTGCATGATGCACGGCGTTTCCATGACCAACCTGATCCTCCTCACTATGCGGACCTATCTTTCCAAGGCCATGGGCGGTCAGGATGACATCACGCTGAGGAATTTCGTATCCCGCCGCTCTACCCAGGCTGAATGGACCTGCGGAGGAAGCCGTGTGCTGTCCTTCCCGCTTCGTACTATCATCAGCCCGGATACAGAATTCCTGGATGCCCTATATGAACTCCAGAACGTCCAGAACAAGATCTATCTTCACTGCAACTACGATCCTGTGGCGGTAGACAAAATGCTGAAGGAGCTCTACGGCGCGCCGGATAACACGGAGTATATCTCCATGTCCCTGACCTATCAGCCCATGCCTGTCCGTATGCAGAATGAGCATCTGGCGGGGATCAAGACCCGTTCCGTCTGGTATCCAAACGGCGCCGCTACCAAGAGGATCTACCTGACTGTTACCCACAGCTCCAATGACTGCGGCCTCATCTTTGATTATCATTATCAGAGTGCCGTCCTGTCCTATGATGACATTCAGAGACTGTATTATTACATGATGAAGATGATGTTCCGCGGGTCCTGTCCTATGATGACATTCAGAGACTGTATTATTACATGATGAAGATGATGTTCCGCGGGGTGGATGAACCGGATGTCACGATTGGAGAACTGATCAGCACTGTGTAAAAGATTCCTGCCGTGCTGTGCCGCGCGCGAGGAAAGAAGATAATTGTGAGACACTGCGCCCTGTAATCGCAGAGCGTCAAAAAACATTCAATAAAAAATGGAGGTTTCAGCATGGATAAGAAGCAAGAATTTCTGGAGATTGTGGCAAAATACTGCGACAAGGATGCATCGGAGATTACTGAAGATATGCGTTTCCGCGAGGACCTCGGCTTTAATTCCCTGAGTTTCATGACCTATCTGGGCGATCTGGAGGATACCTTTGACGTGGAGCTGGAAGAGGAGGAAGCCATCCGTATCACGACAGTCGGTGAGGCCCTGGAGTACATGAACACGCTTTTTGATGAATAAAGCAGATCAGGAGAAGAGGACGTATATTAACTCACAGACTGTATACAACTCACAG
>CADCMP010000134.1 GCA_902802565.1 Oscillospiraceae bacterium
ATGGGAAGTGCCGGGACCCAGATCTCCACCTCGGACATCGGCGGCATGTCCATGGCCACCTATCAGTGGCTCACCGCCGACGAGACCGGCACCTGCGCCGTCGCCTTCAAGAACGGAAAGGTCTCCACGAAGATGCAGATGAACGTGGCACGCACCGATCCCGTGGCCACCAAAGCCAAGTTCGACAAGGTGAAGGAAGGCATGACCTATAAGGAAGTCCGGGAGATCTTCGGCGCCGAGGGCGTAGTGACCTACATGGACGCGGACGAGGACTTCGGGTACGAATATGTGGAATACATGTGGAACGGTCCCGACGATTCCTTTGCCCAGGTGGTCTTTGACGGCGGAAAGGTGTCCCTCAGCAGCGAAAACGGTCTGTCCTGATCCCGAAAGAAGAATACAGCGATAAACGGAGAGGAACCGCAGTGCGATGGTTCTTCTCCGTTTTTCCGCCCTGGATCATGGCCTCGCAGTCCCTCGGGGATCCTTTACATTCCATCCGCCTGCCGCTATAATTGAAAACAACGGAAAAACAAGCAGAAAGATATTTCTTAGTCACTACAGAAAATATAGTATTGGAGGAGCGATATGGATCCGTATCCTCTGCCGAAAGGCGAAAACATCTACGATACCCAGTGTCCCATCCTCTATGCCATGGAGATCATCGGCCAGAAATGGAAGGTGCCCATCCTGTGGTACATCGGGGACGCGGAGGGCCAGGTGATGCGCTACAAGGAGCTGGAGCGCAGGGTGGCGGGCATCACGCCCACCATGCTCACCAAGTGCCTGCGGGAACTGGAAAACGACGGGCTCATCACCCGGAAACAGTACAATACCATCCCTCCCACGGTGGAATACGCCCTGGCGGAGAGGGGACGCTCCCTGCTGCCGGCCCTGGAGTCGGTGTATCAGTGGGCGGAAGGGCAGATGCCCGGCCGCACCGGAAAGGAGGGATGAGTCATGTGGGAACTGTTCGGAGGAGAAAAAGGGGAGAAGAAGGTCGAGTACATCGAACTGATCTATGACCTCATCTTCGTCTACCTCATCGGACGCAGCAATGAGATCCTGTTCCACATGCAGGGAGGGTTCTTCACCTTCCAGACCTACCTCACCTTCCTGTACTCCACTCTGGTGATCCTGCAGATCTGGTATTTCAGCAGCCTGTACATCAACCGCTACGGCTCCAACTCCGCGGTGGACTACATCGGACTGTTTATCAACATGTATCTGCTGTACTTCCTGGCGGAAGGGATCCGGGTGGAGGATATGAGCATGTATCCCCAGTACAACGTGGCCTGGGCCCTGATCCTGCTGAACATCGCGGCGCAGTATTACCGACAGCTGAAATTCGTGGGGGCGGCCACGCCCTGGGCCTCCCGGCATCTGAAGTACCGGGGAAACCTCCTTCTCATCCAGGCGGCCATCATCCTGGTGTCCATCCCGGTGTACTATCTCACCGGCATGGCCTTCTCCTGGGTGTCCATGGTCTTCGGCTTCGTGGCGGCGGTGTTCGCCTCCCGGGTGGATTCCCTCATGCCCGTCAATTCCGAGCATCTGACGGAGCGGGTGATGCTCTTCGTGGTGTTCACCTTCGGGGAGACCATCGTCAGCATCGGCGCCTATTTCGCCGGGGACGTGAATCTCAGCACCATCTATTTCTCTCTCATGGCCTTCCTCATCGTGGCGGGGATGTTCCTCACCTACGGACTGCTGTACGACAAGGTCATCGACCGGGAGCGGGAGCATCTGGAGATGTGGTACATGATGATCCACATCGGCCTCATCATCGCCCTCATCAACATCACCCTTGCCCTGGAGTACATGCGGGAGCCGGAAGTGAGCGCGGTGGCGAAGAACGTCTTCATCACCGTATCCTTCCTGCTGTTCTATCTGTTCATGTTCCTGCTGGGCTTCTATGCCAAGTTCGGGTATCAGGCGGGGCGGAAGTTCTTCCTCACCCAGTGCCTCATGGGCCTCATCTTTGCCGCTCTCATGGCGGCCACCTATAAAAACGGCTATCTCAGCATCGCGGTGACGGTGCTGTATGTATACGGCATCCTCATTATGGTAGTGCGTCGTTACCGGAAGGTGAACGCGTGCCTGGAGGAATACTTTGCCGGCACGGACCAAGAAAAGGAGACTTTGAGCGATGGCGAATAATCTGATCATCTATTACTCCCGCCGGGGAGAGAACTACAGCTCCGACGGATCCTTCGTGAACCTGGAGAAGGGGAATACGGAATATGTGGCGGAATACATCCGGGACGCCGTGGGCGGGGACCTGTTCCGCGTCGAGACGATGGAGGAGTATCCCGCGGATTATCTGACATGCACGGAAGTGGCGAAAAAGGAACAGAAGGCCAATGCCCGTCCGGCACTGAAGGAGTATCTGGACAGCGCGGAGGGCTACGACAACATCTTCGTCTGCGGTCCCTGCTGGTGGGGCACCTTCCCCATGG
>CADCMP010000135.1 GCA_902802565.1 Oscillospiraceae bacterium
GCCGGCGGAAAAGCCAAGTTCCTTGCTTCCCGCAACATGGAAGCCAATCATCCTCTCAACAAGGTGGGCGACGAGCTCCGTGAGATGATGAGCTGGCTGAAGAAATAAGGAAGGCATCATTATGAGAAGTGATAATGTAACAAAAGGCGTAGAGCGTGCTCCCAACCGCTCCCTGCTGTACGCTCTCGGCTATTCCAAGGAAGAGATCGAACGTCCTCTCATCGGCGTGGTCTGCTCCTATAACGAGATCGTTCCCGGTCATATGAATCTGGACAAGATCGCCGATGCGGTCAAGACCGGCATCGAGATGGCCGGCGGTACCGCCGTCATGTTCCCCGCCATCGCAGTCTGCGACGGCATCGCCATGGGACATATCGGCATGAAATACTCCCTGGTCACCCGTGATCTGATCGCGGACTCCACGGAATCCATGGCCATCGCCCATCAGTTCGACGGACTGGTCATGATCCCCAACTGCGACAAAAACGTTCCCGGTCTGCTCATGGCGGCAGCCCGTGTCAACGTTCCCACCATCTTCTGCTCCGGCGGTCCCATGCTGGCCGGCCGTCTCAACGACGGACGCCGCACCTGCCTGAGCCACATGTTCGAAGCAGTCGGCGCCTACAAAGCCGGCAAGCTGGATGATGCAGGCGTCGAGGAATACGAACAGAACGCCTGTCCCACCTGCGGTTCCTGCTCCGGCATGTATACCGCAAACTCCATGAACTGCCTCACCGAGGGTCTGGGCATGGCACTGCGCGGAAACGGCACCATCCCCGGTGTCTACTCCGCCCGTCTGCGCCTTGCCAAGCACACCGGCATGCAGATCATGGAACTGGTGAAAAAGAATATCCGTCCCCGCGACATCATGACCGAGCAGGCATTCCACAATGCCGAGACTCTGGACATGGCACTGGGATGCTCCACCAACTCCATGCTTCATCTTCCCGCCATCGCCCATGAGTGCGGCATCGAACTGAGTTTCGATATGGCAAACGAGATCTCCGAGAAGACTCCGAACCTGTGCCACCTGGCACCGGCCGGAAACACCTACATGGAAGATCTGGACCGCGCCGGCGGTGTTTACGCCGTTATGACCGAGCTGTGCAAGAAAGACCTTCTGGACACTTCCGTCATGACCTGCACCGGCAAGACCATGAAGGAGAATCTGGAAGGTGTGGTCAACCGTGATCCCGAACTGATCCGGCCCATCGAGAACCCCTACTCCCCTTACGGCGGCATCGCAGTTCTGAAGGGCTCTCTCGCTCCGGAAGGCTGCGTCGTCAAGCAGTCTGCCGTAGCAGAGGAAATGATGGTTCACCAGGGTCCCGCCCGTGTCTTCGACAGTGAGGAAGATGCCATCGCCGCCATTTACGAAGGAAAGATCGTTGCCGGCGACGTGGTGGTCATCCGCTACGAAGGTCCCAAAGGCGGCCCCGGCATGCGCGAGATGCTCAATCCCACCTCTGCCATCGCCGGCATGGGACTGGACAAGGACGTTGCCCTCATCACCGATGGACGTTTCTCCGGAGCGACCCGCGGCGCCTCCATCGGACATGTGTGTCCGGAAGCGGCACAGGGCGGCCCCATCGCCTTCGTGGAAGAGGGTGACCAGATCGCCATCGACATCCCCAACAAGACCATTGAGCTTCTGGTGGATGAAGAGACCCTCGCAGCCCGCAAGGCCGCATGGGTATGCCCCGAGCCGAAAGTGAAGACCGGTTATCTGGCACGTTATGCCAAACTCGTTACCGATTCTTCCCGCGGTGCGGTTCTGGAGTAATTACATTATTAATAAAAGAACCCTTTCCTGTCTCATTGGACGGAAAGGGTTCTTTTTTCCCTTTTGTGACAATAAACAGACAATGTTGACAAACACAATTTAGGGTATTAAAGTTAGGAACAATGAGAATTTTCTTCAGAAGATATAAAAGGAGTACTCTAACATGATCAAAAAGTATTATGACAAAGACTGTGATCTGAGCCTGTTCGAAGGCAAGACCGTAGCAATCCTGGGCTATGGCTCCCAGGGCCACGCACACGCACAGAACCTGAAGGAATCCGGCGTCAACGTTATCGTTGGTCTCCGTGAGACCTCCTCCAGCGTTCAGAAGGCCAAAGATGCCGGTCTGGAAGTTTACAGCATCGAAGAGGCAGCTGAGAAGGGCGACATCGTCATGATGCTTGTTCCCGACGAGATGCAGGCTGACGTTTACAAGAACGAAGTTGCCAAGCACATGAAGGCCGGCAACATCCTGTGCTTCGCTCACGGCTTCAACATCCACTTCCAGCAGATCATCCCCTCCAAGGATATCGACGTCATCATGATCGCACCGAAGGGCCCCGGCCACACCGTCCGCAGCCAGTATGTGGAAGGCAAGGGTGTTCCCTCTCTGATCGCTGTGTATCAGGATGCTTCC
>CADCMP010000136.1 GCA_902802565.1 Oscillospiraceae bacterium
TCGCATCAGAAGACGCATGGAGTTCAGGATGCACAGTACCGCCACGCCCACATCGGCGAACACCGCCGCCCACATGTTGGCGATGCCCAGAGCGCCCAGAAGCAGGATCAGAAGCTTTACTGCCAGAGCGAAGATGATGTTGCCGGTGGAGATCCCAACCGTCTTCCGCGCGATGCGCATGACCACCGGGATCTTGCGGAGGTTGTCGTCCATGATCACCACGTCCGCCGCTTCGATGGCGGCATCGGATCCCAGGGAGCCCATGGCGATCCCCACATCCGCCCGTGTAAGAACCGGAGCATCGTTGATACCGTCTCCCACAAAAGCGAGCTTGGCGTTCTTTCCGGCCTTCAGAGGAAGTTCCGAAAGGAGTTCTTCCACTTTTTCCACTTTGATCTGGGGAAGCAGTTCCGCATAGACATGATCCACGTTCAGTTCCTGAGCCACCGCGTCGCCGACGCTCTGACGGTCGCCAGTGAGCATGATGACCTGACGGACTCCTTCCTCTTTCATTTCCTTCAGCGCCCGTTTGGCGTCCGGCTTCACTTCATCCCGGATATAGAGGGCTCCGAGATAACGGCTGCCTTCCGCGACATACACCGCGGTGGCCGCATCGGAACCGGCGGGGGCCGTGATCCCCAGCTCTTCCATCATGCGGGCATTTCCCACGGAGAGGACCTTGCCGTCCTTTTCCGCCGTCAGGCCGCGTCCGGAGTGATTCGTGATATTGTCAAGCACCGGAAGATCGGAATCGGAGATCCCTTCTTCCGCCAGCCGGTGACGGATGGAAACGGCGATGGGATGAGTACTCATGGCTTCCACCGCTGCCGCAGCGACGAGAAGCTGCCGTTCTTCCACACCTTCCGCCGGACGGATCTCCGACACGGAGAAGTTCCCCATGGTGAGGGTACCGGTCTTGTCGGATACGACGGTGTCCAGATGGGCCATCAGTTCCAGATAGTTGGATCCCTTCACCAGTACGCCCTGTGAGCTGGCAGCGCCGATCCCGCCGAAGAAGGCGAGAGGCACGGAGATGACCAGTGCGCAGGGACAGGATATGACAAGGAACGTACAGGCGCGGTAGATCCAGGTGGACCATGCCCCCGTAAAGAGGGAGGGGACGATGGCGAGGATCACCGCGGCCGCCACGACGATAGGCGTATAGTAACGGGCGAAGCGGGTGATGAAATTCTCCGTGTGGGATTTCTTTTCCGACGCTTCCTCCACCATTTCCAGAACCTTGGAGACGGTGGAATCCTCAAATGCCTTCAGTGCCCGTACGCGGAGAAGACCGTCTCCGTTGACGCATCCGGAGATGACCTCGTCTCCGGCATGGACCGAACGGGGCACGGATTCCCCGGTAAGTGCGGCCGTGTCGATGAGACTTTCCCCGGAGAGGACTTCCGCATCCACGGGGATGCGTTCCCCGGCCCGGATCACCAGAATGCTGCCCGGTTCCACTTCATCGGCATCGATGGTCTCCAACGAGCCGTCCTCCAGTTCCAGATTGGCATATTCCGGCACGATGTCCATCAGTTCCGTGATGGAGCGGCGGGACCGGCCCACCGCGTAGCTCTGGAACCATTCGCCGATCTGATAGAACAGCATGACGGCCACCGCTTCGGAATTCTCACCGGTGACAAAGGCACCGATGGTGGCCAGTGTCATCAGGAAGGATTCGTCCATGGGACGGCGGTTCTTGATGCCCAGAGCGGCACTTTTTACCACGTCCCAGCCCACCAGGAAATAGGGGACGAGATAGACCAGAAGACTGATCCATTTGCGCCCGAATACTGCGGGCAGGAGACCCGTCTTGTCCACCACCAGGATGGCGATGAACAGGATCAGTGCGAGGATATCGATACGCAGTTCTCTGCGAAGTTTCGTGGACATGAAATTGTCCTCCGTATCAGTGAATTAGGGATTCAGACCTCGACTTCGAAATCCGGCTCGATCTTCTTGCCGACTTTGACGGCTTCTTCCAGAATGGCGTCAAAGCGTTCGTCTTCGGCTTCCAGAGTGAATTTCTGCATCATGAAATTGACCTTGGCGTCGATGACACCGTCGATCTTTTTCACGGCTTCTTCCACCGCAGCGGCGCAGTTGGCGCAGTCGATCTCGCATTTGAATTTCTTTTTCATTTTCTTATCCTCCAGTTTTACTCTTCCACATGATCCATGCCCATGGCGATGATGGTCTTTACATGTTCATCCGCCAGGGAATAGAGCATCATTTTTCCGTCCCGTCGTGCCTTGATCAGCTTGGAAGACCTCAGGATCTTCAGCTGATGGGAGACGGCAGACTGATTCATCTCCAGATCATTGCAGATCTGAGTGACATTCTTTTCTCCCTGAAACAGATCATAAAGGATCTTGATGCGGGTGGAATCGGCGAACATCTTGAACAGTTCCGCCAGA
>CADCMP010000137.1 GCA_902802565.1 Oscillospiraceae bacterium
GAAGGTCATGGCCGGCAAGGATTACCTGAACAAGAAATCCTGCTGGATCTTCGGCGGCGACGGCTGGGCATTCGATATCGGCTACGGCGGTGTCGACCACGTTCTGGCCAGCGGTGAAGATGTCAACGTCTTCGTATTCAACACCGAGGTTTACTCCAACACCGGCGGACAGGCTTCCAAGGCTTCCAACATCGGTCAGGTCGCACAGTTTGCGGCAGCCGGTAAGGAAACCAAGTCCAAGTCCCTCGCCGAGATGGCAATGACCTATGGTTACGTTTACGTAGCACAGATCGCCATGGGCGCGGATCAGAACCAGACCCTGAAAGCTATCCGCGAAGCAGAAGCTTACCACGGACCGTCTCTGATCATCGGTTACTCCCCCTGCGAGATGCACTCCATCAAGGGCGGCATGACCAACTGCCAGGGCGAGATGAAGAAAGCAGTCGACTGCGGTTACTGGAACCTCTTCCGTTACAATCCTGCTGCTGAGGGTGCCAAGTTCACTCTGGACAGCAGAGAGCCGAAGGACGGTTACCGTGAGTTCCTGATGAATGAGGCTCGTTACAGCCGTCTGACTCGTGAGTTCCCGGAGAGAGCCGAAGGCCTCTTCACGAAGAACGAGGAGAACGCAAAAGAGAGATACGATCACCTCATGAAACTCATCGAGCTGTACAAATAAGATTTATCTTCGGATCAATCTTCTCTTTTGAAAACATGGAACAGCACATCTTCGGGTGTGCTGTTCTTCTTTCCAATTTGCCGGTTGACACGGAAAAACCCAAGTGATACTATGTGGCTACAGTGAAAAGCGATGACGGAGAAACGAACGGAGAACCGTGCTTTCAGAGAGCCGCACCCAGGCTGAGAAGGCGGCAGCACGGCCCGCAGAGTACCACTCCCGAGCTGATATTCCGAACCGCTCAGTAAGAATATCCGTGCTGACACGTTACGTCGTTTCCAATGAAGTGAAAAACCAAGGTGGAACCGTGCAAGTTACTGCACCCTTGACCGTATTGTCAAGGGTGTTTTATTTTTTGGAAAGAGGTCGAAGCAAATGGATGAAGCAAAAAAATATACGTTTGAAAATCCGGAATACCGGGAACGTTACTGGCATACGAGCTCCCATATCATGGCACAGGCAGTCAAACGTCTGTGGCCGGAAGTGAAGCTTGCCATCGGTCCTTCCATCGCGGAAGGATGGTACTACGATCTGTATGCTCCCTTCGCATTTACTCCGGAGCACATGGAGCAGATCGAGGCGGAGATGAAAAAGATCATCAAGGAAAAACTGCCGCTGGAACGGTTCGAGCTGCCCAGAGAAGAAGCACTGGACTTCATGAAGGACGAGCCCTTCAAGGTGGAACTGATCAATGATCTTCCGGAAGACGAGGCCATCAGCTTTTACCGTCAGGGAGAGTTTACGGATCTCTGCGCCGGACCTCATGTGGATTCCACCGGCCGGATCAAAGCAAATGCCTTCAAACTGACTGCCTGCAACGCCTCCTACTGGCGCGGCGATTCCAACCGGGAATCCCTGCAGCGCATCTACGGCATCGGCTTCCCCAAGAAGGACGAGCTGGATGCTTATCTGCACCGTATCGAAGAGGCCAAGAAGCGGGATCACCGCCGCCTCGGACGTGAACTGGGCCTCTATGCATTCCGGGATGAGGCTCCGGGTATGCCCTTCTACCTTCCGAAAGGAATGGTCCTGAGAAATACTCTGCTGGATTACTGGCATGAGATGCACGACAAGTGGGACTACGTGGAGATCTCCACTCCGCAGATCATGAAGCGCTCTCTCTGGGAGACTTCCGGACACTGGGATCACTACAAGGACAACATGTATACAACAGTCATCGATGAAGAGGACTTTGCCATCAAACCCATGAACTGCCCGGGAACGATCCTGGTCTATGATCTGGAGCCGCATTCCTACCGTGATCTGCCCATGCGCTGCGCAGAACTGGGAAAGGTCCACCGCCATGAAATGTCCGGCGCGCTTCACGGCATGTTCCGTGTCCGGGCATTTACTCAGGACGATGCCCACATCCTTCTGGCTCCGGAGCAGATCCAGGACGAGGTGGTTCGCATCACGAAGCTGGTGGATGAAGTTTATGAAAAGTTTGGTCTTCCGTATCACATCGAACTGTCCACCATGCCGGAAGATCACATCGGCACCAAGGAAGACTGGGATGTGGCGACGGCAGCACTGGCAGATGCCATTACCAGCATCGGCAAGGAATACATCATCAATGAAGGTGATGGCGCCTTTGATCTGGAATACACCGGATCGGACGGTGAGAAACACACTCCCGTGATGATCCACCGTGTGGTGTTCGGATCCGTGGAGCGCTTCCTCGGAATCATTACCGAGCACTTCGGCGGCGCTTTCCCCGTATGGCTGGCTCCGGTTCAGGTCCGTGTCATGAATATTACGGACCGGTCCGCGGAATACGCCGAGGATGTGGTAGCGAAACTGAAGGCACAGGGCGTCCGCGCAGAAGTGGATCTCCGCAATGAAAAGATCGGCTACAAGATCCGTGAGGCACAGGGACAGAAGATCCCCTATATGCTCGTCGTGGGCGACAAGGAAGTGGAGAACGGAACCGTTTCCGTCCGTACCAGAAGCGGCGGCGACAAGGGAAGCATCTCCTTGGATGAATTTGCCGAAACCATCACGAAACAGATCCGGGACCGTGAACTGGAAACGGTTTGAGGTAGATTTATTCACAAATATCATGTATAAAAATGGTAGGGAGTTTTCTCCCTGCCATTTTTGACTATTTCATGTTTTTGGAGGATCGCGATGAACTACTGCCCACGATGCGGAGCTTATATACCCGAGGGATTTGACGAGTGTCTTGCCTGCGGGTACTCCATCCTTGAAAACAAACAGGCGGATGCTGGACAGTCTGCCCGTCCGCAAGGCCACGGGGCGCCCGGAGGACAGGCAACAGCCACGGCACAGGCGCCGGATCCGGCAGAATACCATCAGGCCCATAAAAAGGCGGAAGGGAACAAGACGGAAGAATACGAGTACGGAACCGAGACAAAGGATAAAACGAAGAGAAAATTCGACAAGGCTACCGAAGAGATGCGGGATGCCTCGGAGTACCAGAGCGTATCCTATCTGAGTTATCTGGGACCGCTGTGCTTTATTCCCTATTTCTTCTGCGGTAATTCTCCCTTCGCCCGGTTCCATGCAGGGCAGGGGATTCGACTGTTTGTCTTGGAACTGATCGTCAATGCATGCTGGGGAATGGGACTGTTCGGCGTCATGGCAGGACTTGCGGGAAGTGTGCTGGTCGCATGGTGCGTATTGAACGGTTTCCTGAATGTTTCCCAAAAGAAGAAACGCAGGCTGCCGGTGATCGGCAATCTGTTCAGCTGACCTGAAGGGAGAAATAGGAACTTGAAACTGGTAACGTATATACAGCGAGGACTGGAACGCGTCGGGTTTTACCGGGAAGCGGATCAGTGTGTGGTTCCGGCGCATGAGCTGGATCTGAAGAGCACGGAAATGAATGACCTGATCCGGGAATTGGACGCAGTGTCATTTGATTTCACCGCATGTGATCTTTCACGGTACAAGGGCATTCCTGCCGAGAATGTGCAGATGATCTCTCCGATCCCGAATCCGGAGCAGGATGTGATCTGTCTTGGGCTGAACTACCATGATCATGCCGACGAGGCAGAAAAAGCCAGCGCTTCTTCTGCCTATGGAAAGCGCACCGGCAATCCGGTCTACTTTGCGAAACGTGTCAGCCGTGCCGTAGCTCCCGGACAGCCGGTGGACGGGCATTTCGATATCGTCGATTCTCTGGATTACGAGGTGGAACTGGCGGTAGTGATCGGGAAGAATGCGAGAAACATTAAGGCAGAGGACGCGGAGCAGTACATCCTCGGATATACGATCCTGAACGATATGTCCGCCCGCAATCTGCAGTCCCGTCATCAGCAGTGGTATTTCGGAAAGAGCCTGGATGACTTCACCCCCATTGGTCCGTGGATCGTGACGCGGGATGAACTGGGAGAGAAACCGGACCTGGGGATCCGCTGCTATATCAACGGGGAAGAACGGCAGAACAATACCACCGGTCACATGATCTATGACATCCCGTATATCATCGAGGAACTGTCCGGCGGCATGACGCTGCAGGCGGGCACGATCATCTCCACCGGAACACCCAGCGGTGTGGTTCTCGGCATGCCGGAACCGAAGCAGTACCTTCAGCACGGGGATGTGATCCGCTGTGAGATCGACGGAATCGGAGTTCTGGAAAACCCAGTGGAGTGAGAGAGCACCCTTCTATCATATATCTTGTGGTAGAATCGCGGTTTCTACTATATATAAATAAAAAGGGCACAACATGTCGGCTGTTTCTTTGACAGCCGGCATGTATTTTGTGGTCTGAAATCATAAGAAACACAACATTTTGAGTCCCTCAAAAACAGGGGAAAAACTTTACGAAAAAGAGTCAAAAAAGTGTTGACAATGAACGGATTAACGTGGTATATTAATCAAGCTCTCGCTTTGGGAGCAGCACAATCGGTGTACCTTGTAAATTAAACAATGTAAGAAAAGCTTATGCTAAATAAGCACCAAGAAGAAAAGGGTTCTTGGGAGTCTGTACTGGTAACAGGTACAGAT
>CADCMP010000138.1 GCA_902802565.1 Oscillospiraceae bacterium
ATCCATCCTATCAATCCCTTCATTCAATAAACAATGAAAAGTATTAATTGGGTTTCCGGATGGGATAGGATGTGGATAACTCAGATGACAAGGAGAAAAGAATGACCCCTTCCAATACACTTGAAGAAAAAGCAGCATTTGACCGATTTTCAGATCTGATGGCGAAGCTGATGGTCAAACATGGTCCATCCGTTCTGAAGCGAAGGAAAGAACGGCTGATAGAAGCAATTCGCTCTTCTGTAGATATCAGCCCAGGCATACCGCCCGAAGAAGTCTCCCGGCGGCTGAATGCCTATCATAACACGATTGACCGCTGCAGAAGACAGTAAGAAAAAAGCGAAATACACATTGCGTAACTGCCTGTGATGTGGTATAGTAAATACACAATGTGTATTTCGCCTTGATTATATGAAAGAGGAACTCAATGGATTTCAAGGATAGGATAGTTGAATTAAGAGAAAGCACCGGGATGACACGCAAGGAGTTCTGCGAGTATTTCCATATCCCCTACAGGACAGTGACGGAGTGGGAGCGCGACAACCGCCATGCTCCGGAGTATGTCCTGCGGCTGCTGGAATACTATATCCGGATGGAAGGACTGATCAAGGATAAGACCGCCGAAGTCCGGGAAGGCACGTCAGAGAGTGAGGACGTCTGATGACCAAAAAGATACAAAAATGCTATATCTATACCCGTGTCTCTACGGCGATCCAGGTCGACGGCTACAGTCTGGAAGCTCAGAAGGATAAGCTGCGGAAATACGCCGAGTTTCAGGATTATACGATTGCCGGTGAGTATTCGGACGAGGGTTTCTCCGGGAAGAACATCCAGGGCCGTCTGGACTTCCAGCGCATGCTCCAGGATATCCAGGACCGTAAAGACGATGTTGATTATGTCCTGGTATTCAAACTGTCCCGATTCGGGCGTAACGCTGCGGACGTGCTGAATTCTCTGCAGTTGATGCAAGACTTTGGTGTCAATCTGATTTGTGTGGAAGACGGGATCGACAGCTCCAAGGATGCCGGAAAGCTGATGATCTCCGTGCTGTCCGCAGTGGCAGAGATCGAGCGTGAGAACATACGGACCCAGACGATGGCCGGACGTGAGCAGAAAGCCAGAGAAGGCCGCTGGAACGGCGGATTTGCCCCTTACGGCTATAAACTGGTAGATGGTGAGTTAATTATCGCCGAGGACGAAGCAGAGGTCATACGGCTCATTTATGACCGTTATATCCATACCAATGAAGGCACAAGCAGTGTGGCCAAATACCTGAATGATCACGGCTATGTGAAAAAGATCCGACAGAATGGAACGATCCCGGGGTTTTCAGATCACTTCGTGAAAAAGGTAATTGATAATCCGGTCTATATGGGCAAGATCGCATACGGCCGAAGACGGACAGAAAAGAAGATCGGCACCCGGAATGAGATGCATGTGGTTGAACAGTCGGAGTTCCCGGTGTATGATGGGAAACACGAAGCCATCATATCTGAAGCCGACTGGAACCTGGCACAGGAGAAGCGCAAAAAGAATGCCTATCGCCGGGAGAAGGTCCATGACGTCAATCATGTCCATCTTCTTTCAGGGCTGCTGAGATGCCCTGATTGCGGAAAGCCCTTATACGGCAATATCGCCAAGGCTCACAGCAAGGATAACAAGACCAGGTATTACTACTACTGCAAGAACACGCGAGGCGAAACCGGCCACAGATGCTCTTTCCGGACAAATCTGGAGCAGACGGAGCTTGATCGGTATGTGGCTGCGATCATCTCTGCCTTGGTTCACGACAGGCAGTTTGAAGCTGCCATTCAAAAGAAGATCGGTACGGCAGTCAGCACGGATGATCTTGAGAAAGAGCTTGATACCGTCAAGGGCCAGCTGCGGCAGCTGCTTTCGACAAAAAGCCGGCTGGAAACCCAGATGGATACCCTGGACGTATCTGACCCCCATTACGAGAGGAAGATCCTCGATCTGCAACGCCGGTACGATGATCAGTATGATAAGATAGCCGAGGCGGAGCTGCAGATAGAAAACATCCGGAATCGGATACAGACGATCCGGAGCGAGCAGATATCCGGTGAGAACGTATATCAGCTCCTATTGGCATTTGATGAACTGTACGGTGAGATGGATGAGCCCGATAAGAAGGACCTCCTCAGGGCCATTATAGAGCGGATCGATCTTTATCCTGAGAAACGCGCAGACGGCTGTTGGATCCGGAACATCGTGTTCACCTTCCCGGTGCCGGTTCAGGGCGTCGAGGTCAAGGAATTGCCCTTGGAAAAGTCAACGCTTATTGAGACTGTATGTTGTTTGTACCACCAAAAGAAGGATTTCATTTCAGTACCGTATGAGCCGAGGAATGCGGAGTATCTGAAAAAGAATTAATTATAATGA
>CADCMP010000139.1 GCA_902802565.1 Oscillospiraceae bacterium
GGAGAAGTTCCGGGTGCAGAATGATATCTATACGAAAGCCTACATGAAGCTGTCCATCCTCATCTCCTTCTTCTGGTCTGCCGGTGACTTCATCTCCGGAACCCAGGTAATGCTGGTGGTGGTCCTGGGGGCGGTGCAGGTGGTGCGCGGTCATATGACCGCCGGCGACTATATCGCCTTCATCTCCTACAATGCCATGCTCACCTGGCCGGTGCGCTCCCTGGGGCGCGTCGTCTCCCAGATGTCCCGCGCCGGGGTCTCCGTGGACCGTATCCGGTATATCATGGACGCGCCGGAAGAATCCTCCGGAGGCAGACAGATGGCAGAGGAGATCCCCCTGGATATCGAGTTCAAGAACGTGACCTTCTCCTATGTGGAAGGCCGGGAAAAGCTGAAGGACATCTCCCTGACCATCCCCGCCGGTACGACCTTCGGGATCCTGGGGGGCACCGGTTCCGGAAAATCCACCCTGGTGGCGCTGCTGGACCGGTTCTACGAACTTCCCCGGGCCAACGGCACCATCACCATCGGCGGCATCGACATCCGGGATCTTTCCCTGCCGTGGCTGCGCCGCCATCTGGGCGTCGTACTGCAGGAGTCCTATCTCTTCTCCCGTACCATCGGGGAGAACATCACGCTGGGCTCCGACCACACTGCCGAAGAGGACCTGGCCCGGGCGTGCCGCATCGCCTGTCTGGATGAGACCATCGAGAAGTTCCAGAAAGGCATGGATACCATGGTGGGCGAACGGGGCGTCACCCTGTCCGGCGGGCAGAAACAGCGCACCGCCATCGCCCAGTCCGTGATCCGCACCCCGCCCATCCTGATCTTTGACGATTCTCTTTCCGCCGTGGACGCGGAGACGGACGCCAGGATCCGGCGGTATCTGCGGGAGGAACTGCAGGATCAGACCGTGATCCTCATTTCCCACCGCATCTCCACCCTCATGGTGGCGGACGAGATCGCGGTGCTGCACCAGGGCTCCATCCTCCAGCAGGGTACCCATGAGGAGCTGTACCGCACGCCGGGGCTTTACCGGGATATCTGTGAGATCCAGTCCGTGGGAGAGGAGGCTGCCGTATGAAAAAGAACCCCTCTTCCCGCTTTTTCGGTCTGGGGAAAATGATCCCCTTCATCCGCCCGTATGTCGGCGGCATGCTGGTGATGATCCTTCTGGGAGCTCTCTCCAGTGTGGCGGACTCCGTCTATCCCCTGTTTAACCGCTATGCCATCAATCACTATATCGCGCTGGGGACCCTGGATACGCTGACGGCGTTTATCCTGCTGTACCTTCTGGTACTGTTCCTGCAGGTCATCTGCAACGTGGTCTCCAGTTATCTCATCGGCAAGATCGAACTGTATATCGGACGGGACATGAAAAATGCGGTGTTCCATCACCTGCAGACCCTGTCCTTCTCCTATTACAATACCCACAACGTGGGATACATCCACGCCCGGCTCATGAGCGACACGGACAAGATCGCCACGGCCTTCACCTGGCGCATCATGGATCTCGTTTGGTACGGATCCTACATCCTCTTCGTCTTTGTGGTCATGTTCCTCATCGACGTGAAACTGGCGCTGGCCCTGTTCCTTCTGGTGCCGGTGGCGCTGATCCTCATCTCCCTGTTCCAGCGAAAGCTCATCGTATGGAACCGGAGAGTCCGGGAGCAGAACGCCCTCATCACCGGAAACTTCAATGAAGGCATCACCGGTGCCCGTACCATCCGGGCGCTGGCGGTGGAAGAGATCATGGGACGTGACTTTGACCGGGACACCGCTGCCATGCACCATATGGCGGTGCGCACCACCAAGTGGTCCGGACTGTTTACCTCCACTGTCACCGCCCTGTCCTCCATCGCGCTGGCGCTGGTACTGTGGAAGGGCGGAAACCTCTCCGTTCAGGGAATGATGAAGATCGGCACCCTGTCCGTTTTCATGTCCTACGCTCTGGGCATCATGGAACCCATCCAGCATATCGTAGAAGCAACGTCCTCCTTCATCGCGCTGCAGGCCAGTATCGAACGGACCTCGGAACTGCTGGAGACCGCTCCCAATGTGAAGGACACGGCGGAAGTGGAAGCCGTGTACGGCGACACCTTCCATCCGAAGAAGGACAACTGGGAGAAGCTCCGCGGGGATGTGGAATTCAAAGACGTCTCCTTCCATTATCCGGACGGCGATGAACTGGTGCTCTCCCACTTTGATCTGAAGGTCCCACAGGGATCCAACATCGCCATCGTGGGCGAGACCGGTGCGGGAAAGTCCACGCTGGTCAATCTTGTCTGCAGGTTCTTTGAACCCACAGAAGGCCGGGTCCTCATCGACGGCCGGGACGTGCGGGAGCGCAGCCAGCTGTGGCTTCACAGCAACATCGGCTACGTGCTG
>CADCMP010000140.1 GCA_902802565.1 Oscillospiraceae bacterium
GGCGCAGGTGCCGGTCTCGTCGGCGGTGAGCCACTGATAGGTGGCCATGGACATGCCGCCGATGTCCGAGGTGGAGATCTGGGTCCCGGCACTTCCCATGATGTCCTTTACTTCGTCATAGGACATGCCCAGATCCACCTTGTTGTATTTCACTCCGTCCACGATGCCGGCGGGAGCGGTGGATTTCTGCCCGGCGTCGGGTTTCGCGGACTCCGCGGATTTCGGTGTGGCGGTGGGTTTGGCGGAAGCGGTGGCGCTGGCAGAGGCTGCCGGTTCCTTCGTCTCTCCGTCTTTGCTGTCCTTGTCCTTCTTTTCCTTTTTGTCCGCGGACTGCCCCTTTTCACCGGCGGCCTCGTTCTTCTCGCCGGTATCCAGGATCTCGTAGGATTCCCCGTCCGTGCTGACGGGCTGGGAAGACCGGCCGCCGCAGGCGCACAGCATCAGCACCAGCATGGACACGGTCAGTAATATCGGTATGATCTTTCTCATGAACACTTCTCCTTTTCGGGCCTTTTCTCCCAAAGGCCCCGTCCGGAACATTATAGTACAGCGCCGGGAGAATTTCCACATCTCTTCTCCCGCAGTTTCATGTTGTTCCCTTCCGGAAAAAACGGTATAATAGAGCCAGAAAAGAAGTCCCGGCCCCGCCGGGGTCCCAAAAGAAACAAAAGGAGGCCTTCGTTATGGCAAACGTCCCCGCAATCGATGTCGAGAAAGCGAAAGAGATACTCAACAGTCTCACGTCTCAGGCTCAGGAACTACTGAAGAACACTTCCAAGCTGGAAAAGGTCCTGCAGCAGATGGAAGACAAACTCAAGGAGATCCCCAAAGTGGGCGATGCCCTCTCCCGGGTCCCTCTGATGATCTCCATGATCCGCAGCTACGTCACGAAAGAATACTCCGTGGTCTCTCCCAAAGTCATCATCACCCTGATCGCCGCCATCATCTACATGGTGAAGGATCAGGACCTGATCCCCGACTCCACGCCGGTGCTCGGACATGTGGACGACCTGGCCATCCTGGCCGCCGCCTTCATGGTCACCGACCCCGAGCTGAACGCCTACTCCCAGTGGAGAGAGGAAAACGGAAAAGCCTGATCGTCAGCGAACCGAAACAGTGCCGCCATCCCCGTTGGGACGGCGGCATTTCCATGTCCGATTCTTTACTTTTGATCCCCGGGATACTATACTGAATGTGCATCCGGTCCGGACCGACCGGAAATGAACGCAAGGAGGAAGAAACATGGCAAACAAATACGCCGGAACTCAGACCGAGAAGAACCTGGAAGCCGCATTTGCCGGTGAATCCCAGGCCAGAAACAAATATACCTATTTCGCATCCAAGGCCAAGAAGGAAGGATTCGAGCAGATCTCCGCTCTCTTCCTGAAGACCGCCGACAACGAGAAGGAACACGCCAAGATGTGGTTCAAGGAGCTGGAGGGCATCGGAAGCACGCCGGAGAACCTGGCCGCTGCCGCCGACGGCGAGAACTACGAATGGACGGACATGTATGAGGGCTTTGCCAAGACCGCCGAGGAAGAGGGATTCCCGGAGCTGGCAGCCAAGTTCCGCATGGTGGGCGAGATCGAGAAGCATCACGAGGAACGCTACCGTGCCCTGCTGAAGAACGTGGAGATGCAGGAAGTGTTCAAGAAGAGCGAAGTCAAGGTATGGGAGTGCCGGAACTGCGGTCATATCGTGGTGGGCACCGAAGCACCGGAAGTATGCCCGGTATGCGCCCATCCCCGGGCCTATTTCGAAGTACACGCCGAGAATTACTGATCATCCGACAACAAGAGGACGACGGAAAATCCGCCGTCCTCTTTTTCTGTGCCCGGAAGGGCGTCTCAGTTGTGCAGGAAGATGGGCCGCTCCGGTTCCTCCATCTTCAGGATCTTCTCGCTCAGCCGCTCCGAGATCATGCCGGCAATGACGCTCAGCACCAGCACCAGAAGGAACATTCCGAAGTTTCCGTAGGAAGCGATCTTCGCGCCGTACTCCGCCCCCATCTCCGCCATGGCGTTGCCGGAGTAGGCAGCGGTCTGGAAATACAGCGGCAGGAAGGATGCAAATACGATAAGGGACAAAAACGGGGTCGCGGCACGGATGGAACTTTTCTTCTCGTAGCCGACGCTTCCGCGCACCACTTCCGCCAGGATTATCAGGCACAGCATGCCGATGATCATCAGCGGCATGGAAAACTCGCCCATGAGCTTCATCACGAGAAACCACAGCACCGGAAGCACCGCCGCGCCGCCGATCCCCTTCCCCATGTTCATGACACAGGTCAGGACACAGCACCCAGTACAGGGGGCTGGCGTATCCCGGAAGCTCGGATACCAGGATCAGAGCAAAATAGATCACGAAACAGAGCAGGCATCGCAGCCACTCCTTCTTCGTCCAGTTCTTGCAGAACATATCGGTTCTCCTTTCAGGGATTTATGTTAGTTATTACTAACATATGGACATTATATCATGTCCCGCGCGGATGTCCACCCCTTTTTGTCCGGATCCCGCCCCGATGGATATCATTCGCTGCGGATCCTGTCTGTCCGTTTCATTCCAGTCCGTTCCAGGGGTGCTCCTCCATCCACCGCAGCAGGAACCGCTTAAAGTCCCTGCCCGCACGGGTGGAGTTTCCGTCCGTCCGCTCCGCCAGATAGATGTACTGGCCGAACTGCCGGTCCATGTACCGGACCACGGTATCGCCGCCCAGATGGTCCCGGGCGGAAAAATCATAGGTCACCGCCAGCATGTCCTGCCGCTCCACCAGCTCCATCAGCAGTTCCTCGTCGGCGGTCTCCACGGGAATGGACATCTCCACGTTCTGCGCCAGGAGCAGGCTCTCCACGCTCTTGCGGAAGCAGTGGTACGCTCTTCCCTTTCCGATCATCCGCT
Organism: Oscillospiraceae bacterium; assembly: GCA_902802565.1. Taxonomy (GTDB): domain Bacteria; phylum Bacillota; class Clostridia; order Oscillospirales; family Oscillospiraceae; genus UBA2922. Next base: position 2,899 of record CADCMP010000140.1, read on the forward strand.
GTCCCTGCATGTCCCGGGGCTCGATGATCTCCTTCGATGCCAGCGGATGGTCCCGGCGCATGCGTACGCAGAACCGGGAGTAGAACAGTTTCTCCCCCGTAAAGCGGGTCTCATCCATAGGACCGTTCACCAGGGCAAAATCGCACCAACCCCGGTCCAGCGCCTCCCAGGCGGCGGTGTCCGTGGTATCCACCACCGACAATGTCACGTGTGGAAAGGATTCATGAAAAGCCTCCACGAAGTCGATGCCAAGGAATCCCAGGATATGGTCCAGGGAATACACCGTCACCACGGATCGGTTCTGGGAAGCCAGGGTATGGATCCCCTCGATGCTGTCATAGCTGTCCAGGATGGTCCGGACATGGGGAATGAGGCTCGTGGCAAAGTCCGTGGGCTCCAGGCCCCGGTTGGAACGGCGGAACAGGGGCTGTCCCAGTTCCTCCTCCAGGGTCCGCAGCACCCGGCTGAGTCCCTGATGGGAGATGTACAGGACGTCCGCCGCAGCCTGAATGTTGCAGGTACGGTAGGCTTCCATGAAATACATAAGCTGTTTGCGGTTCATATTCATCCCTCCCGGTACGGATACTTGAATTTTACCGCAACATTTCTGTTGCGGCAAGCGCGGTTTTACTGCTGTTCTCCCCGGGCCTTCCTTGTTAAAATACAAACAAAGAAGGACGATCAGCTTATTCCATAATAACGGAGGAAAAGAACATGAAATTTCAGCAGATCCGCAGCGCCACCATCAAGATCACCTACGCCGGCAGAACCTTTCTCATCGACCCGTGGCTGGCGCCGCGTTTCACCAGCGGGTGCCTTGCCATGATCCCCATGATGTGTGCCATGAACCGCGGCGGCGACCCGCGCAAAAAGTACGTCTTCGACGAGTGCTCCACCTGGGAAGCGGTAAGGCCGAAGCACAAGTGGCTCCCTTGCCCGCTGCATTCCCTGCCCATGTCCGTCCGGGAAGTCAACGAGGGCGTGGACGCCTACATCTGCACTCACGTGCATCTGGACCACATCGGTCTCGCTCCCAACGGCAAGGCCTGCCAGGGACTGGACAGGAAGCGTCCGATCTACGCCATCAACCGGCAGGACGCGGACTATCTGGAGTTCTCCGGTATGAAGGACGTCCGGGTGGTGGAGGACCGGATCACATGGGGAGATGCGGAGATCATCAAGGTCAACGCCGTCCACGGCACGAAGGTTCCGTGCTGTGACGCCGCCGGATTCATCTTCCGCAGCCCCGGCGAAAAGACCCTTTACGTCTGCGGCGACACGGTCTGGTGTGACGATGTGGCGGAGACCATCGGAAAATATCATCCCGATGTGATCATCACGAACAACTGCGCTGCCATGCTGGTGAAAAACGGCCGTCTGATCATGGACGACAATGACCTTGCGAAGGTCTGCGCCGCGGCACCGGAAGCCGTGGTCATCGCCAGCCACATGGACAACGTGCCCCACGCTACGCTGACCCGCAAGACCCTGTCCAAGAAGCTGAAGAAGAAGGGCATCCGCGACCGCGTCCGCATCCCCGAAGACGGCGAGTGCTACACCATCTGAAA
>CADCMP010000141.1 GCA_902802565.1 Oscillospiraceae bacterium
GGATCAAGCACACCTATCTCTCGGACTCAAGCTTCCTGCATCTGTACGCTTTTGCGGTGGCTCTGCACGGACGCCATCTGCCGGAAGGTGCTCCCCCGGAGGAGATGGAACGTCTTTTCCGCAGCCTCTCCCTGGAATACCAGCTCTCGACCATCAGCCGTGCCCGGCACTTCGGACGATATCTGGACGCTATCGGCTGTTTCTATACCGACCGGCCCGTGGACTATGACATGGTGACCGAATTTACGCCGGAGCAGGCTGCCGTCTTTGCCCCTATGGAGCACGAACGCTGGCTGTGGGAACACCGTGCCATGGGCTGGTACTGCGGAACGGATTACGAAACACTTCCGCTGCCGGAAAACACCGAAGACGGGAAAAAAGCACGCGGTGACCTGCGCGAACAGCTGCGCTGTCACCGGCTGATGTTGGACGGAGAACTCACGGAAGAGCGGATCCGCGAGCACTGGCTGTCGCTGCCGGAAGAGTATCAGGGCAAAGACTGGAAACCCTTCAATAAACTGCTCGATCTGCTCCGGGAGTTTGACGGACTTCGGATTTACCGGCTGGAGGGCAGCGAAAGCTGATGGTATCCTCATTCCCGCATCGGAAGTACCTTACACTGTGAGACTTACCGCCGATGAAGACATGACCGTGACCATGAAACTCACCAACGATCCGGAAGAGAGCGATGACATCCATGCCTTCTTCTATGACGGCCAGGTGAAGCTGACGGCGGGAGAGACCCTCCTCTACGTCAAGCATGGTCTCAAGCAGAGCGTGTCCGGCGACAACGTGATGCTGATCTTCGACTTCGGCCGCAGCCCCATCGGCTCGACCATCGAAGCCAAGGACATCATCTTCATGGAAGAATAGTCCATGAAGGGGTTCTCCAAAATGAAAGGGTTGCTGCTGCTTTGTGCAGCAACCCTTCTCAACTTCTCCTGCGGGTGCGGGTCGGAGCCAGTTCCATCGGCCTCCGAGGCCACGTTGACGGTCAGTCCCGCCGCCGTGAACGCCACTTTCGAGGCGCAGACGGTGACCCTTACCGTCAACGCAACCGGAGACTGGGGCGTGGCGGCTGCCGACAAGGACTGGTGCACGGTGTCTCCTTCGGGCGGCATCAAGGGCACCTCGGAGGTGAAGGTCAACCTCGCCACCAACCGGACCGGCAAGGAGCGGGAGAACACCATCACCTTCCGGTACGGGTCCAAGACGCTGGAAGTCCCGGTCAAGCAGGGCTTCAGCGAGGAAGACCTCCCGCCGGATCCGGGTGAGATCGTGGTTCCGGAAGGCTATCACCTGGTATGGCACGATGAGTTTGATGAAGGCCCCCTGCTGGATCCGGCCCATTGGACCCACGAGGTACAGAAATCCGGCTGGGTGAATAATGAGCTTCAGAACTATGTGAATCATCAGACCTCCTCTGGAAACAAGGTGACTGAAGTCCAAGACGGGTCTTTGCATATCCACTGTTTCAAGGAGGGCGGGAAGATTTATTCCGGCCGTGTTTATGCCCACGTTGGTACGGGTTGGCAGTATGGTTGGTTCGAAGCACGTATCAACCTGCCCAAAGGGAAAGGGACCTGGCCTGCCTTCTGGATGATGCCGGTCGGCAATGACTGGAATACCAATCCCTGGCCGATGTGTGGAGAGATCGACATTATGGAAGAGGTGGGCTGCGTCCCCAACGAAGTCTCGTCTTCCATCCATACGCAGGATTACAACCATACGAAAAACACGCAGAAGACGCACGCAATGACCATTGCCAAAGCGGAAGGCGAGTACCACGTGTATGCATTGGAGTGGACAGAAGATGCCATCACCACCTATGTGGATGGCAAAGTCCAGTTGGCAGTCAAGAAGTCGGTACTGGGTTCCGGTCATAACCAGTGGCCGTTCCATTATGCCTTCTATCCCATCTTGAACCTCGCTTGGGGCGGGGACTGGGGCGGAATGAATGGCGTGGATGAGAGCGCCCTTCCTGTAACGATGTCTGTGGATTATATCCGCGTTTTTCAAAAGTAACGAAAGGAAATGAAGTGTACTAGAGTCCTGATCCTTATGGTTCTCGTCGCGGTGGTCTCCTGCCAGGAGCGGAAGGCCACCACGGTGGGTTCCACTCCCGAAATCGAGCGCCGCGTGGACCAGCTCCTTTCCCGGATGACCCTGGCCGAGAAGATCGGCCAGATGAACCAGGTCTCCGCCGGCGGGGAGGTGGCCAACTATGCCGACGCCCT
>CADCMP010000142.1 GCA_902802565.1 Oscillospiraceae bacterium
ATCGTCACTGACCATTTTGTCGTAGCCGCCGATCATCTGGCTGTCCAGCATATAGTCCGTCATGTTCATGGCGTACATATTGTTATAGGATTCAAAGCCAAGATTGGGATGAATGGATCCCCGGCTGTAGATCTTTCCGCTGGCGGAATGGAAGGAGTTCGCCGTATATCCGCAGTCACGGAACTGGTGGGCCAGACTCAACGGAAACGCATGCGTGGAATAGGCATTGCTGCTGATCCCCTCTTTGGCCGGAATGAGTCCCGTCTGGGTCAGGATCTCCGTATTGAACGTTGCTGCCGACAAAAACAGCGGTGTATAGAAGTTTTCAAAATTGACCCCTTCCTGCTGTACCTGATACAGGTTCGGTGTGTACTCCTTGGTGATCATCCAGCTGTCCATGGATTCCATCATCACCATGATCAGGTTTTTTCCCTCCATGATTCCGGTCATCTCATTCTCACCGCTGATCTCCGTGGCACGCTTATCATAAAAACGGTCCAGTGCCGACACATCGATTCCGTCGGTGTCGTTCCCCAGTGCCACCTGTGCGTTGCGGTAAGTATACTGATACAGCCCCGTCATCATGAGGCAACGGTTGGAATCCGAAAAGAGCCGATATGCCTCGGCTTTGGTCTCACTGTCATAGATCTTATCCCAGGACATATGATCATCATCCGGAAGCATGTTTTCATGCTCCTGATGGATGGCAAACAGCGCTCCTCCCGCAAGAAGCAGAAGGATCAGAGGGCGGATCCATTTCATTATCCCGGTCCTTGTCTTCCTTCGGGCAAAACAGCACGCCAGGATCATCAGTAACAGCGACAGCACCAGTGTGCCGATCAGAGGAAGATTCATGCCGATATAATCCCAGCTGAAAAAACGGGCACCGTCTCCGGCGAAATTCATATCTGCAAAACTGAAGAAATTCCCAAAGATCCCGTACATCACCCCGTGTGCAAGCGCCAGGATCACAAAGATCACATCCACAAGGATCATGCCGATCCTGCGCAGGATCACCGGCAGCAGCATCAGTACGGCGGTGATCAGCACAGCCCATGCACATGTGAACACCATGGTCTCTGCTGCGAATACCGGAGTGGATGATACCCCCTGATAGATGGTGCGGAAAAGAAGATCCAGCGAGACAAGGCTGGCAAAAAACAGGATGGGACTGACCCATGCCGGAACTCTCCGGGCATCCGGTTCTCTGCGTTTGCCGGTTTTACGTCTGCCCCGGAAGATCTTCTTCCTCTCGGTGCTTTTTTCTTTCTGAGATCGCTTCTCCGGGAGGGATTTCTTCCCTGATGTCCCGTCTTTTTTATCGGAAAGAGAGGATGCCGAAACGGCCGCTGCCCGGACCGTGTTGTTCATCACCTGTCTGCGGGCGGCGGCTTTTTGCTTTTGTACAGTCGTTTTCCTTTTTTTCGGTTTCTTGGACATGGACGTTCTCTTCCGTTTTACTCGATGTTCTGATGATACCATGCAGTTTTTTTAAATGCAATAAAGCCCGGGACAAAGAAAACCCCCTGCCGGAAAGGCAGGAGGTTTTCGCTGTTTATTGACTTATTTTGCGTGTTTTCCGCTGCTGCCTTCAAAGCTTTCCAGCAGGCCCTGATACAGATAGGTCAGAGCAAAGCCCAGCAGAACACCGCCGCAGATATCCGTGAACCAGTGCACTCCGGAAATGATCCGTCCCACAATAAGGATCACCAGCAGTGCGTAGAACACATAGATGACGATCTGTTTGGTCTGTCCTTCCGTCAGCCGGCGGCGCACCTGTATGATGGCCGTTGCAAACACAACGATTGCCAGCACCGTATGGGATGACGGGAAGGATGCCTCCATCGCCTCCTCCAGCATGACCGGACGGTAGTTGACGACAACGGCATTGAAGAAGAGATACAGCAGGATGGTGATCACATAGATCACTCCCAGCAGGACGATGTCCGCATCCACTGCACCAATACTCTTTCTCTTAACAAGCTGATACACTCCCAGCAGAGCGAATGCCAGTGCAACGACAAGGGCGAGGATGCCCAGAACCTGGGTCAGGCCGTACCAGAATGGATGATAGCCGATCTTGTAGAACAGTCCGTTCAGTGCTGCAAATCCAACTTTCGTATAGTTTGGGCCGATATGACGGACGTCAATGATCTTTACCAGCAGAAGAAGCAGGACAAATGCTGCGCACAGGATTCCGCTGATCTGCAGGCTTCTGTTTTTGTTG
>CADCMP010000143.1 GCA_902802565.1 Oscillospiraceae bacterium
TTGGCCACCAGAGTGGGAAACGCATCGGGAGGCATGCCGCCCACGGGACGTTTGTACAGGATGTACTGTCCGTTTGCGTTGGGCTGCAGGTTGTTCCGGCCCCAGCTGTTGTTCTCCTCCAGTCCGAATCCGAAGGAGATGCTGTCGCCCAGCACCGTATAGCCCACTTTGCCGTCTGCGTGCACCAGAGCTGCCGGCAGCAGTGCCAGCACGAATACCAGACACAGCAGAATGCTGATCCATTGTTTCTTTGCCATTGTGTTCACTCCAAAACTGAGTATTATCCAGGGGATTTCTCTTATTCTAACGGAAAAGGGCGGAATCCGAAAGAGGTTTTTGTTACCATTTTGTTATTTTCGTCGATTCGCCAAAATTTGCGGAATTGACCGTCTCTTTTTTCCATTTTCCTGTGGATTGAGTGGAAAACAGAAGGAAATCCTTTCCCCGTATTCCCGGATATGGTATATTCGGAGCTAAGGAAACAAAACAACAGAGTGAGTGATAAAAATGAATGAATCCAATGTACTGACACCGAAACAGATTGCGGAAAAGACATCGGACAACGCCGTTGCCAAAGCGGGCCTGTCCGTTCTGACCATGCTCCTGCTGGGCATCGCCGCCGGCGCCTATATCGCGGTGGCGGGATTTGCCTCCAACATGGCGGCCTTCAATCTTCTCTCCAGCCCAGACACCTTCGGACTGGGCCGTTTCGTGGCCGGGATCCTCTTCACCGGCGGTCTCATCATGGTGGTCCTCTCCGGCGGAGAGCTCTTTACCGGTAACAACTTGATGATCATGGGTGTGCTGGACCGGCGGATCTCGGCCGCTGCCATGCTCCGCAACTGGGGGATTGTCTACTGCGCCAACTTCCTCGGCGGACTTCTCATCGCGCTGCTGGGCACCTGGTCCGGCCTGTTTTCCAGTGGCGGAAATCTGCTGGGAGTCATGACCATCAAGATCGCTACGGGAAAGGTCGGCCTCTCCTTTGGGTTCGGGAAAGCTGTGGTCCTTGGATTCCTTTGCAACTGGCTGGTATGTCTGGCGGTCTGGCAGGCTACCGGTGCCCGGGATATGGCGGGAAAGATCCTGGGGATCTTCTTCCCCATCCTGCTGTTCGTCACGGCAGGTTTTGAGCACAGCATCGCCAACATGTACTACGTCTCCGCCGGGATCCTCGCTTCCCATTCCCCGGTACTGGCGGATGCCGCCGTCTCTTCCGGTCTGGTATCTCCGGAGGCGCTGCAGAGCCTCACCTGGGGCAGCATGCTCCTGCGCAACCTCCTCCCGGTGACCATCGGAAACATTCTGGGCGGGGGGATGCTGTACTGGTTCGTCTACCGGCGCAGATAAGACCTGTTTCGAATAGCAAAAATCTCGATATCCCGTGTCTGGGATATCGAGATTTTTTTGTTGGTTGGATTATTCCGGAACGTGGATCTCGCGGATGCTGCAGTCCTTTCCGCTGTAGACCGTCTTGGACTGACTGCCGCAGTCGGGACAGATCCCTTCGCATTCCACAAGATTGTAGATGGCATCACAGTCATCACATTCCGCCATGCCGGGGATCATATTGATGGTGAGAACGGTATCCTTGAACATCTCCGTCTCTTCCGCCACATAGGGGTAGATCTCGGTGAGATATTCCGGGATCACCTGGCTGACTTCTCCTACATCCAGAACGATCTCCGACACTTCCGTGATATCGTTTTCCTTTGCAAATTCCTCTACGGTGCGCAGGACCTGTCGAACGATTCCGATCTCATGCACCGTTGGATCACTCCTTGTCTGTCAGTTTCGTGATGGGACGTGCCACCTTCTTCACTGCCACTTTGGAGTAGCGCTTCACCGCGTTGACACCCACCTTGCTCAGGGTGTTGAAGTACGGGCCGCCCTTGTCGTCGCGGACTTTCTTCAGGGTGATGGCGCCGAAGTTGCACTTCGTGGTGCAGATGCCGCAGCCGACACACTTGTTCTCGTTGAGAGTGACCACACCGCAGCCGAGGCAGCGGGAAGCTTCCTTCTTCACTTCCTCCGCCGTCAGATCGTTTCTCAGATCCTTGAATGTGCCCACGGCCTTCGCCACCGGCACTTCTTCCGGTGCGATCCGGCTGCCCTTCTTGCCTTCCGGAAGAACGGTGTTCTTCATGTCGAAGCCCTTGTAATCGAAGTGATCACGGCCGAAGACCAGATTCTGTCCGGGATGGACAAAGCGGTGGATGGAGATGGCGGCTTCACGTCCGGCTACCAGTGCGTCCATGACGGTATTGGGTCCGGTGACCACATCGCCGCCGGCAAAGATCCAGGGAACATCCGTCTGATAGGTCATTGCCTCCGCGCGGAGGTTTGCCTTGGCATCCGCCAGAAGTTTGACGTCGCCGGTGAATGCCAGCAGATCCGGTTTCTGTCCGTCGTAGACGACTGTGGTGGCCTTGACCTTCTTCTCGGCTCCGTCCTTCTCCAGAACGATGCTCTTGGCATTGCCCTTGGCATCGGCTTCCACCTGTTTCGGTTCATAACCGAAGAGGAACTGTACGCCTTCCGCCTTGGCGATGTTGGCATTGGTCTTCAGGGTCTTTGCCACCACCGTCACTTTCTTCGCGCCCAGACGGATCGCGGAACGGGCCGCATCCAGTGCCGCCTGGGTTCCGCCCAGTACCACGACATCGCTGCCCACGGAGGGACGGCGGGTGGAGTTGACGGCCTTCATGAATGCCTGCAGTCCCGTCACGCCCTTGGCGTCCTGACCGGGAACTCCCATCTTGGAGGTCCCGGAAGCGCCGACGCCCAGGAAGACGGCTTCAAAGCCCTGCTCTTCCTTCAGCTGAGAGATCTTGATGTCTTTTCCCACATTCACGCCCAGCTGGAAGGTGACGCCCATCTCCTTCAGGATCTCCACTTCCTTCTGAACGAGGGTCTTGTCCAGATCGAAGGACGGGATGCCGTACTGCAGCTTGCCGCCGATCTTCTTCTCCCGCTCGAACACGGTGACGGGATAGCCCTTGATGGTCAGATAGTAGGCACATGCCAGGCCGGCGGGGCCGGCACCGATGACGGCGATCTTCTTATCGAACTTGATGCCCTGGGGATTGAGCAGCTCGGGAACCTTCCGGTTTCCTTTCTCCAGTCCCCAGTCGCCGAGGAACTTCATGACTTCATTGATGGCCAGACCTTCGTCCACGGAGGAACGGGTGCAGACCCGCTCCGGAAGATCATCATCCACGCGTCCGCAGATGGCGGGGAACGGGATGTATTTCGTGATCATGTCATAGGCCTGACGGTTTCTTCCCTGTGCGGCCAGTTTCAGGATCCCCTGATACGGAAGGCTGGCGGAATTGGCGGCCTTGCAGGG
>CADCMP010000144.1 GCA_902802565.1 Oscillospiraceae bacterium
GATCTGACTCATGACTACCGTCAGTGTTTCATGCGGGTCCAGCTGTTCCAGACACATATCCACATGCCGGAGCAGCATCTCGCTGTAATTCCGGTACGGAGTCTCTTCAATGACAAGCACCGCATTCAGATTCATAAGCTCTTTCAGTTCCTCAACGCGCTCCCGGTACCGTTCCTGATCTTCTTCGGAAGATGCCACATGATACAGTTCGATGGGAAGATCTCCCTGGATACTCATGGCGTAATGGAGCGATTTCAAAAATGCGCGGTTCAAGTTGCTGATGGGCATCACGATTTTGACTTTCGGGACATACACATCGGAAAGCCGTTCATCCCCGAAATCCATCCCAAGATCATTCTGCACTCCGTGATAATGCCGGTGGATATACTCCATCACGAGCACGATCACCGGAATCGCCACCAGAACCATCCATGCGCCCGCCGTGAAACGGGAGATTGCAATGATCAGGCAGGTCGTTGCGCTCATGGCAGCACCAATGCCGTTGATGACCGCACGGTGCTTCCATCCGGAATTCTTTTTTCGGATCCATCGGATCAGCATTCCGGTCTGAGACAGTGTAAATGCCAGAAATACACCGGTGGCATACAGAGGAAGCAGAGAGTGTGTATCTGCGCGGAAGATGATGATCAGAAGCGCGGATGAAAGGAAGACCATCTCAATTCCATTCGAAAAGCCTAGCCGGATACCGCGGTTTGTCATTTTACGCGGCATATACCCGTCTTTGGCCATCAGTGCCAGCAGTACCGGCATTCCTGCAAAAGCGGTGTTCGCCGCCAGCGCCAGAATGACGACCGTAGCGACCTGAACGATATAGAAACCGACACTTCCCTCTCCATAAACGCGCTCTGCCAGCTGTGCGATTACTGTGATCCCTCCGGAAGGATCCGGGGTAACATGATAAACCGCGGTTAAGATTGACAGGCCTAAAAAACAGACCAGACAGACCATCGCCAGCAGGGCAAGTACTTTCTTCGCATTTTTCGTTGCCGGATCCCGGAAATTGGGGACTGCATTACTGACTGCCTCAACACCGGTAAGGGCGGTACATCCAGCACCGAATGCGCGGAGAACGAGGAACAGGGTCGCTCCTTCCAGCATCGTTGGCTGATAGTTGAAGGAAGCCGCCTTCGGTACCATCTCCGGATGGACAACTGCCTTGACGGCCCCCACGAGGATCGTAATTACGATAATGGCAATAAACATATACGTAGGGGTACCGAACATCACGGCAGATTCCCGCATGCCTCGCAGATTTCCCCAGGTCAGAAGGGCAATGATTCCCAGTGCGATGAACACCCGATAGGGCTGCAGCACCGGGAAGGCCGAATAGATAGCCGCAGTAGCCGCCGCAGAACTGGCTGCCACCGTCAAAATGTATCCGATGATCAGTGCCGCACCGGCGATCAGTCCGGGGATTTTTCCAAGGTTTTCCGTGGCAACGCCGTAGGCGCCACCTCCGTTTGGATAGGCGTCTATCGTCTGACTGTAGGAAATTGCCAGTATGACAAGAAGGAACAGAATCGCTGCGATACAGAGGATATAGTATTTATATGCCCCCATGAACAGTGCCGGCACAAGAACGATCAGCATCTCTTCTCCTGCATATGCGACCGATGAGATCGCATCGCTGGAATAAATGGGAAGCCCCCATTTGACGCTGAATTTTTCTGTACTCAGGTCGGTATCTTTCAGTGCGTTTCCAACTAAAAATGTTTTGATGCGTTCAAACATAATGGAGTGACCTTTTATGTATGTTTTTCTGTTCAGCCGATCAGAATGGCTGTATACAATGCGTTTTGCGGTTTTATAAGGAGTCCGTGTCTGCCGTCCGGAGCGATATTGTCCCTGACGATTTCTCCGGGTTTTTCCTCCCCGAAAGAATTATTCCTCGTTATCCGAAGCGGCCTCTTCTTCCGTCTGCATGGGAACGAACTCAATGTGGATCACGGTATCCATATGGATCTCTGTCAGATCGAAGGAGCCGTAGTATCCGCTCGGTGTTCCGTTGATGTTGATGCTGCCCACTGAATACCCCACATCGGGAATGACCGTAATATGGTCTGTCTCGCCGTCCTTCACGGTATTGGTGGT
>CADCMP010000145.1 GCA_902802565.1 Oscillospiraceae bacterium
CCGCTGGGAAGCGGCGTCAACACTGCAGGCACAGAGAGACAGGATCACTGCAACGCAAAGAAGTATCGATAAGAATCGTTTCATGTTCAGCCCCCCCTTTGCCTGTATTGTAACAACTGGGGCCTGGTTTTTCAATGAGAGAAGGACATTTCAGATTACATAACCATTTTGGATCAATGAGGAAGAAAAATGGCAATTCACTTGTTTAAACACGAAGAGGTCCAGTATGAGGAAGGAAGCGTCATTACCCAGCGGGAGATCGATCGAATCCATCCGGATCTGACGAATCTGGTATGGATCGCAGACGGCCCTTCGCAGAATTATGATTTTCAGCCGTATATTATATGTGCTGACATCAACGGGTATGAGTTTGAGCTGGGAATCACCAAGCTGGAACAGAGTCTGATCTTTACCGGACTGTCACTGGAGGGAGAGGAACGACTGCTCCCGACGGAGAGGATCAAGGATTCATTCTATGTGAATATCCCCCCGGCAGACCGCAGAATATTCTGGGAAGCACTGGAAAATCCGTATGGTCTGCTGGTTCGTCATGAATACATCTTTATGCTGCTTCATGGCCTGGAACGGCATCTGATTGCCGGCGACTGTCTGCCGGCAGCAAGATGCATCATCGAGCTGCGGAAATTCATCGGTGACCGTGAGTTCCGAAATACGACGGCAAACGGGCTGATGATGACGGCGATGATCCGCAACAGACCGGATATCGCGGAAGAGTTCCTGGCGACACTCCATCCTTATTACTACTTTGACTTCTCCGGGGACCTGTATGTGATGATGATGTACGGCCTGGATGTGCCCATGACTCCGGAACGGCTGATGATCCTGTATAAGAATTTTGGATTCAAGAAATTCCAATCCGTTCATATTCGCAATCTTCGCCAGTTTGGAGATATTTATCTGCTGGAACTTCAGAAAGCGTTTGACGAAAAATATGGCAGCCAGGAGATCCGGATGAAGGATTTCATTACCAAAGAAGAGTATCTGAACCTGCCGAGAACTTCCGTTCCCGTGTTTACCAGCGCAGCCATCTCCGATCACAAGATCGAGGTGCCCTGCATGATGGATGCAGGTGTGTTCCGGGATTTCACGAAGCTGATCGAGGAGACCGATGACAGGGCGCAGAAAACACGCATCGAAATGTATAAAAAATTCGAGCTTACCGAGGAAGCCCGGAAGGTCGTCAAATATCTGGACTATCATTAAATGAAAAACGATCGCCAAACGGCGATCGTTTTTTCGTATAAGGGAGGAGGGTCAGCCCATCTTGGGGCCTTCGTAAACACGGGGAACGACCATGCGGGGAAGAATGCTGCAGGAGCCGTCCTCGTTGAGTTTGATGATTCGGGAGGCAAGAGCCATGGCAACGGTCTTCTGGAATGTGACCGTATCCTCTTCCGGAAGCCATTCTGTTCCTTCCGCGCTGCCGTCATATTTGATGCGGAGAGCTGAGAGAGGAACATCATATTCACCATTGTGGATGCAGTGCAGTTGTCCGAAAAGGAACTGCATGCTGTGTCCGGATTCGCGGAATTTGGGATCGAAGAAAACGTCTTCCAGATCACACATGCCGGGATCCGGGAAGCAGGATTTCACGGAATAACAAAGGAATCCGCCTTCTTTGGCCGGCACTTCCAAAAGGTCATCCGTGCAGATCGAGTACAGATATAACTGGTCGATGGTATCTTTCTTGAGATCCGGCCAGTGAAGTTCGTTGCTTAACTGTTTCACAGTAATACCCCCATTTCAGAATTGTATGTAATTGACGTCTTATCTATCCATTTTCGTACTGTTGATTTAATTATAGCACCCGGTGTCTGTTGTATCTGCTACATTGTGAGGAATGGAAGGGAATTATCCCCTTTTTCCGGATGTGGAATTTTGCCATAGAAAGAAAGGAAAACACAGTGGTTTTTCAGTACATCATTTAATGACTGGTCATAGGAATTATGATATATTATTACCATTAGCAGATACATGGATAAAGAAATGACCTTTACCTTAAGAATGAATGAGGAGACTGCAATGGGATTTAAATCGGATATTGAGATTGCACAGGCGTGTGAGATGAAAGACATCCGCA
>CADCMP010000146.1 GCA_902802565.1 Oscillospiraceae bacterium
GGACTCTTTTTGGCGAATAATCGACCGGAAAACCGGGAGGATCATCTTTTATTTTAACCATTTTGTGATAGAATTATGGATGTGCCCAAATGAGTTTCCTTTGGAGAGATGCGGAAACTTTATCGGGGCATTATCCATGTGAAGGAGAGACCGGTCAGGATACCGGTTTCCGCAGGTCCGGGCAGAAGGTACTGCGGATCGAAGCCGGCGTCCTTCAAAAGGAGAAAAGAATGTTAGAGACAATAGCGGCCGTGAATTCTGCGGTCAACGGATTTGTCTGGGGAATCCCGGCCATGATCTGTATCATGGGTGTCGGCATCTATCTGAGCATCCGCACCGGATTTGTCCAGCTGCGGAGGTTCGGCTATGCCATCCGGATGACTCTGGGAAAAATGTTCCACCGCGAGGAAGCGGCGGAAGGTTCCATCAGCCCCTTCCAGGCAGTCTGTACCGCGTTGGCAGCAACGGTAGGTACCGGCAATATCGCCGGTGTGGCCGGCGCCATCGCACTGGGCGGTCCCGGTGCCGTGTTCTGGATGTGGATCTCGGCACTGCTGGGTATGTGCACCAAGTTCTCCGAAGTGGTCCTGGCGGTCCATTTCCGTGAGAAAAACGATCAGGGCGATTATGTGGGCGGCCCCATGTACTATATTAAAAACGGCCTCGGCCCCAAGTGGAAATGGCTGGCGGTGGTCTTTGCCGTGCTGGGCTCCCTCGTAGTCTTCGGAACCGGCAATGCCACTCAGGTCAACACCATCGTTACGGCGCTGGATCAGGCAGTCCTCAATTATAATCTCATCGGGGAGGGAACCGTACCCACCTTCAATCTCATCGCCGGCATCGTCATCGCCATCTGCGTGGCGGCAGTCATGCTGGGCGGTATCAAGCGCATCGGCGCCGTGACGGAGAAGCTCGTCCCCTTCATGGCGATCCTGTACATCGTTCTGGGTCTCGGTGTTCTGGTGATCAACTATCAGAACATCCCCTATGCCTTTGAATCCATCTTCGGCGGCGCCTTCAGCCCCAGAGGATTCACCGGAGGCGTGGTGGGCTCCATGTTTATGGCCATGCGGCGCGGTGTGTCCCGCGGCATCTTCTCCAACGAAGCCGGTCTGGGCACCGGAGCTATTGCCCACGCTACGGCAGATACGCCTCATCCTGTTCAGCAGGGTCTGTTCGGCATCTTTGAAGTGTTTGCCGACACCATCGTCATCTGCACCCTGACAGCTCTTGTCATCCTGTGCAGCGGCATCGAGGTTCCCTATGGCGGAGCAGCCGGAGCTGACCTCACGATCCAGGGCTTTACGTCCAGCTACGGTCGGTGGGTGTCCATCTTCACGGCTGTGGCCATGATCTGCTTTGCGTTTTCCACGGTCCTTGGCTGGGGCCTGTACGGAACCCGCTGCATCGAGTTCCTGTTCGGATCCAAAGTCATCAAACCGTTCCTGTTTGTGTATTCCCTGGTAGCCATCCTCGGCGCCACCGTGGATCTGGGCCTTCTGTGGGATATTTCCGATACCCTCAACGGACTGATGGTCATCCCGAACCTTATCGGTGTGTTCCTTCTGTCCGGTACGGTGTTCAAACTGGCAAAGAACTACTTTGCCGAAGTCAAGGCAGGACGTACTCCTGTCTATCCTCAGTGAGCAACAGTGTGTGCGCTTCGTACACCTGCTCTCTTTTGAAAGGGGTCCCGGCTTTCTTTATGGAGCCGGGATCTTTTCTATTTACAGAAAGTTTACGGGGAACCGTTGCCGAACAGAAAGCGGTTTAATATAATGGAACCATAAATCAAAGAAAGGAAACGATCGTAAGATCGTGAGGAAATATGAAAAAAAGATTTCTTTTACTGAGTGTTGTGCTGGCACTGGTCCTGGTACTGGCCGGATGCTCCAAACCCACCATGAACGTGGAACCCCAGGATGACGGCTCGCTGTCCATCACCTGTGACCGGATGTACGGATCGGGCGTCTCCGCCGATATCACTGTCGCCGAGGGACAGACGCTGGTCTTCACGCCGGCACTGGAAAAGGGGACCATCTACGTGCGGATCATGGCACCGGCAACGGATATCAACAAGCTTCCG
>CADCMP010000147.1 GCA_902802565.1 Oscillospiraceae bacterium
TCTACCGTATACTACACCGACGGCGTCAAAAAGATCGTCACCTTCAATGAGGACGGATCCGTGAAATCCACCGAGGAAGTGTATGTGGGAGGCAAAGGATCCTTCATCTTCAAGGACAACACCATGACCTGGGAAGACCTTGCAGAGCACATGGCGGACGGAATGACCTTCACGAAATGAGAATAAAACAGGGAAGACACTGCAGGGAGACCTGCGGTGTTTTTCTTAATTTTGTTAAGTTAATTTATTGACAAGAGAGACATTTTTCCGATATATTTAGTATGAAAGAATGTCGGCTGAAAGACCGACTCCTTATCCCCGATCGGAGAAAGGAAACGAAAGATGAAAAAGAGATGGATCAGCTTTCTGCTGGTTTTCGTGATGATGCTGAGCCTGCTGCCCCTCGGCGTACTGGCGGAGACGGTAACGCCCGGCGTCGTAACTGACCCCGTCAATGACGACACCGGAATGAATCAGACGGGCGGTGAGCCCGGAGCGGAGGTCGTCCCCGGGGGCACCGGCGGTGCGTGGGAACCGGGACCGGAAGGCAACGAGGACGTGGCGGTGCTTGTCTACGGAGAGGCCATGTCCAAGGCCATCGCCAAGAAAAGCAGTGCCGTTACTACGTTCATCGACGCACTGAAAGGTTCTGTACAGGGGATCCTGGCCGGAGAGACCATCCCCGATGTGGAGATGTATCTGGTCAATGATCAGCTTAAGACATACAAGCTGACGCCCAACGCGGTGAAGGATGCCGCGTTCCTGTCGTCCTTCCGCATGAAGGGAGATGGTATCGGTAAAGTGGCGTCAAAGTTGTTCAAATGGCTGGAGGACGGAATCGGGTGGCTGATCAATGATGTGGATACCATCGGCGATTTCTACAAGATCTACGGCGCGACAGATGTACCTGAGGGTGACTACTCTCTGATGGTACGCAGTATCGGTCGGGACGGTTATGTCCTGCGGGAACCGGAAAAAGGAATAGTGCGCGTCCACGTGGGGGACGACCACGTCAATTATGTGGGCTATGAGGAGCCCCTTGGCGAAGAGGATTTTGATGTTTTTGGCTGGGGAATCGGTAGTGTCAAATTCTCTCTGCCCGGAGTCTATCTGTCCACCGCGGAACCGGCGCTGGAGTTTACCTCCGCCGACGTGGGCGGCAATGCGCTGCCCGGTACGGAATTTCTCATGGTGGACCGGGACGAGACTCTGAATCTGGTGAAAGCCGCACTGACACTTGGCAAGGATACCTTTACCAATGCCATGCAGGAGATCGATAACGGCGCGTTCACCTGGGAGGAGCTGAACATCCTCAACTACGATCTGCTCAAACTGGATCAGGAAGGCCAGCAGATCAATCTGGACTACGAGGAAGCCTTCAAGCTGATCAAGACCTACTGGGCGCTCCTCGCCGCCGCCGGCGATGAGCCGCTGAAGGAATTCATGGGAACCGATACGGACATCCGGATCCCGGCGGTGCTTCAGACCACGGCAGGCCAGAGCGGTCTGGTGCGCTTCAGTGAGGACTCCAATATCACCCTGACCTGGTCCGTGGAGGTCCTTTTGCAGATGGCCCATCTGGTGGGCAAGGAGATCCAGGACATCGACGATCATGACATCGTGAATGTGATGGGGAACTTCGAAGACTCTCCCATCCTGGAGTCCATCCTGCTGATGGTGATCCGGGAAGCCAAGGAGCTGATGGTGGACGGCATCGAGATGTGGGACGATTCCGGCAAGGCGGCCAAAGACATCATCAACACTTATCTCTACCCCATCCTTCAGAACGACCATCTGCTGGAATACGCCAACTGGGCCATGGATCTGGCGAAGTACGTCCCATTTGTGGACATCACCATTCCCGATGAGATCCATAAGGTGATGGAATACCTGCCGCAGCACGGGCTTCTGACCCGGAAGATGCCAACAGGACACTATGTCATGCTGGAGACCGGCGTGCCGGACGGATACTTCCATAATCCACTGTTCTATACCATGGAACTGACCTGGAATACGGATGCAGTAGGACGTCCCGACCAGTGGTGCTACTGCAGCGTGGGAAATGTAGGAC
>CADCMP010000148.1 GCA_902802565.1 Oscillospiraceae bacterium
AAGTTGGCCCCCAAACCAATTAAGGATTCCGATTTTTCTTCGTAGCTAATACCATAATTGAATTAAAGGATAAAGTCAATTGGAGCAGAGTTAATTCGTTTTTTTGCAAAAATGTGAAATCCTGGTCTGTTCCGGCGGAAGAACGTGAGGAAATGTAGCATATTCATCAAAAGAAAGAACAAACTATCTGTATCATGGAGTTGTAAAAAAAGATAGAATCGCATGAATATAGATAAAAGATGAAAAATAGGAGGAAGCCATGGCTTTTAACGTATTTGGAAAAAAGACAGAGAAAGAGAAAGAACCTGCGTTCCGCCGTGGAGAAACACTGGACAAAGTGCACGGTGATCTAAGGAAAACGCTGTGGTTTCTGGATGGAGCAAATAAAAACTTTGACGGAAAAGAGTATTCCGACACGATACAGGCAGGAGAAATCGCCTTCCCCCTGACGATTTCCGGAGAACGGGAGCTCAGTGCGATCTCGGTTCAGCTGCCAGTGGGCGCGCTGCCTGCCACCGCCCGCGAAATGGAATCGCATGTCAAGCCGCTGAAAGGAACCGGATACGATCAGATGACGCCGCAGCAGCGTGGCGATTTCTGGGTCATGCTGGAAGATCCTTACCGCCTGTATCTTCCTTCCGGCTATATCAGTGTGCTGGCTTCCGGACTGGAGCGGCATATGTTCTGCGGGAATTTCGAAGAGGCATTTCACGTGCTGCTGGAACTGAGAAACACACAGACGGACCGAGAGTTCTCTCTTCGAAGCTCCAATGCACTTCTTTTAATGGCCATGTATCACAATCGGCCGGATCTGATCCTGGAATTTCAGGATTCTCTGGATGTAGATCATTCCTATGCCCTGTCCGAAGAGATGTATCTTCTGTCCATGTATGGAACCGGGATGGATCTGCAGGCCCGTGACATCATGCGCATCGCGAAATCCTTCGGAATTCAGGATACGCGCTATGCCATGAACTATGTGCCCCACTTTGACCGTTATCTGCGGGAGAATATGCAGGAACAGTTCGGACGCGATACGCTGCCGCTGAAAGAGTTCCTGGACCAGGCGGACATTGTAAGCCTGCGCACCAGAAAAGTACCGGTGTTCTTTAACAGCAGCATGTCCGAGCAGGATCTCTTCCTTCCCATGCTCTATACCGAACCGGCACTGGCAAGCACGGTCCGGGAACTGTATAAAAAGGCGGAAGACAGTGTGAAGCACGATCTTCGCCATATGAAGGAGATGGGACTTCTTCTGTACGATATTGATTATGACAAACGGGAATTCGTCCGGGATAAAGACGGTTATATCATCGGATGATCAACCTCATTTCGCACATTGATGTTTCAATCATCCGGCAGTATAATAGAAAAACAGTAGAAAAGGCATAAAAAACGGGGGCCCGTACGGGTCCCCGATATCGACAGCGGAATGATGATTATGCAGAAGCGGAAGCTTCCTCCTCGTCGGATCTCTTCAGAAGATTCATGATGGATTTGGGATCGATGGTCCTCCGGTAGTAGTGCTTCAGGAATGCCTCGCACTCCGCTTTGGCATAGTCGGAGATCGCCTGGCTCTTTTCCAGTCTGGTTTCCAGGCCTGAAGGATCCAGAGACAGCAGTTTCATGGTTTCATCATACATGGCATCTTCCGAGTACGACTGAAGTCCGTAGTTGATCGTGGAAACGATATAGGAGATCTTGATCAGATCATACCGGAACCCGGAGGCGTCTTTCACTCCGTCACTGTCTTTAATGCTGTTGCTCAGTGCCAGCAGTGCAGTGTGATTGAAGGAATACTGGGCAAACCCCACTTCGGAATCATATTCCTTATCAGCGGCATCAATGTTGTCCTGGAGCAGTGCGGCATACTGATCGGCGTTTTTTACCGTCTCCGTGCTGACTTTGGAAGCCACTTTCCGCTTGAGCGTCCGCTGGGAAGCGGCGTCAACACTGCAGGCACAGAGAGACAGGATCACTGCAACGCAAAGAAGTATCGATAAGAATCGTTTCATGTTCAGCCCCCCCTATCGATAAGAATCGTTTCATGTTCAGCCCCCCTTTGCCTGTATTGTAACAACTGGGGCTGGGTTTTTCAATGAGAGAAGGACATTTCAGGTTACAAAACCATTTTGGATCAATGAGGAAGAAAAATGGCAGTTCATTTGTTTAAACACGAAGAGATCCAGTATGAGGAAGGAAGCGTCATTACCCAGCGGGAAATCGATCGGATCCATCCGGATCTGACGAATCTGGTATGGATCGCAGACGGTCCTTCTCAGAATTATGATTTTCAGCCATATATTATCTGTGCTGATATCAACGGATATGAGTTTGAGCTGGGAATCACCAAGCTGGAACAGAGTCTGATCTTTACCGGCCTGTCACTGGAAGGAAAGGAGAGGCTCCTCCCGACGGAGAAGATCAAGGATTCTTTCTATGTGAACATTCCTCCGGCAGACCGCAGAATATTCTGGCAAGCATTGGAAAATCCATATGGCCTGCTGGTTCGTCATGAATAC
>CADCMP010000149.1 GCA_902802565.1 Oscillospiraceae bacterium
ATGCGGAAAATCCACAACACTTCGCATGATTGCCGGTCTGGAAGATATTTCCGAAGGCGAATTCCGCATCGACGGCAAACTGATGAATGATGTGGAGCCAAAGGATCGTGATATCGCAATGGTGTTCCAGAGTTATGCTCTGTACCCCCATATGACGGTATATGACAACATGGCCTTTGCACTGAAGCTGAGAAATGTTCCGAAGGAAGAGATCGATGTCAAAGTCCGCGAGGCAGCAAAGATCCTCGATCTGGAAAAGCTTCTGGACAGAAAACCCAGAGCTCTGTCCGGCGGACAGCGCCAGCGTGTGGCTATGGGACGTGCCATCGTCCGCAGCCCGAAGGTGTTCCTTATGGACGAGCCTCTGTCCAACCTTGACGCAAAACTCCGCGTCCAGATGCGTACTGAGATCTCCAAACTGCATGAGAAGCTGGGAACTACCATTATCTACGTCACCCATGACCAGACGGAAGCAATGACCCTGGGTACCAGAATCGTCGTCATGAAAGACGGTATCGTTCAGCAGATCGATACTCCCAACAACCTGTACAACAAGCCCTGCAATCTGTTCGTCGCAGGCTTCATCGGCTCTCCTCAGATGAACTTCATGGACGCCAAAGTCGGTGTCAATGGAAAGGATGTCACCCTGAAGATCGGTGATCAGGATCTGAAAGTTCCCGATGACAAGAAACAGGCACTGATCGACGGCGGTTATGATGGAAAGACCGTGGTCCTCGGCATCCGTCCGGAGAACATTACGGACGACGCAGACTTCCTCGCAGCGCATCCTGACAGCATTATCAAATCCAAGATCAATGTTTACGAGATGCTCGGCGCTGAAGTGTTCCTGTACTTCGATGTGGAAGGCGCTCAGGTCACCGCCCGTGTCGATCCCAGCACTCCGCTGAAGATGGGCTCCGATGCGACCTTCGCACTGGATATGACCAAGATCCATCTGTTCGACAAAGAGACAGAAAAGAATATCCTTTTCGCGGAATAATTTAAATATCTGATCCGGGACCTGCTGCAGCAGGTTCCCGGAACGGATCGCAAAAAATACCCGGATGAAGCAGTTCGTTGCTTCATCCGGGTATTTAATTATTCGGACAGGTCCTGGATCAGTATGCACCCAGCGTTTTGAAAATGAGGATCCAAAGGAACATGGTCAGGATGCTTACGGCGGTGGTCGAAACGACAATGGATCCTGCAAGGTCTTCATTTCCGCCCATCTGCTGTGCCATCGTAAAGGAGTTGATGGCAGTTGGAGCAGCGTAGATCCCCATCAATGAGACAAAATCTGCTTGGCGGAATCCGAGGAGATAGGCTACAGTCAGGAATACTGCCGGAAAGATGATCAGTTTACCGGTATTGACGGTGATCAGCTGACGGATGAATTTCTTCATCCCTTTGAAATCGAAGAACACGCCTAGCAGAAACAGCTGCAGAGGAGCGGCGATATCTCCAAGACCGGAAACCATGGCATCCAGTGAATAGGGAAGACGTACTTTCAGAACAAGAAACAGTATACCGATGGCAGAACTGATGATCAGTGGGTTTTTCAGAATGGGGATAAAATGATCTTTCAGCGAGGTCTTTCTTCCGTTATAATGCTCCAGACAGATCACTGCCAATACGTTGTACAGGGGAACAACGATCCCCACCATGACGCTGACGGCTCCGATGTTTTCCTTACCGAGAAGTGCAATGGCAATGGGGATCCCCATAATGACATAATTTGACCGGAAGAGCCCCTGGATGCTTACACTGCGAAGTCCGATATCCGGTTCCGTATGATTGATAAAGATCCAGGAGATCAGATAGATGATCAGTACGCTGAGTATGGCATAGGCCATTAGAGACGGACGGATGGATCCGGAGATATCGGATGTATAGATGCTGTAAAACAGCATGCAGGGGAGAAACACATGGAAGCTAACCTTATTGATCTTAAACACATCACTGCGGTCCATCAGGCCGGTACATTTGATCAGGTAACCGACCGCCATGATCAGAAACATGGGTAAAACTACATGAAAAGCATTCGTTTTTGAATGCTGAGATCGATCGTGATAATGGATGAAAACACATCCTGGCCAGTTGCGGTTTCATGGAAAACATTGTACAATTCTGTTTTGTAAATCTCAGGACGGTAGCGATTCGGATGTCCTCACAAAAGGTGTTAACCATGTCAGATTATATTCGAACATATACGGGGATCCGTTTCTATCCCTTGGAGCCGGATCCGGCACAGATTGAAATAAGAGACATTGCTCACGCTCTGCCGATGATCTGCAGAGGAAACGGTCATGTATCCGGTTATTTCTCTGTGGGACAGCATTGTCTTAACTGTTCCAGAGAAGCGGAACTTTGTGGACTGCCGGTCCGTATTCAGCTGGCCTGTCTTCTTCATGATGCAGGAGAATGCTATCTGTCGGATGTGCCGAGACCATTTAAAAAACAGATCCCGTCCTACAGCTCTTATGAAGAGCGTATCCTTTCCATGATATACGAAAAGTATCTCGGCTCGGATCTCACATCGGAGGAGAAGAAACTGGTCAAGGATATTGATGACCGGATGCTGGCCTATGATCTGAAGATCCTTCTCCATGAAGATGTGGGAGAGCTTCCTGCAGTCAACTTGAAGTTGAATTACGATTTCCCGGGATTTGATGTCGTGGAACATGATTTCCTGGATCGGTTTCAACTTCTGAGAAATCTGTTAAAAGAGAATTGATGAATTCAGCGGAATCAGTTATAATTTGGAAATAGTAAAATGTACTGCAAATGATTCATTTCATTTGCAGTTGATATTTGGAGGAAAGAAAATGAATCAAGAAAAGTTGCCTGAGATCAAACCGAAAGGATCGGCATTGATCCCGTTCCTGGTATT
>CADCMP010000150.1 GCA_902802565.1 Oscillospiraceae bacterium
AACGATCTGCCGGATCAGTGGATGCAGTGCGGCCGGGACCTTGTGTACCGTCATCGCCCCGACTCGGATCACTATGACCGGAAATACGGCGCGTTTTTGCTGTACGGCTGGGCCTGCAATCTGCCGGCGGTCGCCCGTGAGATCCGTCTGACCACTTTCTATCAGGGTCTGCTGGAGACCATGCTCCCTTCCATGCCGGACATGCGGTCCTGGCAGCAGGACGAGGAAGATGTCCCGGAAGACGGCTGGGGTTCCAGCTGGAAGCAATAACACAAATATTTTGCGGAAAAGGCTGCGCTTTTTCCGCTTTTTTCATCGAGGTGCCACTATGACTTTTTCCGAACTTATCCGCCGGCGACGCAGCGTCCGGCTCTATTCCTCAGATCCGGTCTCCGCGGAGGATCTGGAACGCATCCTGAAAGCCGGGCTTCTGGCTCCCAGCAGCCGGAATATCCGTCCGGTGGAACTCATCACTGTTACGGACCGCAGCACCTTGGAAGCGCTTTCCCGGTGCAAAAACGGGGGAAGCGGCATGCTGGCACAGGCATCATGCGCCATCGTGGTCCTGGGCGATACTCTCCGGTCGGATGTATGGATCGAAGATGCCTCTATCGTTATGACCTACATGCAGCTGCAGGCCGTGGATCTTGGCATAGGTTCCTGCTGGGTACAGTGCCGGCTTCGATCCGGGGCGACTGCCACCTGTGAAGCGAATGTCCGGAATCTGCTGCACATCCCGGAACACTACGCCGTCGAAGCCATCCTGTCTCTGGGGATCCCGGCGAAGGTGCCGGATCCTTCCGGGGAACCGGAGCTTACCAAACCTCCCATTCACCGTGAAAAGTTCTGATCATCCGAAAAAATACATCCCGAAGGCTGTTTTCCAGTCTTCAGGGTTTCTTTTTTCCTTCTCACATATTATTCAATTTATCTATACACAATGGCATTTTTTGTCTAAAACCATGAAAACGCTGCTGGAACATTGTATCTGCTGCTTTAAATCCTTAAGATAGCATTATAGGTTGGTTTTCAGCCTGGAGAGAAACGGAAAAAAGGATCTGAGGGGAAACAGATCCGAAAGAGAAGAAAGGGGAAAGAATGAAAAAGAGCAGCAAGAGTCTGGCTGTCATCGTATGTCTGGCACTGATGATGAGCCTTCTGGTGTTCCCGGTATCCGCGGCATCATCTTCCGGCGGAAACAATACGGGAACTCCTTCCAAGGACTATCCCATGGTATTCATTCACGGATATCTGGGATGGGGTGAGTATGATACTCTGGATAAGATCCTGCCGCATATGGGCATGACCACCGGTGACACCGCCACCTGGTTGGAAAGTCAGGGATACAACGTGGTAAAACCGGCTCTGGGCCCCATGTGCAGCGCCTGGGACCGTGCCTGTGAACTGTATGCTGAGCTCACCGGTACACGCACCGACTACGGCATTGCCCACTCAAAAAAATACGGCCATGAACGCTACGGCCGTGATTACACCGGACGGGGGCTGTTGGAGGGCTACAACTGGAGTGCCACCAACAAACTCAATCTTTTTGGCCACAGCTTCGGCGGTGCTACCGAGCGCACCTTCGTTGACATCCTCTCCGACGGACGGCAGGAGGAAGTGGAAGCAGCCAAGGCCGCCGGCGAAACTGTCAGTCCCTTCTTTGAAGGAGGCAAGTCTGACTGGATCTATTCCGTGACCATGCTGGTGGCGCCCAGCAACGGATCAGACTTCTGTGAGGCCAACCCGTTCATGCGTGAATTTATCACCGGTCTGGTGCATTATGTCAGCAGCGCATTGGAAGTCACTGACTTCAAGGGGATCTATGACCCCCATCTGGATCACTTCCATATCTATAAAGAAGAAAACGAGACCCTTATGCAGGGCATCCTCCGTGTTCTCAATTCCGATTACATGGATCACCATGACAACGCTCTGGATGATCTCTGGGTGGACCGAGCCACCTGGATGAACAAAGAGCTGCAGCTGCAGCCCAACATTTACTATCAGCTGTATTACGGCTGC
>CADCMP010000151.1 GCA_902802565.1 Oscillospiraceae bacterium
CTCGTGTAATTAGCCAAGAATGGCGCTTGCCAGATCAAATGCCCATGCAGTCCAACCTTTGCCTTTGGCGCTAGCACCTGCTACATCCAGAATACCAAGAATTCCGTTGAAAATACTACGCATTTTTGTTTCTCCTTTTCCAAGATTTTCTACAGGAATGGGGGAAACGGCGTTTTTCGAGAGCCGTCCTTGTTTCCTGCATACAACAATAAAGACGAAAGATTTTCCCAAATCTTGCATTTTGCTTCAAAATTTTTTATTTATTTATATCTTAAGAAAAAACTACCTAGGAAGAATGTGCGAAACAGAAGAAAAAACATTAAAATAGTGTATAATGAGAATCAGACATAACGAGAGTCGGCACGTTCGGCTCATAAACGGAGGAAGGGACCATTGAAATACAGGGATCTGGGGTTCCGCGGGATCTACGAACAGTTCTGCGCGTTTCCCCTGAAAGACGAGATGAGAGAGGACCTGATCCATTATCCCGGATTTACCAAGGCGGACGGGATCCTCTGTTACGGATATATGCACCCGGAGGAAGGCCTGATGCTGGCGGTGATGGCCACGGGCATGTTGGAGGGATCGGACATCCAGTGCTTCCATGAGCCCAGGGAGAACCTGATCTCCGTGTTCCCGGAGGATTTCGAGGATGAGGAGATCATCACCTTCCAGGAATCGGACCGGATCCTGCGGATGCGCTTTGACGATCAGATCCGCGCCCTGGGCAACCGCAACGAGGTGGAGTACATGCCGGATCCTGCGGATGCGCTTTGACGATCAGATCCGCGCCCTGGGCAACCGCAACGAGGTGGAGTACATGCGCGCTTCCCGCAGCATGACCTTCATCGATGAGATCCGGGATCCCCGGTTCATCGACGACGTGCCCGTGGAGCTGTGGCGGCGGGATCTGGAGCCGGAGACGGTGATGGTGCGCATCACCGACAGCGACATGGACGCCCTCATCGGGGATCTCCGCCAGGAGCCGGAGCAGAACTTCGGCGTACACGAGGGAGATGAGATCCGTTTCGTTGCGTACCGGAACGGTCAGAACCGCATGATCTGCTACAAGGACTTTGACGCCGACACCGGCTTTACCGCCGGACAGCTGGAGGACGGGACCGTTCTGAAGGAGGCCATCCGCCGGTTCCGGGGGGACCGGACGGAGAAGAACCTCATGAGCCTTCTGCACGTGCTCCGGGACTGTCCCGTGTTCATTCCCTGCCAGCAGGCGTCGGAGGATGCCGCCCTTCCGGAGGGCTCCGGCAGGGACGATGTCATGATGGCTCCCGTGATCATGAAGAACGTCCGGGATCAGTATTTCCTTCCGGTGTTCTCCTCGCAGGAGGAGATGAAGGAGCTGGCGGACCAGTACAGCGTACTGCGCAGCGACATCCTCTCCGCCATCGACTGTGTCAAAAACAGCGGCTATGCGGCCGCGGGCATCGTGGTGAACATGAACACGGAACTGTTCTTTATCGGGGAGGATCTCTATCCGGTGCTGCACAGGATGGAATCCGCACTGACGGATGTGGAAACATGACACTTTTTAAGGGGAAAAACTGGGATTATTCCCAATTTCCTCAAAATCTATTGACTTTCCCCATGGGATATAATATAGTTCATTTGGTAAATAATTAACAAATAAATCCAAGAAAAATATACGGATCACGGCCGCACCGGCCGGATCGGAAAGGCGGATTACT
This sequence comes from Oscillospiraceae bacterium, assembly GCA_902802565.1. Taxonomy (GTDB): domain Bacteria; phylum Bacillota; class Clostridia; order Oscillospirales; family Oscillospiraceae; genus UBA2922. The sequence goes on from CADCMP010000151.1 coordinate 1,707, forward strand.
ATGGCTGAGAAACGTATGGTTTTTGCGATCGGCAGACGCTGCGGAAGCGGCGGCCGCGAGATCGGAAAGAAACTGGCGGATCACTACGGAATCAAGTTCTATGACAAAGAGATCGTCACCATGCTGGCAGAGCGCATGAACATGCCGGAAGAGGAGATCGCGAAGCTGGAAGAGAAGGTCACCGGTCACTTTACCACCAAGAGCGGCTTTGCTGCGGCAAAGGACTCCCTGCTGGGCAAGATGACCAAGTCCGACCGTCTGTATCTCAGCGAGTACGCCCTCATCGCAAACCTCGCCGCCACGGAGAACTGCGTCATCGTGGGACGTTCCGGCAACGCCATCCTGGCAGACAACCCCCACACCCTTCATCTGCACATCTTTGCCGATGACGATTTCCGCATCCCCCGCGTCAAGGAACAGTACGGACTGACCAGCGATGCGGAAGCCAAGAAGATGATGGACAAGATCGACAAGGAGCGCCGCGATTACTTCAACTACTACACCGGCGAAGGCTGGGGCACCACTGATACCCATGATTTCATGATCAACAGTGCCACCTTCGGCATCGACGGCACCACGGAGATCATCATCAACGTCGCCGACCGCTTCTTCGCGTCCCGGGAAGACGACTGATCGTCCCTGAATATGATTTTTACCGGCAGGATCCCATCCTGCCGGTATTTTTTTGTTCTGCGGCTACCAATTTTTTCCGCCATCGGGTAAGATGGAATCAGGAAAGAGAAAGGAGGAGCCTCCATGTCGCTGACTGCATATCTGTTTCGCCTCACCGCGTCCCGCAACGACCGGAAACGGGATGAGGGACTGACTACTCCGGAGGAGATCCTCCGTTACGATAACATCTCCTACGGACCCGATCCCTGGTGGCATCTCCTCGATATCTACCGTCCCCGGGATGCGGAAGGGAAGATCCCCGTCATCATCAATGTCCACGGCGGGGGATGGGTCTACGGCGACAAGGTCCTGTATTCCCATTACTGCATGGATCTGGCCCGCCG
>CADCMP010000152.1:0-730 GCA_902802565.1 Oscillospiraceae bacterium
GATCCGGGAATGCGGGGATCTGCTGCGGAAAAACGGCTACCGCATCCTGGTGTTCAACACCGTGAATCCCGCGGAGAGCATGCACTACAACCCCTTCGCCTACATCCACAGCGAGAAGGACATCCTGAAGCTCACCAACGTCCTCATCGCCAACACGAAGACGGAAGGGGAGCGCGGAGCCGACGGGTTCTGGGAGAAAGCGGAGCGGCTGCTGTACAGCGCCGTCATCGGATACATCTGGTACGAGGCGGTGCCGGAGGAACAGAACATGCAGACCCTGCTGGACATCCTCAACGCCTGCGACGCCAGCGAGGCGGATGAGAAGCACGTCAACGCCGTGGACCTCATGTTCCAGGCCCTGGAGAAGGAAAAGCCGGAACACTTTGCCGTGCGCCAGTACAACCGCTACAAGCAGGCGGCAGGGAAGACCGCGAAATCCATCCTGGTGTCCTGCGGGGCCCGGCTGTCTCCCTTCGATATCCAGGCGCTGCGGGATCTCATGTCGGAAGACGAGATGGATCTGGCCTCTCTGGGAGACCGGAAGACGGCACTGTTCATCATCATCTCCGACACGGACACCACCTTCAACTTCGTGGTGGCCATGCTGTACACCCAGCTGTTCAACGAACTGTGCGAGAAGGCGGATAAGTCCAAGGGAGGACGGCTGAAGTATCACGTGCGTCTGCTGCTGGACGAGTTTGCCAACATCGGGAAGATCCCCAACTTCGAC
>CADCMP010000152.1:768-2756 GCA_902802565.1 Oscillospiraceae bacterium
TCTCCGTCTCCGTGATCCTGCAGTCCGCCTCCCAGCTGAAGACCATGTACCGGGACTCCGCGGAGACCATCCTGGGAAACTGCGACAGCCACCTGTTCCTGGGAGGAAAGGAGGAATCCACCTTAAAGCAGATCTCCGAGTCTCTGGGCAAGGAGACCATCGATCTGGTCAACACCTCCCGGAACCGGGGCTCCTCCGCCTCCTACGGCACCAGTTTCCAGAAGACGGGGAAGGAGCTCATGACCCGGGATGAGCTGGCGGTGCTGCCGGGAGACGAGTGCATCCTGCAGCTGCGGGGCGTGCGGCCCTTCCGGTCGAAGAAATACGATCTGACCCGCCACCCCCGGTACCCGCTGCTGCCGGAGGCCACCGGCGCGGCGGAATTCGATGTGGCCGGATACATCCGGTCGTCCCGGGACCACAAACTGACGCTGGGGATGGAGGAACCCTTCATCACCGTGGAGGCGAACACAGGAGGTGAGAACCAAACCGGTCCGTGAACTTCTCTTCATCCGGGGCCCGCCAGAGGGCGCCGGAACGACATCTCATCACTACAACCGAAAGGAGCAATGCGTATGCAGTTTTTCCCTCAGGCCATCGAGGTCCTGAAAACACTGGTCATCGCCATCGGCGCCGGTCTGGGCGTCTGGGGCGCCATCAACCTTCTGGAGGGCTACGGCTCGGATAATCCCGGCGCCAGGAGCCAGGGCATCAAGCAGCTCATGAGCGGCGGAGGCGTCATCCTCATCGGCACCACCCTGATCCCCCTTCTGAAGAACCTCTTCAGCTGATACGGAAAGGAGGCGGTGAGCCATGTTTACCGGGATCTTCGACGCCATCGAGGAATGGCTGAAGGAGCTTCTGATCCAGACCATCCACGAGAATGTGGCCACCATGTTCTCCGATATCAACGCCCGTGCCGGGGATATCGCGGCGCAGGTGGGACAGACCCCCATGGAGTGGAACAGCGGCATCTTCCGCATGGTGCAGAGCCTGTCGGAGACGGTGATGGTGCCCATCGCGGGACTCATCATCACGGCGGTGCTGTGCTATGAGCTCATCACCCTGGTGACGGAGCGCAACAACTTAAACGACAAGGATACCTGGATGTTCTTCCGGTACTTCGTGAAGATGTGGATCGCCGTGTGGATCGTATCCAACACGCCCCAGCTGGTCACGGCGGTGTTCGAGCTGGGCAAGTATCTGGCGCACTCCGCCGGCCGGGTGATCTCGGGAGAGACCTCCGTGGACTTAAACGAGATGCTGGCCGGCATGGACGAGACCCTGGGAGAGATGGACACGGGCCCGCTTCTGACGCTGTGGGTGGAATCCATGGCGGCAAAGCTGTGCATGACCGTGATCTCCGTGGTCATCACCGTGGTGATCTACGGGCGAATGATCGAGTGCTATCTCTACACCTCCGTGGCGCCGGTGACCTTCGCCACCGTGGGGAACCGGGAATGGGGGCAGATCGGGACCAACTACTTCAAGTCCATCTTCGCCCTGGCGTTCCAGGCTTTCCTCATGATGCTGTGCGTGGGGATCTACGCCGCCATGGTGTCCTCGGTGCCCCTCTCCCAGGACCTGCGGCAGAGCCTTCTGCAGATCATCATCTGCACCGTGGTGCTGTGCTACAGCCTCATGCGCACCGGCACCTTCGCCCGCAGCCTCTTCGGCGCGCGGTAAGGGGGATCCAAACGGAAAGGAGGAGGGCCTGCCTCCCGGCGCCCGCCCCCGCGCGTGAACACGGGAGGAGGCCCGACAGTCATGGCATTCGTATCCGTGCCCCGGGATCTCTCCCGGGTGAAGAACAAGATCGCCTTCAATCTCACGCGTCGGCAGATCCTGTGCATCCTGCCCACGGCCCTTCTGGGGCTGGGAGTGTACTTCCTCACCCGGGACACCGTGGGGGTGACCAACGCCGCCACCTTCATGGTGCTCATCATGATCCCCGGGTTCCTCTTCGGGCTGTACGAGCGGGACGGCCT
>CADCMP010000153.1 GCA_902802565.1 Oscillospiraceae bacterium
GAGGATCTCATAGACGAATTAAAACGCGTTACCATGGAATCGGTTGATTCCTGTGACGCCAGAAACATACGGGATATCTCTTCTATCAAAAGCTGCATCAAGAACAATCTTTCCGGATATCTTTACAAGAAGATGCGATGCAGTCCGATGATTCTTCCTGTAATTGCGGAGGTCTGATCTGTGAATATTCAGATATTCGGAAGAAAAAAATGCTTTGATACCCAGAAGGCACAGCGATACTTCAAAGAACGACGTATCAAATTTCAGTACATAGACGTGGACCGTTACGGCATGAGCCGTGGTGAGCTCCAGTCTGTAAAGAACGCTGTGGGACTGGAAAACCTTATAAATACGAAGGATGAGGATTATCCGCTTATCCAGTATCTTGCCAGCAATGAGGCCAAGATGGACAAGCTGTTTGAAGACCCTTATCTGATCAAGACTCCGGTGGTAAGAAACGGAAAACAGGCAACTGTAGGATACTGTCCGGATGTCTGGAAAAACTGGGAGTAATGGAGAATCAGCAATGTTAGATTTGGAAACACAGGCAAAAGAAGCTATTGCAGAACTGTTTGCTACCGGTAAAGTAAAACCCGGTTCTGTTGTCGTGATCGGATGTTCAACCAGTGAGATTGCCGGCAAGCACATCGGCAAGGGATCTGTTCCCGAGATTGCTGGCCGTATCGTTGGTGTATTGATGGAAGAAATTGCCGCCCACGGGTGTTATCTGGCAGCACAGTGCTGCGAGCATCTGAACCGGGCGCTAGTGGTAGAGGAGAGCACGGCAGAAAGATTCGGTTTTGAAGAAGTATGTGTCAGACCGCGTCCAAAGGCCGGCGGTTCCTTTGCCACCGCTGTCTATGAATCCATGGAGCATCCTGTTGTGGTGGAACATGTTAAGGCGAAAGCCGGTCTGGACATCGGAAATACGATGATCGGAATGCACATGTGTGATGTGGCTGTTCCTCTGCGTCTGGAACACAACAAGATAGGAGAGGCCGCTGTTAACGCTGCTTACAGCAGGCCTAAACTGATCGGCGGCGTAAGAGCCGATTATCCGGATTGATAAAAAAGCCGCTTCCTTACGGAAACGGCTTTCAGTTTAAACAATATAGATCAGATGATATGCAGAGCAAGTGTAAGAAGAACAAATACCAGTGCGATCCACTTGGTTGCCTTTGCAAGCTTCTGATCCAGCGTCTTGGATTTGCCCTTGGAGAAGAAAGTATCTGCACCGCCGGCGATTGCACCGGAAAGGCCAGCGCTCTTTCCGCTCTGAAGAAGAATGATGATACTTACGATCAGGCCGGATACGACCTGCAGGATGGTGAGAACGAGCTCTAAAGTCATTTGAAATCTATCCTTTCAAGATATTCTTGGTGTTTATCACAAAATCTTAATTATACTATCATATGAGCTTTTTCATTTCAACATTTTTTAGAAACGGAGGACCACCTGCATGATATCGCAGCTGGAAGAGAGATTATCACTGGGATTTCAATCCATCGACCTCAACCAGAGGAAATGGTTCATGAAGCCCAATGGGACTATTTTTGCTTTGAATCTTGATGAAGATGAAAACGCCATCACCGTTCTCTATACGGAAACCGTGATGAATGCCGCAATTCATATCTACAACACCTCTGATCTGGTCCGTCTCGATCAGACACAGGAAGAGATCAACATGCAGTTATCTCAGATTATCATGTCCATTTAACCTTGGAGAGAACGAATGCAGAAAAACACGATCCCATTAAAGAAAAATTCCATATATGATGTCCCTATCGACGGTTGGTCTTCCGACGGAAGCGGTGTCGCTCATATCGACGGATACGGTGTCTTTGTTCCAAGGACCATAAAAGGGGAGCGCTGGACGATCAAAATCGTGAAAGTGACAAACTCTGCAATCTATGGAATTCCCGTTCAGCTGCTGGAATCCTCTCCGGATCGGATTACACCCGTATGCGGCAGTTACGGAAAATGCGGCGGATGTCACACCGCCCACATGACCTATGAGAAAGAGCTGTCCCTGAAACTGGAAAACGTGAACAGTACTCTTCAGCACGTTGGGGATCTTGATATTGAAATCAAGGAGATCCTACCTTCCTTGAAAGAGTGTTCATATCGCAATAAATCCATATGTGCGGTAGGCAATGATCCCAAAACCGGTCTTGTCATCTGCGGTTTTTACCAGAAACACAGCCACCGTATCATCCCGGTGGAAAACTGTCTTCTCCAGTCGGAAGAATCCAATCAGGTCAATCGTGTCATAGTTGACTGGATGAACAGGGAACATATCATCCCTTATGACGAAGGAACACATAAGGGAACCGTTCGCCACATTTTTTGCCGAAAATCGGAGCATACCCATGATTTTGTTGTGTGTATCGTTTCTGCCCGTGGTTTTGGTAATAAAACCGATAAACTGATTGACGAGCTGTGTGAAAAATGCCCGTTTATTACCGGCATCGTTCTAAATGTCAACAAGACGAAGGGGAACACGATACTGACTGGAGATTTCCATACTCTATGGGGTGATCCCTGCATCAATGATGATCTGAACGGGATTCATTTCAGTATCTCTCCCCAGGCATTTTTCCAGGTAAATCCGTTGCAGGCGGAACGACTGTACAGTAAAGTTGCAGAATATGCTGATCTGAATGGAACCGAAACTGTTTTGGATCTGTATTGCGGCACCGGAACAATCGGACTTTCTCTGGCTTCCCGTTCAAAATCGGTTATCGGAATCGAAATCATCGAAGAAGCGATTGAAAACGCAAAAGAAAATGCAAAACTGAACCACATTTCCAATACAGATTTTTACTGCATGGATGCATCGGAAATTGCCAATAACATTGAGCAGCATTCGCTGAATCCAGATGTTATAGTAGTGGATCCTCCGAGAAAAGGATTAAACGATTCTGTCATTGAATCCATCGTAAAAATGAATCCATCCAGATTGATATACGTGTCGTGTAATCCGGCAACCTTAGCCCGTGATCTTCACATTTTACTGGAAAATGGATTCTGTTATTCTGCCGGTACGGCTGTCGATATGTTTCCCAGAACAAATCACGTCGAGACGGTAGTATTGATGTCAAGGAAAGATACATAAGGCCGTCAAGAGTGTTTGAATTGGTAGATGGATTCGGTATTTTTTATAGAAACAGGAGAAGATGAAGATGTGTACAGCAGCAACTTATTATGCAAAGGAT
>CADCMP010000154.1 GCA_902802565.1 Oscillospiraceae bacterium
GCCAGATGCAGGTGCACTGATGATGCACGGCCTTCCAGTAGTCCAGACGATGGATCTGGCTGAGCTTATACAGGCCGATGCCGGCGTAGCTTGCCGACTGGCTCACGGCAAAGGTGTAGGCGTTGGGGCTGATCTTCACGTCCTTCAAGTACTCCAGAAAATCCACCGGAGCGCCGCCGCCGTGGCACGGGAATACGAATCCCACTCTCTCGGCATCCGTCACGTCCAGACGGGCGGGTTTTTTACGGGCCATGATGATATCCGTGTCTCCCAGTTCCCCGGCGATGATCTTCGCCATGGTGAGACAGTTGCCGGTGCCGGACCAGCAGAAAATCACGTTTTTGCTCATAGTATTTCCTCCCTGTAAACTCTATGATCAATTACTTATTTCTTTCCTCGTTTTAATTATAACGAACCGAAGGGCAATTGACTTTCGCAATTTTCAGGTTCTGCGAAAAAGAGCACAATTGTTTCGATCTGAGACCTTGCCCGGTTCCGGCAGGAGGTTCCACTCATCGAAGGAAAGGCGCAGAAAGACCGGCACGGTCAGAAACCGTACCGGTCTTTCTCGATTCCCTTATTCATGGGCAAGCCGGCGCTTCAGCTCGGCGTAGTCCTCCATGGTATTGCAGTTGAACAGGCCTTCCTCCGGGCCCGTATACTCCACCGTCACCGTGTCCGATGCGTTGATCACCCGCCAGGGAGAGGTGTTCTCCTCCCGGATGATGGTGTCGCACAGGGGCAGTACGGACTTGTCGTAGATGCCGATGAGAGGCTCCCACTGCCCGCCCTGCCGCAGCAGGGTCACGGAACCGCCGTGAGCATCCAGCAGGGACTGCAGGGTCTCCGCCGGAAAGAACGGTAGATCCACGCTCAGAAACAGCACCGCGTCCCCCTTCGCCTCCCGGAGGCAGGAATGGATCCCGCTTAAGGGGCCCCGGTGTGGATAGACATCCGGAATGTTCCGGGCGCCCTCCGCGGTCAGAACCGAGCCGGAGATCATAATGTCCTCCAGACCCAGCGCCCGCAGCTTCCGTACCATATGTTCCAGCATGGTGCTCTCATTCACGGCGAGAGCCGCCTTGTCCTGTCCCATGCGGGAGGAATATCCGCCGCCATCTTAATCGCTGCGCACTTCCAGCAGTTCGATCTGGAAGTTCAGTTCCTTTCCTGCCATCTCGTGGTTGGCATCAAAGGTGATCATGGTATCATCCTTGGCCACTACTGCCGCCGGCAACGGGCGTCCGCTCATGTCCTGCAGATACACTCTCTGTCCCACGGACACTTCTTCCGCTCCCGGCATCCTGGCGATCTCTACGGAGAAGACGGCGTTGGGATCCGGATACCCGTATGCTTCCTCCGGCATCAGATGGACGTTCACGATCTCTCCCACGCTCATACCGGCCACCGCCGCGTCGAACCCCGGGATCATCATGCCGGCACCGCACTCGAATTCCAGAGGCGAACCCCGGTCATAGGAGGAATCGAACTGGGTCCCGTCGTTGAGGGTGCCGCGGTAATGGACCCGGCAGAGCTTTCCCACATTGGGTCCCTGGATCCCCGGACCGCCATGGCAGTCTCCGCAGTCATCGTGATCATGGCAGCCGCCGTCCCCGCAGGAATGGTCGTCGCCGTGGTGATGGTCACAGTTGGCTCCGGTATTGATCAGCTCTCCCCGCAGGTAGGCTTCCACCGCCTCGTCGGTATTGCCGGAGGCTCCGGCACACAGCTCGATGCCGTGCTCTTCCAGCGCCCGCTGGGCGCCTCCGCCGATGCCGCCGCAGATGAGCACGTCGATCCCCTCACCGTCCAGAAGGCCGGCCAGTGCGCCGTGTCCGGATCCGTTGGATCCGATGATCTGGCTGCCGAGGATCTTTCCGTCCTCCACGTCATATACTTTAAACTCTTCGGAGTGTCCGAAATGCTGGAACACGTTCCCGTTTTCGTAGGTTACTGCAATCTTCATGAATAAACTCCTTTGCCTGTTTCCGTCCCTTTTACAGGATTACTGAGTGAGTATATCACAAAAAAAGGACCTTTGGTATGGCATCTGCTACTGTGCAGCGGTCATATCACGGTCCTTTTCCAATTCCACTCAGCGCAGAAGCATGAGTTTTTCCGGCGGAAGGTACAGCTGCAACTGCTTCCGGTCTTCCCAGAGATCACGCTGCTCCCGGGACAGTTCCGCATGGAACCGGTGGTTGCCCTCGGTACCTCCCGGCGTATCCGTCATCACGATGGCGCTGTTCACGTCCCGGATGAGCCGCTGCACCTGACAGGACACCACGTTCTCTCCCTCCGTATCCACGGGAATGAGGTCATGGGACTGAATGCCCACATAGGACACCGGTCCTTCCGTCGATTCGGGAACCTTCAGGGTCACGCCCCAGTCCGCGGCATACACTCTTCCGTCTTCCAGCATCTCTGCACGGCTGTAGTTCTTGCATCCCGACAGGAGGCATTCCTGCAGGGTGCGGGGATGGCGGAACAGCTTCTCCGTTCCGTGGGCTCCCCGGGCATGTCCGTGATCCAGCACGGATACGGTACGGCACATGCGGTAGACTTCCTTCCGGTTGTGGGTCACCAGCACCACGGTGCCGGCAAAGTCCTCCAGCGTCTCCATGAGCTCCAGCTCCGTCTGCCACCGCAGATAGCTGTCCAGTGCCGACAGCGGTTCGTCCAGCAGAAGGATCTGTGGATCGGTG
>CADCMP010000155.1 GCA_902802565.1 Oscillospiraceae bacterium
ATTAACGAAATCCCAAATCGCTGTACTATAGCAGCTTGTCGATAGCATTTATCGGGTTCTTTCTTGGCCGACCTCTTGGTCTTTTCGGTTTACTCTCCACTGATTCCTTCTTTTTCCGACCACGTTTTTTCGGTTCGGGTTTCGGAATCGGTTTGGAGAGGCCCAAAGCTTCCAACTCCTCAAACACACCAACGTTCGTGTGAACCCAGCCATTGTCATTGGTTGCTGGTTCTTCCGGAGCATCTACTTTCCGCCACGCAGAGTTCAGGTCGTCCATCAGATCTCCGTAAGACATGAGCTTCAGCAGCTCTGCTTCCCGAGCTTTTCGAATCAGCCTGCAGGTGATGACCGTTGAGATAAAGTTGATGAATTCGCTTCCGATGACGGAGAAGTCTCCCTGAACATTTGTTCTGTCGAGACATTCATCATTCTTGTACCGGTTGAAGACCAGCTCCAGTAGCCATCGATCGTCATAGCAGAGATAAGCGGTTCTGGGGTCCAGATCCTTATCCGATTCGAAGACGATAACGCCGAAAAGTTCTCTTTTTTTCTCGTAAGTTGCCGGATTGTAGTCATTCTTATCTTCACGTCTGGCCAGGAAAGTTGCTTCTTCAATTGCTGCTTTGTGAGCAGACCTGTAGGCATAGAGGAATCGGCCACCCTTAATCCCCTTCTTTTTGTACAGAACATGGTCTCCGATGCCGGACAGAACACCTTCGAAGGCCAGCATGTTGTTGTTCGCGATCCGGGAGTCATTCCGTTTGATAGGGGTCAGAAAGTGCAGATCCGGACGTTCCGCCAGTTCGTCACTGATTTGTGACGGCGGGAATCCCTTGTCTGCAACAATGATGCCCTTTCGTATATCGTTGTCCCGAATAAAGGATTTGTACGATGTCGCATCAATGCTGTTTCCCGGGAAAACTTCCGCGCAGATCGGTTCCATTTCCTCTATGTCATATGCATAGAGAACAGATATTTCCCGGCATCCTTTGGTTCTAGCCTTGTAGGAAAACGCAGACAGATCATTGACAATGCTGTTATCCTGCTTGAGCATTCCGTCTATGGCTACATGATGATCTGATACAACAGATGCCGCTCGCTTATGGTAGAATGCCAGTCGGCGATTTCCGTCCCGACCGATTCCCTGGAGGAAAGCGCTGACCGTGTTCTCAGAAAGGCCGATACCCGGATAAAACTTGCAGATGAATGATTGCTGGTATTGCGTCGCAAGGCGCTTTGCAGATACTTCAGGCTTAATGACTCGAAGGGAGGCAATAGCCATGATGGTGTAGGCATCCTTGGGCGTGTAGACTCCAAGCAACTCCGCAAACAGATCCCGGGATACAGATCTGACGAAAGCACATGCGCCGTAGGATAACATATCCGGCTCAGCCTTAGTGGAAGGAACACCAAGCGGCACGTAAACACCATCCACAATATGTCCGATGACTTTCCCGTTCCTGGGCTGCGGATTGCCACCGGAGATATATGTGACACTGATCCTTTCACGGACAGGATAACGGTTGGGGCCATCTTTGCCATTATCCTGAACGATGGTGTTAATAGGACGAGGAACTTTTCGAACGGACTCGGGTACTGCCACTCAAAACACCTCCCTCAATATATAGTACATTATACCACGTTGCAGTACTATATACAAGGGGGTTTTAGAAACTTTTTTGCAATGAAAACGGCCCTCATCCAAGTTAGAGAAGAGCCATTTCAAAGCAAATAGGGATAAGGTTCGGAGAGGATTGGCTGGATAACGAGTCATTAATCAATTTTCTCAAAATAAAGGCCATAGTATTCTCAGAGGCTGCGGGAAGTGCTTCACAATCCGGGACTCTCACCGTTCCAAGCCGAGATCAATGAAAAAGGGGCGGCCGAAGCCACCCCGGGGGTAAAGGAGAGTCCGATGATTCCGGTTCCAAGACAACGGAAGAACTGATGACCATGGGAAAATGGGGATCAGTCCCGTTTTGTCAGATTGGCGTAGGGCTGACCCATCAGCACATGGGCATATCCATCCCCCTCTTTTTCGCAGAGGAAGTCCACATCGACACCGGACTGGAATACCATGACGATATCGCTGCCGCCGAAGAGAAAATAGCCCATGGGATCGCCCTTTTTCACCTTCGAACCCACCGCAAGACCTTCTTCCCAGTTGCAGGAGCAGATCTGGGACATTCCGATCGGAAGTACAGCCACCAGGCCATACTCCTCCGTATCGATGATCACACAGTCGCGGGTTTCAATCATCTGCCAGCCGGGAATGGCGTCCTCAAGGATATATTTCTTTTGCGCCGGATCCCACACGGTGATGCCGCCGGCTCCGTTCACGGCGGGAATCTTCCGCAGTTCGACAACGGTGCCGCTGACCGGGAAATGATACCGGTGATAGTCGTTCACATCCAGGAAAGTGTGGGTCACGGTCCCGCCGTTAAAGGCGTCGGCATAGGCGGAATCCGGACCGATCAGCTGCGGAAGGGACGTAAAATTGGCCGATTTGATGGATACGCCTTCCTGCTGAACAAGGTTCCCGGTTTCATCAACGGGCCAGATTCCCTGAGGTTTTGAATCCGCCGGGGCAACCACCGTACTGTCCGCGATGGGGCGTACGGACGGATCAATCAGATGGCGGGAAAACCATTC
>CADCMP010000156.1:0-433 GCA_902802565.1 Oscillospiraceae bacterium
TTCCGCATAGTTGTTCACTGCAGAACTGTTGTTGTCCGGTGCCTGCGGAGCAGTTCCGTCAGAAGGCTGCTGTCCGTTTCCGCCGGGAGCTGCCGAGCCGTTTCCGTTAGATGCGGTGGCGGTGGCAGCTTCGGTGCCGTTAATGACCAGAGTGTAGGTTTCCCCGTCCTTCAGGGTGTCCGATGCGAAAACGACACAGTTTGCGTTTTTGACACCGGTAGCCTCCGCTACGGTATTGCCGGAGGAATCCTTGATGACGATGGTGCTGCCGTTCTGGATGGAGATGGAGCCGGAAGAATTGCTGTTCATTCCGCCTGCGGCTCCCGCCGGCTGCGTCTGCCCGTTCATGCTGCCGTTGGGAGGTGTCTGTCCGCCCGTGGCACCGGACTGTGCCGGAGCACCGCCCATATTTCCGCCGGGCATCATGCCGCCG
>CADCMP010000156.1:496-2209 GCA_902802565.1 Oscillospiraceae bacterium
TTACTTCACCGCCGTTGTTGACAATGTCACCGTTGGAATCGATACCGTCTCCGTCGGCGTTGATGGTCCATTTACCGCCGTTGACAGTGAACAGAAAACTGTAGTCTGTCAGATCGCTGTTGGCGGCGTTGATGCCGTCATCAGAGGAGCGGATGGTGCCGGAACCGGAATTGAATTCGATGTTCGCACCTTCGATGCCCTCATTGCTCTTTGTTATATTAATGGTGGGGCCGGTGGAGGATCCCTTTGTTCCCAGGATCAGGTCATAACCTGCCTTGAGACCGTCGTCGGCGGCGGAAACAGTGACGCTGCCTCCCGTAATGGTGAGAGTGCCTTTGGATTCGGTGTCATCGGAATCCGGATCGGATTTGATACCGTCGTTGCCTGCTTCTACATTGACCGTTCCGCCTGCGATGGTGAGGGTGCCGTCGGAAGCGATGCCGTTATAGGCCGCTTTTACATTGATGGTGCCGCTCTGAATGGTGATGTCCGTGGTGGCACCGCCTTTGATGCCGTTTTTGCAGCCGGTCGCATTGACATTCAGAGTGCCGCTGCCGCGGATCACCAGGGACGAGCCGTCCTTTGCCTTGATGGCAGCGCCTTCAAAGGCATCTGCCACGGCCTCATCGGATGAATCTTCATTGGCCGGATCTTCGTTGTCGGTCAAGGTCACAGTCCCCTGGATATCCAGCGTCACTTCCGTGGTCTTCTTGCAGACCACAGGAGCGGTGGACGAAGAGGACAGGGTGAGGTCTTTTAAAATGAGCGTGACGCCGGTGGTCCCTTTCTTCACCACGATGCTGCCTTCACTGCAGCTGCCGGTGACGGTATAGGTACCGCCGGTGGTGATGGTGAGGGTGGTGCCGTCGATCTCGGCGCCGTTGGCGGAGCCGGAGATGCCGGAATCAGTGAACGTGAAGGTGGCGCTGTCGTTCGCTGCGCGGACTCCCAAGGGAATGAACGCGGCGGTCATGGTAAGGACCATCACGATGGCCAGGATCTTCCGGATCACGGAATGTTGCAGTGTCATGTATTCTTCCTCCTTGCGTGGTTTTGCAATTGTTTCTGACACTGAGGATAGCAGCAGTTCCTTAAAGTATCTTAAAAAGATGCGGAAAACCATGAAATATTCGGAGGAAGGGTAGAAATGTTTGGCAATTGATGCAGGTCCATGATACAATAATCCATACGAGCAAATGAACCGAGGTGATCTTTGTTGAACGAACAGGTGGAGAGCCTGCTGAGCCAGGACGGACACGGCGTTTATGTGTTTAAAAGCCGGGTGGATGTGCTGGACACGGCCACCATTAATCATGCGGAAAACTACATCCAGATGCGTCAGATCTCCGACCATTACGAGGTGGGCAAAATCCGGCGGGGACGTTTCAGCAAGATCGCGGAGACGGAGGATAAGGATCTGGCATCGGCCTATACCTACATCCTCAGCAAGGCCATTTACGATGAACCCATCGACGGGGACATCGCCGCGGAGATCCGCCGTACCGCCCAGGAGAGCTCCGTGCCGGCGGCAAAGGTGGTGCTGGGACAGCATCTGTCCCCCCGGTACTATTCCATCGGCAGCCAGGAATTCCTCCATATGAATCTGGTGCCGTACTACAACACCTACTCCCTGTATTATCAGGGGGAGGAGATCATCCGGAACATGGATGCCGGCCACGCTTTTTCCGTTCTGTATACCTACGGAAAGAAACT
>CADCMP010000157.1 GCA_902802565.1 Oscillospiraceae bacterium
TCGACTTCGCCTCCGGGTCAATCTCCTGAAGATGGGACCAGATCATAAAGCCTTCCGGCAGACGGTCCACCGGTGTGCCGGGGAGGAAAACGGTAACGGCCTGTGCCTTTTCCAATCCATATGGCGCAGCCGTTACATAACGGATACCATCCTCAATGGCTTCCGGAACCTGACCTTCATCCTGTTCCACAGAAAGATTAACGGTCCAGGCGTGTTCGTCAACGGGCTCCGGATCAGAGAATTGCCCGTGAAACGAGCATCCGTACAGCGTACCGTCCGGATAGTTTTCGCCTGTTTCTCCCATTTCGCTGTCATGGAAGCTGCCGGTAAATGATCCGTTTTCTCCGACGGTCAGTTCGGTGCTCCAGGCGCCCACACCGCTGGAGAACTCAAATACCTGTCCGTCCATCTGTGCAAGCAGATCCATGGACGCGCTTTCCGCGATTGCGGATGTGACCATCATCATGTGTGACCATCATCATGAGCGCTGCCATCAACACAACCAGTCGTCTTTTCATTGTTCTGACCTTCTTTCTGAATAATTGTGATTCATAACATACAACGGATTAAAAGCCATGTTTCTTCCGCTGCGAATGCTGTACTAACTGAAGTAAAATGACAGGATAAAGACCCAACGCAGGATAAGCCGTTTCGCCGTTTTGTCTGCGGATGTCATTCTGATTCATCACCTTCCCGACCGGTTAATGAATGGCTGCCTTCAGCCGTAGCGGTATTTCTTTCTTTTGCCAATCATAAATCCGAAAGAAACAAAGAATGCCAATACAGGGCTTTGATGCTGACATCAATCTCCGCGATCCTCGCATCCAGCTTCCGGATCTCTTCCTGCTCTTCTTCGCTGATCCGGGTCTGCTGCGCGGCCTGCTGCTCCTGCAGCTCCTGGAAGAACGCGCCGCTGTCCTCCAACACGCTCCCGGCAACTGACTTGAGGGCGGCTTTGATGATCTCCTCGAGCACTTCTGTCTGAATATAGTGTGAGCAGCACTCGCTGTTTTCCCGCAGATGCAGGCCACACTGCCAACAGGACACTTCCTTGCCGCGCCGGATTGAGTGGTGATGGTACATCAGACTTCCGCAGTCCGCGCAGTAGATCAGGCCGCTCAACCTGTTGGCATAGGTGCCCGCGGGCGTGTAGTTGACATTATGTCTTCGCACACGGTTTGCCTTTTCCCACAACTCGGGGGAAACAATGGCCTCGTGGGCTTCTGGGAAGACCATCCATTGGCTTTTGTCCGTGGCGACTCTCTTCTTACTCCTGAAACTGGGCCGGACAGATTTGCCCAGGACAAGCGTTCCCATGTATTCGGGCCGGTTCAGGATCGTCAGGACGTTTGAGGTCTTCCAGTGAAAAGGTTCTTTCACTGCGCCTCTGTAGTTTGGTCTGCCTTCCGTCTGCTGGTCATAAGCGGACGGAACGAGCACCTTGTCTGCCGTCAGAGCGTCCGCAATCTCGCGGGTGCTCTTTCCCTCTGCCGCCATGGAGAAGATCCTGCGGATGACTTTCGCGGCCTCTTCATCGATAACAAGTTGATATACACCATTTACTTTGGCAGCCATGAAGCCATACGGCGCAGAACCCGTACAGCGCTCACCCTTCTCCATCCGGCTGTGAAAGATTGCTTTGATCTTCCGGCTGGTATCCTTGGCATACCACTCGTTCATCACGTTCAGGAACGGCAGAA
The DNA here is from genome assembly GCA_902802565.1 of Oscillospiraceae bacterium. Lineage (GTDB taxonomy): Bacteria > Bacillota > Clostridia > Oscillospirales > Oscillospiraceae > UBA2922. Next base: position 1,701 of record CADCMP010000157.1, read on the forward strand.
AGTCGTTGCTGGAGCTGGGCTTTTTGCTGTCCACATCGTTCACGACGGCGATGAACCGGATGCCCCTCTCCGGGAAGAACATCTCCGTGTAGTAGCCGACCTGCAGGTAGTCGCGGCCAAACCGGCTCATGTCTTTGACAATCACCACGCCGATATGTCCGGCCTCTATCTCTGCCATCATAGCCCTGATCTATCTCTGCCATCATAGCCCTGAATCCTGGCCGGTCGAAGTTGGTTCCGGTGTAGCCGTCATCAGTGAAGTGACGAATGTTGGTGAATCCCCGCTGGGCGGCGTAGTCCTACAAGAATTTTTTCTGGTTTGTGATGCTGTTGCTCTCGCCGGCCAGTTCGTCATCGCGTGAGAGCCGCTCATAGAGAGCCGTGATCAGGTTCGGGTTCTGCTTAGCCTTCATGTGTCTTACACCTCCTCTCTGGCTGGTATTTCAGGAGCCGATTACAGTATAAAAAAACACCTTTGTTCCGGGCGTTCCGGGGATCCTTGGGCCGGCTGCGCATGGTCAGGCTTTCCGTCTTTGTCAGGATGATGTTGTTCCACGGATCCGGATCGATGAACGGCGCGATGTCCGCGTGCGTTCCCCATGTAGCGTTTTGTCAAGTGTTTTTTCGCATTTATTGACATTTTTATAATATTGTAGTATGATTTGTATAACAAATCATACTTTAGAGGTGAATGAAATGCGTGCACAGAAAGGTCAATATGCTTGGATGGCTACAGTTGGTGAAAAGGGACAGATTGTAATACCCAAGCAGGCACGCGAGATA
>CADCMP010000158.1 GCA_902802565.1 Oscillospiraceae bacterium
GTGGAGATCCTGCTGCAGATGGCCCATCTGGTGGGCCAGGAGATCCAGGACATCGACGAACAGGACATCGTGGATGTGATGGGGAACTTCAAAGATTCTCCTGTCCTGGAGTCCATCCTGCTGATGGTGATCCGGGAAGCCAAGGAGCTTATGGTGGACGGCATCGAGCTGTGGGACGAGTCCGGAAAAGCAAAGAGCGCGGTCAACGAATATCTCTATCCCATCCTGCAGAACGACCATCTGCTGGAATACGCCGAGTGGGCCATGGACATGGCGGAGTACATCCCCTTCGTGGACATCTCCATTCCCGACGAGATCCACACGGTGATGGAATACCTGCCGCAGCACGGGCTCCTGACCCCGAAGATGCCGACAGGACACTACGTCATGCTGGAGACCGGCGTGCCGGACGGATACTTCCGCAACCCGCTGTTCTACACCATGGAAATGACCTGGAATATGGAAGGTGAGCGTCCCGACCAGTGGTGCTACTGCAGCGTGGGAAATGTAGGACTCATCGCGCCGTACTTTGCGGAAGACTATTACAAACAGCTGCGGGAACTGGATCTGGTCGATGAAGCGGACAAGATGCTGGATCTCATCACGCGCGGGCAGACGGAGAAACTGTTCAATACCTATTACCCTGTCTATGACATTATCGAGGGCGATGCGGACATGACCGAACGGGCCCTTTACATGCTCGCCGGCACGTTATATCAGGTGACGGGACAGCCCGCCGATCAGGCGAAGATGGTAAGTACCCTGCTTCCGTATCTCCATGCCTCCGGCGGCACGGCGCAGAACATGCTGAGGCTCTGCAACAGGATCATCAAGACCAACAAGTCCGTCATCACGGATAAGATCACCAGGGACTGGAAGTTCTACACGCCCACCACCAGTATCCGCACCAACGCGGCGCTGAAGTTCAAGGCGTTTATGCAGGAAGTGAGCGGGGCCATCGTCACCGATGACACCATTAACGGAAAGGTCAATGCCGCGGTGAAGAAGACCATCGAAACGATCGTTTCCCGTGTGGATACCAAGAACTACACGGAACCCTACGTCACTGCGGTGGAGAACGCGGTGAAGAGCAGGGTGTCGTCGATCCTTTCCAGTGTGCTCAAGAAAGCCGTGAGTACGATCAGTAAGGATATCCGGATCATCGCAAAAGGTGACCCGCTGCCCATCTTCTCATGGGGGACCCCCATCCGGTGAAATGTTCTCGGCAGGAGGAGCTTCGGCTCCTCCTGTTTTCGTTTTCCGGAAGGGGGACCCATTGACAAACCGTCCTTTTTCTGCGAGTCTGTGATAAAAGCAATAGAAAAGAAACCGGTCCCGGAGGAACTGCTCCGGACCGACAGAGGAGAGACCATTATGAGCAAAGTGCTGTTTATCAACGGAAGCCCCAATGAGCACGGCTGCACCGCCGTCGCCATGGAGGAGACCATCCGCGTGCTTAAGGAGAACGGGATCGAGACCGAGACCCTCTGGCTGGGAAAGAAGCCCATGGCCGACTGCGTCGCCTGCGGCACCTGTCAGACCACGGGAAAATGCGTGTTCGACGATGAGGTCAACGCCATCGCCGGGCGCATCGACGAGTTCGACGGCATCGTGGTAGGCTCTCCGGTGTACTACGGCGGACCCAACGGACGGCTGACGTCCTTCCTGGACCGGCTGTGCTTCAGCGTGCCGGGAGAGAAGCTGAACGGGAAACTGGCCGCATCCATCGTGTCCTGCCGCCGGGGCGGCGCCAGCGCGGCCTTCGAGCGCCTCAACCAGTATTTCCTCATGACGAACATGCATGTGGTAGCCTCCCAGTACTGGAATCAGATCCACGGACATACCGCGGAGGAAGCCCGGCAGGACGAGGAGGGGCTGCAGACCATGCGCACCCTGGGACGGAACATGGCGTGGCTCCTGAAAGCCATCGAAAAGGGCGAAGAGGCCGGCGTGGAACGTCCGGTGCACGAGCCCATGATCCCCACGAACTTCATCCGGTGAGCATCACGGATGTGACACGTAAACGTTAGGATAAAAGGGAGGAGAACCTGATGCAGAACATCCTGCTGGTCATCGATATGCAGAACGATTTCATCGACGGTGCTTTGGGAACCCCGGAGGCCGTGGCCATCGTACCCAAAGTGAGGGAAAAGATCCGAAGCTTTGACGGCACCGTGCTGTTCACCCGGGACACCCACGGGGAGAACTACATGGAAACGCAGGAAGGAAAGAACCTTCCGGTGCCGCACTGCATCCGGGGAACGGACGGATGGCAGATCCGTCCGGAACTGGAGGAGCTGCGGGTGACGGAACCCATCGACAAGGGGACCTTCGGTTCGGACGAGCTGGGGAAGATCCTCCGGGATCTGAATGACGAGGATCCCATCGGAATCATCACCGTCATCGGACTGTGTACGGACATCTGCGTCATCTCCAATGCGCTGCTGGCGAAGGCCTTTCTGCCGGAAGTGCCCATCGAGGTGGACGCGTCCTGCTGTGCCGGCGTCACGCCGGAATTCCATGAGAACGCCCTGAAGGCCATGGCATCCTGCTAGATCCGGATCGTGGAATGAGCCCGGAACACAGAACACACCAAAAGAAAAACGGGTGCGCAGCACCCTTGGA
>CADCMP010000159.1 GCA_902802565.1 Oscillospiraceae bacterium
CTGAATCCGCCGAAGGTGTTCTTCGTGATCAGGATCCAGTCGGTGGCCTTTGCGATGTTCTCCCCCATCTTCTGATACCGGTCCGGCACGATGCACCGTCCCGGAGTCTTGAACCAGCATCCGAAGCATCCCGTGCAGGGATGGATGGATCCGTCGTCCCATACCACGATATCATCCTCACGGATGTCGAGGTCCAGTTTCTCCCACTGTTCTCTTGGCATATCATATACGATGACTCTCATTGTGTCGCCGCTCCCTCCTTCTTTCTTCCGTAGGCAAACCAGCGTCTGCAGCGCTGGGTCTTGTCTTTCGTATAATCTTCCTCAATGTCCTGCAGGATCTTCCGCAGGAATGCTTCCTCATATTCCTCCGGCAGCCGCTGAGTATACCGGGCATAACCCACATTCTTAAAATGATCGAACAGCTTCTGTGCCGTAGGGAAGGAAAATGCCGTTTCGTCCTCCCTTATGAGGATCTCAGAAAAACCGGCACGCTCCATGGCTTTTTTCAGTTCCCCCTCCGAGGGCACACAGGCAGGAAATGTCCAGTCCTTGAAATACTCTTCCAGTTTCAGTTCCCGGATGGCCTTCTCCGGGTAGAAGATCATGGGGTGATCCCCGAAGAGCCGGGGAAACTGAATGGCCGCGAGGCCTCCGGTCCGGAGAGCCCGGTGGAAACTGCTCAAAGCCAGATCCAGATCCGTGACCCACTGGAATACGGAATTGGAAAAGACGATGGTGTACTCCTCTTCCTCCGTCATCTCCTCGATACTTCCCACATAAAACCGGGCGTTGGGGATCTTCTCGTTCCGGAACAGGTCCCTGCACTGAGCGATGCGTCCTTCGGAGATATCCATCCCCGTGACGCTGCCCTCCGGCACCATCCGGGCGATGTCCAGGGTGAGGTTCCCCACGCCGCATCCGGCGTCCAGCACACGGTCCTCCGGTTTAAACCCGATGGTCCCGATCAGTTCCTCCCCGATGAACGCCTGGGAACGCACCGCATCGGAATACTGTTCCGGCAGCCGGTTCCAGGAAAAGGATGCCATGCGTCTCCCTCCTCTACGAATCCGTTTTCATCATTATACAATGAGAGCATTCCTGTATTCCAGTGGTATTTCGTTGGAAAGATTGTCCGATTGGAGCATTTGTTCTCTTGTGCACGGGAAGCCGGGTTCTGTATAATAACAGAAGAAGAAAACCAACACGCGAAGGAGCGTGAGACCATGCGAATCGTCAATCTCGTGGACGATGCCCGGGGCGTGCCGGAGTGCATCCCGCAGCACGGGCTGAGTTTTTATATCGAAACCCTGGGAAAATGCCCGCCGTCTGGGAGTGGATCTTACTGCCGTGGATACCGTGATCATCAGTCACGGCCACTATGACCATGCCGGCGGTGTCCAGAGCTTTACGGATCTCAATCCCGACGCCGCGATTTATATCCAGTCCACCGCTGCCGGAGAGTTTTTCCGGAAGAAGGCGGGAAACGCCGGATACAAATACATCGGGATGGATCCCGGGATCCCCACCCTGCCGCAGGTGAAGATGATTACCGGGGACCTTGTCATCGATGACGAGCTGTCTTTATTTACGGGCGTCAGGGGGACCCGGTTCAAACCGGATACCGGCAGCGTTCTGAAGGAACGGAAGAACGGCCGCTACACGGCCGATGCCTTCCGCCACGAGCAGCATCTGGTCATCCGGGAAGGCGATGACAGGACCCTCTTCTGCGGATGCGCCCATACCGGGATCCTCAACATTCTGGATGATTTCCGGAAGAAATACGGGACTCTTCCCAAGACCGTCATCGGAGGTATGCATCTCAACAAGCCGGATCCCTTCACACCGGAGCAGGAAGAATCCCTTCGCGATATGGCAGAGCAGCTGTCCGGCACCGGATGTGTGTTCTATACCGGTCACTGCACCGGAGAGCCTGCCTTCCGGATCCTGAAGAGCGTTCTCGGCTCCCAGATCCAGTATGTCCGCTGCGGACAGCTGGTGCCGGCGGATACGGAGGAAGATTTTCTGGAGCAGAGCCGTCCCGCAGCGGTAAGCATTCCGGAGATGCCCTCCAAACCTGCAGTCAAGAAAGGAAAAAAGACTTATCAAACTGCGCCGTAAAACCCTGCCTTTTAAGGCTAGGGATATAAGGCGCTATTGG
>CADCMP010000160.1 GCA_902802565.1 Oscillospiraceae bacterium
AAGACCCGGTCCATGTTCCCCCGCAGTGCGGGAGAGGACATGGTCTCCTCACGGGCCAGCATGCGGTCCACGTTGCCGCGGATGGTATTGATCTCTCCGTTGTGGAGGATGAAGCGGTTGGGGTGTGCCCGTTCCCAGCTGGGGGTGGTATTGGTGGAGAAGCGGGAATGCACCATGGCAATGGCGGAAGCGTACTGTTCCGACTGCAGATCCGGATAGAACCGGCGCAGCTGTCCCACCAGGAACAGTCCCTTGTACACGATGGTACGGCTGGACATGCTCACCACATAGGTGTTGTCGTTGGACTGCTCAAACTCACGGCGGGCCATGTACAGTTTCCGGTCAAAGGCCAGTCCCGCGGGAGTGTCTGCCGGTCGGCGGATAAAGCACTGCTGGATCACCGGCATGCACGCCAGTGCCGTAGGTCCCAGGATCTCCGGGCAGATGGGCACATCACGCCATCCCAGAAGGGGCATCCCCTCTTTCTGCAGGATGACTTCCAGCATCTTTCTGGCCTGTCCTCGCTTCAGGGTATCCGTGGGGAAAAAGAACATGCCCACGGCGTAGTCTCCGGCCTGGCCCAGATCCAGTCCCTGTGCGCCTGCCGCATCCCGGAAGAATTCATGGCAGATCTGCAGCAGGATCCCCACGCCGTCGCCGGTCTGTCCCAGGGCATCCTTGCCGGTACGGTGCTCCAGACGTTCCACGATCTTCAGGGCGTCGTCCACGGTCTGATGTGTCTGTTTCCCGTGGATGTCCACCACGGCACCGATGCCGCAGGCATCCCGCTCATCGATGGTGCCGTATCGCAGCCACTGTTCCTTCGTCATCATGGTTTCATTCCTCGCTTTCCGGACGTGCTGCCGTCCCGTAAAAACTGGCGCCGGGGCTGCAGCATCTTTTTTCCATAAAAAAAAGACATCGACGGGCAGAGAGAGCCTCTCTGAGACGTCGATGTCTTCAGTTTCTATTAGCATACCGCTGTTTGAAACCGTTTGTCAATTCGTCAAGGTGTTCAAAAAAGGGGCGGTGTACCACCGCATATTTGCTCACTTTGCAGTTGACAGTGTCAATGCACATGCTATAATTATAACGAAATTTGTTTTTATTCTGAAGCAATCAATTATTATTTTAATAATTTTGCTTTTATTTTAATTGTCTTGAAATTCTTTCCATTGGCGGTCGGAAACCATCTTTCCGGCCGTGCGCAGAGAGGAGAGCTCATCGTGAAATATACACCGAAAGAAGTCATGGACTACATTCAGGAAGAGGACATCAAATTCGGTCCCGTGCATTTCAGTACGGCATCGCCATCGACGGGTCCGCCATCGACGGATTCGGCCTGAACGTCCGCTCGGATCTGTATCTGCATCCCGATCCCGGGACCCTGACCCATCTGCCCTGGCGTCCCCAGCGAGGAGGCGTGGCTCACATGTTCTGTGATATCACCTATCCCGACGGCACGCCCTTTGACGGAGATACCCGGACCCTGCTGAAACAGACCGTTCAAAAAGCGGCGGATGCGGGGATCTCCTTTCAGATCGGCACGGAGATCGAGTTCTACCTGTTTAAACAGGACGAAAACGGAGAGAACACCCTGCAGCCCATCGACCGCGCCGGCTACATGGATATCGCCGCGGCGGACAAGGGAGAAAATGTGCGCCGGGAAATCTGCCTGACGCTGGAACAGATGGGCATCCATCCGGAGGCCTCCCATCACGAGAGCGGCCCGGGTCAGAACGAGATCGATTTCCGTTATGCCGATCCCCTCTCGGCCGCGGACAACGCCGTCACGTTCAAATCCGTGGTGAACACCATTGCGGAACAGTACGGCTTCACTGCGGACTTCTCTCCCCGGCCTCTCATCAACACCGACGGCAGCGGCATGCACATCAACCTCTCCGCTGCGGTGCCGGGGATGGAGGATTCCATTCCTCCCATGGTAGCGGGGATCCTCTCCCGTATCCGGGACATGACCCTGTTTCTGAACCGCACCGACAATTCCTATTCCCGTCTGGGCTGCGACAAGGCTCCGGGTTATGCCACCTGGTCCGAGGAAAACCGCTCTCAGCTGATCCGCATCCCTGCGGCCTGGGGCGAGTACCGGAGACTGGAGCTGCGCTCTCCGGATCCCGCTGCCAATCCCTATCTGGCCTTCACCCTGATCCTGCAGGCGGCCATGGAAGGGATCACGGAAACCATGACGCCTCCCGCTCCCTGCGATGAGGAATCTCCCGCCCATGCGGAGGCTCTGCCCCGTTCCCTGGAGGAATCCCGGGAGGC